>CAUQYP010000031.1:0-28721 GCA_963522035.1 uncultured Noviherbaspirillum sp. | reverse complement strand
AAGCAAAAGCAAAAGCAAAAGCAAAAGCAAAAGCAAAAGCAACGGCAACTGTCGCCGCGCGGAACGTCAAAAGCAAACGCAATTGTCGCTGCGCGGAAGTGGCGCATCTGGCGCAAGCCAGCATGAAAATGCGCTAAACCGGGACGCGACGCCAGTAGTCCGGCCGCGCATAGGCACGCCGCAGAAACTCGACAAAGGCGCGTATCCGCAAGGGCAGGTGCTGCCGCTGCGCGAACACCGCATAAATGGCATTGTCCGGCGCTGAAAATTCATCCAGCACCGTGACCAGTTGCCCGGCCTCGATGGCCGCGCCCACTTCCCACATCGAACGCCAGGCCAGTCCCTTGCCCGACAGCGCCCAGTCATGCAGCACGGCGCCGTCGTTGCAGCCCATGTTCCCGGAAACCTTGAGCGTGACATTCCGGCCGTTTTGCCTGAACACCCAGCCGCGCTGGCTGCCTTCGCTGCTGATGGGAAGGCAGTTGTGCGCGGCCAGTTCATCCAGCGACTCGGGCCGGCCGTGTCGCTGCAGGTAGGCAGGCGAAGCGACCACGACGCGCTGGTTGTCCGCCAGCTTGACGCCGACCAGGCCCGAATCGGTCAGCGATGCGATGCGTATCGCGACGTCCACGCCTTCGCCGATCAGGTCGACCACGCGGTCATTCAGGTTCAGGGTCAGCGACACGCTTTGGTGTTCGGCGAGGAAGGACGGGAGGAGCGGCGCCACGTGCTGGCGGCCGAATCCGGCAGGCGCCGAAATCGACAGGTGGCCGCTTGCCGCGGCGCTTCGCTCGGCCACCGACGCTTCCGCGTTCTCCAGGTCAGCCAGTATGCGTTGGCAGTTCTCGAGGAAGGCCGTGCCTTCGTGGGTCAGCGCGATCTTGCGGGTCGTTCGTTGCAGCAGCTTGACGCCGAGCCGGGCCTCCAGCGCGTCCAGCCGGCGGCTGATCATGGCCGGCGCGACGCCCTCGGCGCGGGCCGCAGCCGACAGGCTGCCCTTGCCGACCACATCGACGAAGGTGGAGATCTGCTTGAACTGGTCCATGGACGCTAGCTGTCCACGGCCGCGTCGGGTAGCAGCGTGCCGCTGGCGTCATGCCGGTGGATTGCGCCGTCGGTGTCCAGCGCCAGCCAGCCGCCGCGCGGAGGAAGCGCGTCGCCGTCCCAGTCGGGCAGCACATGGCGCAGGCGTTTTCCATGCCGGTGGCATGCCGGACGATGCGTATGGCCGTGGATCAGCACGCTGGCGCCGGTCTCGGCGAACAGCGCGTCGATGGCCTGTAGGTTCACGTCCATGATCGCCATGGCCTTGCCGCGCTGCGCATCGCGGCTGCCCGCGCGCATGCCGTCGATGATGCGCTTGCGCTCACCGAGCGGCTGCGCCAGGAATGCCTGCTGCCATTGCGGGCTGCGCACCTGGGCACGAAAGGCCTGGTAGTCATGGTCGTCGGTGCACTGGGCGTCGCCATGCGCCAGGGCCACTCGCAGCCCGGCAAGCTCGGTGACATGCGGGTCGGGCAGCCTGACCATGCCGGCGGCGCGGGCGAAGTCGTCACCCACCAGGAAATCACGGTTGCCTGCTATCCAGAACAACTGGACGCCCGCGTCGCTGGTTGCACGCAATTTGTCGACGATGCTGCGCACATACGGTGTGTCGATGTCGTCATCGCCAGCCCAGTATTCGAACAGGTCGCCCAGCAGGTAAAGCTGGCGGGAATGCACCGCATGCTGCGTAAGGAAATCGAGGAAGAGGGCGGTCGTTGCAGCAGAGTTTTCCTGCAGGTGCAGGTCTGAAACGAACAGCGCGACCGTTTCGGGTCGCGCTGGGGATGCCGGCGCGATTGCGTCCGGCAAATTCATTTTCTGCATCGTGAATTGCTTGTGGAAATCAGACCACTTCTGCTTTTTCGATGACCACGTCGTCGGCCGGCACGTCGGCAAACATGCCGCTGCGCGTGGTCTTCACTGCGCGGATCTTGTCGACCACGTCCTGGCCCTCGATGACCTTGCCGAACACGCAATAGCCCCAGCCGTCCTGGCCCGGATAGTCGAGGAAGGCATTGTTCTTGACGTTGATGAAGAACTGCGCCGACGCCGAATGCGGGTCCGAGGTGCGGGCCATGGCAACCGTGTAGGGCTCGTTCTTCAGGCCGTTCTTCGCTTCATTCTCGACCGTTGCATTGGTCGGCTTCTGCTTCATGCCCGGTTCGAAACCGCCGCCCTGGACCATGAATCCATCGATCACGCGATGGAAGATGGTGCCATCGTAATGGCCGGCATTGACATAGGCGAGGAAGTTCTCGACGGTCTTGGGCGCCTTGTCGGCGTACAGATCGAGCTTGATGTCGCCGTGGTTGGTAGTGAGTAGGACAGCCATGATAATTCCTTGATGAGTGGTGAGAATGGTAAGGCGTACGCTTATTTGACGATGCTGGCGGATTCGATCACGACCGGTTTCACCGGGACGTCGCCTGGGCCGGTCTGGACATCCTTGATCTTGTCGACGACTTCGGTGCCCTTGACGACTTTGCCGAACACCGCATAGCCGGCGCCATCCTGGCCCGGGTAGTTCAGGAAGGCATTGTTCTTCACATTGATGAAGAACTGGGCGCTGGCCGAATTCGGGTCGGAAGTGCGCGCCATGGCGAGCGAATACGGCTCGTTTTTCAGGCCGTTCGATGCTTCGTTCGCGATGGGCGGCTTGGTGGCCTTCTGCTTCATGCCGGTGTCGAAACCGCCGCCCTGGATCATGAAGGTGCCGATGACGCGATGGAAAATAGTGCCGTTGTAATGCCCGCTTTTTACATACTGCAGGAAGTTGGCGACGCTTTTCGGCGCCTTTTCCTCGTTCAGTTCGAGCGTGATGTCGCCCATGCTGGTCTTGAGCAAAACCTGTGGCGCGGTGGCTGCCGCGGCGTTGCCGGCCGAGCCCAGCGCCAGCGTTGCTGCAAGTAGAAGTAGGGAACGGCGCTTGCCTTGCATCTGTTTTTCCTTGTGCTTGTTGTCGTGGCCGGGTTCCTGTTCCGGGCCTGCGGCGCGGGCCGGGAACCCTGCCGGAACGGCATTTCATCGGTGCTATACTGCCGCGCGAAGCAGCATTTTATCAAAATAAGCGTCAGACCAATGGCAGTGGCAAGACCGCGTTGCGCTGATGCCTGGCCGTCGTGACAGCGCGTCGGCGCAGTTCGCCAAGCCTGACGCCGAAACAGAATCCGTCCATTCATGATTGCACTAAAGATCTACAACACCCTCGCACGCGAGAAACAGGCATTCAGTCCGATCGAACCGGGCAAGGTACGCATGTACGTTTGCGGCATGACGGTCTATGACTATTGCCATCTCGGTCATGCGCGGGTCATGGTGGTGTTCGACATCGTGCAACGCTGGCTGCGCTCGCAGGGGCTGGACGTCACCTACGTGCGCAACATCACCGACATCGACGACAAGATCATCCGGCGCGCCGTCGAAAACAATGAAACCATCGCCGAGCTCACCGGCCGCTTCATCGCGGCGATGAACGAGGATGCCGACGCGCTGGGCGTGCAGCGGCCGGACTTCGAACCGCGCGCGACCGATTACGTGCCGCAGATGCTGTCGCTCGTCGCGCAGCTGGAAAAGAACGGCCTGGCCTACCGGGCCGACGATGGCGACGTCAATTTTTCCGTGCGCAACTTCGCGGGCTACGGCAAGCTTTCCGGAAAGTCGCTCGACGACCTCCGTGCCGGCGAGCGGGTCGACATCAACAGCGGCAAGCGCGACCCGCTCGACTTCGTGCTGTGGAAGTCGTCGCGCGAATCGGAACCGGAATCGGTGAAGTGGGATTCCCAGTGGGGGCGCGGCCGGCCGGGCTGGCATATCGAATGCTCGGCCATGTCATGCGAGTTGCTGGGCGAACATTTCGACATCCACGGCGGTGGCCAGGACCTGCAGTTTCCCCATCATGAAAACGAGATTGCCCAATCGGAAGGCGCCAGCGGCCAACCTTTCGTCAACTATTGGATGCACAACGGCTTCGTGCGCGTCGACAATGAAAAGATGTCCAAGTCGCTGGGCAACTTCTTCACCATCCGCGAAGTGCTGCAGAGCTTCGACGCCGAAGTGGTGCGTTTCTTCATCCTGCGCGCGCACTACCGCAGCCAGCTCAATTACTCGGACGCCCACCTGGCCGACGCGCGTGGCGCGCTGACCCGGCTGTACACCGCGCTGAAGGAAGTCGCGCCCGACAGCGAGCCGCTGGACTGGACCGAAGCACATGCGGTCCGCTTTGCCGAGACGATGAACGACGACTTCAATACACCGGGCGCGGTCGCGGTACTGTTCGAGCTTGCCAATGAAGTCAACAAGACCCGTTCGGCCGCGCTGGCCAGGCAGCTCAAGTCGCTGGCGGGCGTGATCGGCCTGCTGGGACGTGCGCCGCAGGCTTTCCTGCAGGGCGGGGACGGTGGCGACGACGCCAGGGTACAGGCGCAGATCGACGCGCGGGCCGCTGCCAAGAAAGCCCGCGACTTTGCAGAAGCCGACCGCATCCGCGCAGCCTTGCTGGCCGACGGCATCATCCTCGAAGACAAGCCAGGCGGCATGACCGAGTGGCGGAGGGCATAAGCGGCATGGCGAAGGGCACACCCGAGGAAAAGCCGCTCAGCGTCCCGGTCTACTGGGAAGATGCAAAGCAGGAATTGATGAAGCGCGACCGCATCATGCGCAGGATCATTCCCATGTTCGGCGACCTGCACCTGGTCGGCCGCGGCGACCCGTTCACGACGCTGGCACGCTCCATCGTCGGCCAGCAAATCTCTGTAAAGGCAGCAGCAACTGTCTGGCAGCGGGTGCTGGCCGCCTGCCAGCAGTGCACGCCGGGCCACATCATCGACACCGGACCCGAGCAGCTCGCCGCCTGCGGCCTGTCGCGCCGCAAGACCGAGTACATCCTCGACCTCGCAGACCATTTCCGTGCAGAGCGGGTGCACGCAAGCCAGTGGGAAGAGATGGAAGACGAGGCCGTCATCGCCGAGCTTCTGCAGATCCGCGGCATCGGACGCTGGACGGCGGAGATGTTCTTGATCTTTAACCTGCTGCGCCCTAATATCTTGCCGCTTGACGATGTCGGCCTGCTGCGCGGCATCAGCACCAATTATTTCTCCGGCGAGCCGGTGTCGCGCAGCGATGCGCGCGAGGTCTCGGCCAACTGGGAACCATGGCGTACCGTGGCGACCTGGTACATGTGGCGCAGCCTCGATCCGGTCCCGGTAGAATATTAGTCCCCGAATTTTTCCCGCCTGTCGAATCCCAAGGAGCCACGGTGAGCAAGGTAACGTTTCTTAATTTCGAGCAGCCGATCGCGGAACTGGATTCCAAGATCGAAGAGCTGCGCTTCGTGCAGGACGATTCCGCCGTCGACATCTCCGAAGAGATCGACCGGCTGTCGCGGAAGAGCCAGCAACTGACCAAGGAAATCTACGCCAAGCTCACGCCGTGGCAGGTTTCCCAGATTGCCCGCCATCCGCAGCGTCCGTACACGATGGACTACGTGAATGAAATATTCACCGACTTCCACGAGTTGCATGGCGACCGCAGTTATGCGGACGACCTGTCCATCGTTGGCGGGCTTGCCCGCTTCAATGGCCAGTCATGCATGGTCATCGGCCACCAGAAAGGGCGCGACACCAGGGAGCGCGCACTGCGCAACTTCGGCATGCCCAAGCCGGAAGGTTATCGCAAGGCGATGCGCCTGATGAAGCTTGCCGAAAAGTTCAACTTGCCGATCTTTACCTTCGTCGATACGCCGGGCGCCTTCCCCGGCATCGACGCCGAGGAGCGCGGCCAGTCCGAGGCCATCGGCCACAACCTGTACGTCATGGCCGAACTCAAGGTGCCGCTGATCGCCACCATCATCGGCGAAGGCGGCTCCGGCGGCGCGCTGGCGATCGCGGTCGGCGACGCGGTGCTGATGCTGCAATACGCGACCTATTCGGTCATCTCGCCCGAGGGGTGCGCGTCCATCCTGTGGAAGACGTCGGAGCGCGCGTCCGACGCCGCCGAGGCGCTGGGCCTGACTGCGCACCGCTTGAAGGCGATGAACCTGATCGACAAGATCATCACCGAGCCGCTCGGTGGCGCCCACCGCGACCCGACCCAGATGGCGGCGATGCTCAAGCGCGCGCTGGCCGATTCGCTGCGCCAGTTCCAGGGCATGAAGACCCGCGAACTGATTGCGGCCCGCCACGAAAAGCTGATGAGCTATGGCAAATTCAAGGAAATCGCGCAGCCCGAGCGGGAATAGTACGAAAAGCCTGGAACAGGAATTCGAACGCGCGCTGGCGGACATTGCCGCGCGCGCCAGCTTTTCCGGCGGCGTCTCGCACATCGGCATCGCCTTGAGCGGCGGGCTGGACTCGAGCGTGCTGCTGCATCTCGCCAGCCGCCACGCCGAGTCGCATCATCTCGCGCTGAGCGTTTATCACGTGCATCACGGGTTAAGCCCGAACGCGGATGCCTGGCTGGCGCATTGCGAGCAGGCTGCAGCGGCGTGCGGCGTGCCGCTGGTCTCGAGGCAGGTCGATGTCGGCGACGAACAGGGCCGCGGCACCGAAGAGGCTGCGCGCATCGCCCGTTATCGGGCCTTGGGGGACATGTGTCGCGAGAGCGGTTGCCGCCTGTTGCTAACCGCCCATCACCAGGACGACCAGGCTGAAACCGTGCTGCTGCAGCTGATGCGTGGCGCCGGCCTGCCCGGGTTGTCGGGTATGGCGCCATTGCAGGTGCGGCATGAACTGATGGGCGACGACGTCAGCCTCGGGCGGCCACTGCTGGGCTGCTCGCGTGCGCAGCTCGAAGAGGCGCGCGACACCCTGGGCCTGGCGCATGTCAGCGACGAATCGAACAGCGACCTGCGCTACCGCCGCAATGCGCTGCGCAACACGGTCACACCGCTGCTGGAGCAGCATTTCCCGGGCTTTGCGACACGCGTGGCGCGCAGCGCCGGCCATGCGCAGGTAGCGCAGTCCCTGCTGCAGGACCTGGCGGAAATCGACCTTGCGCAGTGCGGTGCGGCGTCGTGGAGCGACCCGCTTCATGTGCCGGAACTGAAGACGCTTACACCGGCGCGCGCCGACAATCTGCTGCGTCACTGGCTTTACCAGAATCGGGTGGCACTGCCAAGCCAGGCCCGGCTGGAGGAAATCCGCAGCCAGATGCTGGACGCCGCGCATGACATGCACCCGTTCTTCGACTTCGGCGCCATGGTGCTGCGCCGGATCGGCAACCGGCTGGAACTGCATCCGCGCCTGGGGACGCCGCCGGAAGAACCGGTGGAATTGCATTGGCAGGGCGAAGCCGCCATCGCGGTGCCGGCGTGGCGCGGCACGCTGGTGTTCGAGGTCACCGACGGTACCGGCTTGCCCCGGGCAGTGCTGTTGCGGCATGGCCTGATGCTGCACCGTCGCTCCGGGCAGGAGCGACTGAAGCTGGCGGCCAACCGGCCGTCCCGCAGCCTCAAGGCCTTGTACCAGGCAGCCGAAATTGCACCATGGCGCCGGCTCTGGTCGCCCTTGCTGTACGTGAACGGCGAGCTGGTGTTTGCAGCGGGACTGGGCATGGATGTGCGGCATCTCGCGATGGGGGAGAGCGTGTTGCTGCGCTGGGTGCCGGACTAACGCAAGACTGTAGGGTGGAATAAGCGTCAGCGCATTCCACCATGGCGGTCGAACGATACGGGCGCCTGCCATCGTCGACGAATGGTCTGCTGCGCCTTGCTTGTTTCATACTACCGATTCCCCCAACTTCTTGTCAGCCCCTGTTGCGCACTGTAAAATCGTCCGCTTTGTTCGTCCAACCTGCACACTTCCCATGGCATTAATCGTACATAAATACGGCGGCACTTCGATGGGCTCGACCGAGCGCATCCGCAACGTCGCCCGTCGCGTCGCCAAATGGCATGACGCCGGACATCAGATCGTCGTGGTGCCGTCTGCCATGTCGGGCGAAACCAACCGCCTCATTGGCCTGGCCAGGGAAGTCATGCCGGACCCGGACCCGCGCGAACTCGACATGCTGGCGTCCACCGGCGAACAGGTCTCGGTCGCCTTGCTCGCCATGGCCCTGAAGGCGATCGGCAAGGACGCCGTTTCCTATGCCGGCTGGCAGGTGCCGATCCGCACCGACTCTTCCTTTACCAAGGCCCGGATCGAGGCCATCGATGACGCCAAGGTGCGGCGCGACCTCGACGCCGGGCGCGTCGTCATCATCACCGGCTTCCAGGGCGTCGACGGCAACGGCAATATCACCACGCTGGGCCGCGGCGGCTCCGACACCTCGGCAGTGGCCGTGGCGGCGGCGCTCAAGGCAGCCGAATGCCTGATCTATACCGACGTCGACGGCGTCTACACCACCGACCCGCGCGTGGTCAGCGACGCCCGCAGGCTGCGCACCGTCACCTTCGAGGAGATGCTGGAAATGGCATCGCTCGGGTCCAAGGTGCTGCAGATACGCTCGGTCGAATTTGCCGGCAATTACCGGATGCCGACCAGGGTGCTGTCGTCGCTGACCGACCCGATGATCCCGCTGGAAGAGGAAGCACGTTCCGGCACCCTGATTTCGTTTGAGGAAGATACACACATGGAACAAGCCACCATCACCGGCATCGCGTTCAACCGGGACGAAGCAAAGATTACCGTCATGCAGGTGCCGGACAAGCCGGGCATTGCGTACCAGATCCTGGGTCCGATCGCCGACGCCAACATCGACGTCGACATGATCGTGCAGAACCAGGGCGTCGACGGCCGGACCGACTTTACGTTCACGGTGCCGCGCAACGAGTACAACCGCGCGATGGACGTGCTCAACGCCAGCGTCAAGGCCCACATCGGCTCCGGCAATATCGTCGGCGACACCAAGGTGTCCAAGGTGTCCGTGGTCGGCGTCGGCATGCGCAGCCATGTCGGCATTGCGTCGCAGATGTTCCGCACGCTGTCCGAGGAGGGCATCAACATGCAGCTGATTTCCACGTCCGAAATCAAGATTTCCGTGCTGATCGACGAGAAGTACATGGAACTCGCGGTGCGCGTGCTGCACAAGGCTTTCGAACTGGAAAAAGCCTGATTTAAGCCTGTAGTTCCATTGACCAAGTCCCTGCCAGAAGTTATTATGCGGGACTTCGTTGGGCGGACCTGCAATACCGTCAACGTGTGGAGACGTGGCCGAGTGGTCGAAGGCACTTCCCTGCTAAGGAAGCATATGGGCTTAAACCTGTATCGAGGGTTCGACTCCCTCCGTCTCCGCCAAAGATTTTGTGCGTAGTTAGGTCGTTGATTTTATTGGGTTTTTCCAGATATCGTTCCAGTTTGTTGGAGTAGATATTTGGAGTAAATGATATGACCTGTACTGCGATCCAAGAGCATTCGTTCTTGCACTTTCGTATTTTCTGATCCCCCTCCATCCCATTTGTAAAACGTGCAACCTCTAGACGGGAAATGCCGTGCGTAAAGTTATAATTTCGAATATTACATTTCCTGATCGCATCGAGAGACCTAATGCACCTACCTCAGTACCCGTTGCCTGCTCTGGGCAAAATGATGGTCTTTATCGATGGTGAAAACCTAGTCACTCGATATGAGGATATGGTTGGCCAGAAGTGGGAGCCAAATGAAGAAAAAATCCAGCACAGGAAAGATGTTTTTGTTTGGGATTCAACATCTCTAGTTTCAAATCTTCATACGATCTTAAGAGCAACGTACTACACATACGTCCAAGGAAGCCCGGAAGCAGTAGCCGATGTGGAAGCTACGATCAAGTCCTTTACATTTCATAACTATAGTCCGCCTGGTGCGCGCTTTGGACATTTGCCTAATAGGCTAACACCATGTGTGTTTAGCAAGCCAAAAGGTCGAAAGGCAAAAGGGGTTGATATCCAACTTACCGTAGATATTTTGACCCATGCCTATCAAAACAACTGCGATACGATACATCTTATGTCAGGAGACGGTGATTATCTTCCCGTGCTTCAGGAAGTACAGCGACTTGGGAAGCAAGTAGTTGTTTCAGCATTTTCAAGTGGCCTTAATTCACGACTAAGACTCATGGCTGACTGTTTCTACTGCCTAGACAGTTGGTATTTCTCGGGGTTGCCAGAAGGGATTGATCGCCCTCAAGTATGGGATACTCAAGGATAGCGATGTTTGCGGGCGGCTTCGTTCTTCTGATTTTTTCCAGAATCCCTGTATATGCCTAGCCCACTTAGTCGATACCTTAGGGTTCAGCCAACAGTAACCAACCGTTGGCGGGCAATTATTTTGTTTGGGCGAAACTCTGCTTCTTATAAGTTCGCTCTCGCACATGCGCTGCTCGACTTGGGAGTTCGAGCGAATGATCTTGTAACCCTCGAAGAGCTTGCGCTTCCCTTTACGAAGCACGTTTGCCGACATCTTGCACAAGCCCCTCGCCAAGGAATTAATACATCAAGCAAATTTCTTCATGGCTGCAACCAGTACCTCGCAGGCCACATGGATGAGGAATCTCTCGCTGAAAGTGCAGTTCGCCTAGGCTTTGTGAACGTCATAGACGCGTTTCATAATCTTGGGGGTGCTGAGGACCATATACGGTTCTTCGTGGATGAGCGACGTACTAACAGGGGAATCCGCGTTACAGATAACTTTCAGCAGCTTGCCAGCGGTACGGCGTCGGTAGACCTCCTCTACGAAATAGAAGCCCGATGGCGCTTGGTTGAAACAGCTTGGGAACTTGGCGTCAATGTGCCCGTAATTGAGCATGAAGTCGAAGGAGGGCGGCTAGTAGCGGCGACAGCCATAAGGCGGGTCAACGTTACTTCTTGCCGGGATGCTCTCAACGGATACCAGAAAGGCCATTGCTTCTACTGCTCAAGTCCTGTCTCTGTGATGCCTCGAGATGCCGCATTAGTGCACGTTGACCACTTCATTCCTTTGGTACTCTCAGCTCTCCTTCACACCAACCTGAACGGAGTCTGGAACCTTGTATTGGCCTGCCAACAATGCAACTTAGGGAAGTCTGATCTTGTTCCTACTAGAGAATTTGCTGAAAGGCTTTACCAGCGCAATGAATTCCTAATCATTAGCCAACACCCGCTAAGGGAGACCCTAATGGCTCAGACAGGTCGTGATAGCCGCTCAAGAGCAGCATTCCTTGGCAAATGGTATGGGGAGGCCATGCAGTGTCGGATAGCCACTTGGCGTCCAAAGGAACAAGGAGAAATTTTCATATGACCTCTGTTAGCTACTATGACCAGAACGCCAATGACTTCTTCGCAGCTACTGTTGGCGCGGATATGGCCGACACGCGAGACCGCTTCTTATCCTATCTGCCGCTACAAGGGCATGTCTTAGATGCCGGATGCGGCTCAGGACGGGATGCAGCATGCTTTCTCCAAGCAGGTTACAAGGTAACAGCCTTTGACGCTTCCAAAGAAATGGTAGTGCGGGCTACGAGCCATAGTGGGTTGCCTGTGCTACACCTCACCTTTGAAGATATCGCATGGACTGCTGAATTCGATGGCATTTGGGCATGTGCGTCGCTTCTGCATGTGGCGGAGGTTGATCTCCCATACGTCATAAACAAGCTCGCCATGTCGCTTCGACCGAATGGGATTCTCTACGGGTCATTCAAGTATGGCGAAGGGTACGTAGAGCGGGATGGCCGCAGGTTCACAAACCAAACTGAGGAATCGCTTGCGCAACTGATGAAGGGGATTCCCAGCCTCCTCCCTGTCGATATGTGGATATCGCACGATGTGCGCCCAGGCAGAACTGACCAATGGCTTAACTTTCTCTACCAAGACCGCATGTGAGGTATCAGGTGAAGCAGCTCAGACTTCATCTGACTGCGAGTGTCAGATTTTATCGAAATTTGAACCTCCCAATCGTCTGAGTTCGGCGATAAACAGCCAATTGCGTCTTCGCATAAAGCTGTCGTTCCTATTTCGAAATTGCGCCACAGCCATTAAAATAGTTTGTCGATCTGCGATCATTTTTGTTCGCTATTTTGTGTGATTGCCGTATTAATTTAAAGGCAAGCATTTTGCGATTTATTAAATTAGAAAGATATATGTCATCAACTGCAAGAGGAAATGCTTTCGAAGATCGAGTCTATGGCGCAGTGAAAACAGAGCTTCAAGGTGATCGACTTGGCCTCTCTCCGAAGTTGGCGAGCACCTTTAAGAAAAAAGGTTACTACTCACGAGATCGTGATGACGAGATTATTGTGGATATCTCAGTAGAGGTTTGGCTACCTAATGCAGACCGCTGGTCGTTGTTGTGGGTATGTGAGTGCAAAGACTACTCCGGCTCCATTCCGGTTGATGACGTGGAAGAATTCAAAGCAAAGTTGGATCAAATCGCTGGCGCGAACAAAAAGGGAGTTATGGCAGTCTCCGGTGCCCTCCAACAGGGAGCATTGAAATACGCTCGCGCAAATGGCATAGGAATTGTCCGGCTCCTTCCTACCGATCAAGTCGTGCACGTCCTCTACCATATGACTAAAGCAATGCTAAGCGAGCGAGAGCGACTCAATTCAAATGAATTTTCGAGTGCGCTTACTCAGCCAGGATTCACTGGAGTAAATAGAGACTTTTATGCCGCGTCGGACGGATATATTTTCGGTAACTGGTATTCCTTATTGAAGGCAGGACTCTCAATTGGGGGCGAATTTTCCTAATCGACCATTCCATAAGTCAACCTTCGGTGGCTTTTTAGATTAAACGTTAGGTTCCCACCAAGGCAAGCATGCACTGCAACTCTAAACGGTACAAACGGTACAAACGGTAAAAAATCATGGCAACAAAAGCACGATTCTATGAAGTTGAGCGTCAGAATGGACATGAAAAATGGAACGAGTTCGTCGCTGCGCCGAGCAAAAAACACATTGAGAGCGGACTCAATACACCCAACATAAAGGTCAACACAATAAAATCAGTCGGCTGGCTGCCGGTCGCTGCCCGTCCAAGCGGTGATGAGCAAACTCACGAATTTCAGACGGAATTCAAAGGAAAGGAATTCACAATACAACGTGAAGCCCCTGGCTTTAAGTACCTTACCCAGCAATTCCATACCCAAGTTCAAGACGTTCAAAAATGGATAAAGGAGCAGGACTAGAGATGACTCTAGCACATGTGATTTTTATGAGCGTAACCATTGGAGTTGTGATCTTGTCTAGTCGAACAGCAATCGTTGGTCTAACTGGTCATTGCTGACTAACTCGGGCGTTGAATAGCAGCTTTTCGACTTTCCGAAAGACAGGTAAGGGTGGAATTCGGAAGTTTGGCATCTGACACATCCTGTACGATCAAGACGGAACTACCACATATCAGGGGCATGGTTTTGTGAAGCTCTAGCAGGATTTCTATGTGCTTATGACCCCCTCATAAGGGGAGCTAAAGTATATCTATAGCCTTTGGTATTCTTGGTTATTCATAGCGACTCCTTGCTTCTCGCAGATAGTGTGCTCATAACAGTACCATGCATCCTATCGATGTATAGGGCAAACAGAACTGATGCTCTCTGGTTCCCCTAGGCAAATGATAGCTATCCTATCGCTCTTAACACATAGATATCCCTGTAGCCACGCTGATAGCCCATTTCATAAGAACTCTGCCTAAGTGCCTTACCAAGCAGAATTCCAATAGCTGGCTTTACAAGCTGTTAGGTATCGTACTCCACCATGCCTTCAATACCAGTCAACTCCTTGAAGGCCTCCAGCATTACCTGCTTGGTCTGGTCTTTGTGGTGTTCAGCAACGATTACAGCATCATGGATGGGCAGGCCCACAATACCCTGCTCATGAAGTCGTTTCAGCACCGAGATCAGAATCCTGCTCTCCTGATAGCTCAGATACATTCCTTTACCAGCGTAGAAAGCATGCTGGACGGGTTTATGGAACTTCATTATCAAAGCCGTTATGTCTGCGATGGAGAATGCCTTTGGAAGGAGATGAGCACTCCCTTGGGGCTTCCGAGCTAAAGGTCTCTCCGCATGCAGCATCGCATTGAACGCCAGCTTGGTACCATCCCGATACCCCTCCAAACCTGGTACAGCATATGCATCCGTGAAATGCGTATCAGCACCAGCCAATCCGTACAGCATCCTCGGAGCCATTTGTCCATAGTCCAAGGCAACAACAGGCGAACCATTGATCAGGATGCCATATGCCCGCTCCGCCTTCTTCATGCCCTGCCAGAACCCGCCAAAGAGCCGACCACCTTGCTCAAAGCTGCTGTTGTTGAAGTACCTACGCAGGCGACGGTCAGACAGGTCTACCTGCTTGCAATCTGAGGCATAGGGGATGTACTCAAGGTCAGCTTGTTCCAGCCAATCATTGATGCGTTTCAGGTCTGCCCTGTATTCCAAGGTCTGAGGCGTGTCTTCGTACTAAACCCATTCCCCCTTATCCCAATGCGCCTCCTTTGAAGCCTTGAGAATGATAACTTCCTCGGTCTTCGCCAGTCCGAAGTCTGCTTTGGTGAGCTGACGCTCTGCGATAAGCTTGTGAAGCGTTTGCGATGCACGGATTACCGTCCGCCTCCCTGCTGTGAAATCGAACGGGTTGCGGTAGCCAACTTGGTATTCCAACAATTCCAGCCCAGATGCAGCCATCATCCGTACAACGCTTGGAATGCTTTCATTTACCACCTTGGAGCGGTATCGATCTCTTCTTCCCAACACGACTTTCGAAAAGGGAATGGAAGTCCATGCACGAGGAGCGGCGAACTCCCGAAATGCAAGATCGCAGACCAAGGCTTCAACCTGCCGCTCGAAGGTCTGTTGATCAAAAGATTTCCTCGCGCGCTTTCTTATCCCAAGACGGGATTCATGGCTTTGAATCGCACTAAGAATGTCGTGTACAAGTTCACGCGCTTGGCAACTGCAAGGGATGCGGTATCCGTTGAATGGAACATCCCTTTGGGCGTCTGTATCAACTGATTGGAGGGTTTGATGATTCAGCCTATGCTGCGGCTGGGGTGCTGAAAGACTACTAATAAAACGGCTACTGAGGGAAGTTGGGCTTACAACGGGCTCTATCATAGTATAGATCATCAAATCCCATACGGATTCCCACACGTTTGTATAGAGAATGTCGGATAGAACTTCGGGTTTGTCATTGGCTTAACAATCAGCCAGTCATTGCAGGAATATAATCCCACGGCTACTTCCTCTGTTAAAAGAAGTAAAAGGATTATCAGCGCAAAATTTCCAAAACGCAATACCGTGGAGTGTTAGTGAGCTACGTTTACTCGCAAGATCAATACAAGTCATTGATTTACAAGGCTTGTTATCCAATATCAGCGAAATTGACTGTCGCTTTTTTTGTACAGCGATATCGGAAAGCATTCAAAAAGAATAAAAGCTACCACCCTAAAAAAATCGTTTCTAAATGTCAACACAGCTTATTAAGCACGATTTTCCGATACTTGCGCATTATAATTTTATTTGATTTTCTAACGTAAATTTAATAGAAATAGTTAACTGTGAAAACTAAATTTTATTCTATAAACCGAGAAACCCTAATGTAGGGATAAACTTTTGATAGATTTGAAAAGGATTGGCATTGATTGATCTGTGTTAGCCGCTAGAGAATTAGAAGCGGATAATTAACTTGACGCCTCTGACATGAGAACATGCGAGTCGTCGCCAAATAGCGTTTTCGGGAACGTTTGAAGTAAGGTGGGCTCTGTTTCGGCTTTCCCAAAACGGCTACGTTCGGCCAGCGACTCGCGATACTGCCGCGATTCGACTGTATAAGCAAATTCAACTTGGAAGCCCTTTTCCCGAACAATTTCCTCAATCTCTGTGAGGCTTGCTGCAAAGAATTCCTTACGGTAATTAGCCAGATTGACACGCTGCTTAGCAAACTTATCATGCAGTGCGCGTTCAAGTTCTGGAGCATTATCCGAATACAGCATTGCATGTACATCGAATGGAAATGGAACAGATGCATCCCCAAGTTCGATAACGCGGTCCATTGGATCAAGGCGTCGTGTCATACCTATCTTATAAACCCCTTCGCCGAAGGCCCCCTGGTTAGAGATAACATAGACGTACCCGGACTTAGTCAACTGAGCCATAGCGATAGCACGCTCTTTCTTTTCATGTGCTAAACGGAGCTTTTCTTCTAATTCACTAATCCGGGCAGCGAGCGTAGCCTCCTTGACACCACTAGCCTTTTCGACTTCCGTTTTTGCGCGTTCAAGCGCTTGCCCATAAAGGCGCTCCTCCGCTTCAGCTTCTCCCTGCGCTTTTTCATAGTCGCGTTGCGCGCGCTCTTCTTCACGCAGTTGCTCTCGTATGCGTCGCTCCTCTTCCTTCTCAGCCTGTCGCTTTTCTGCATACTCAAAGGTAAGCCGTAGTTCTTTTAGCTTCAGATCAAGAAAGGCCTCGGTCAAGTGCACATGCAGCATTACGCCCAGTTTGTTCAACGCCTCGAACGACTTGCGGATACGCATCTCCATCTTCGTCGCGTTATTCCAAGAGACATTGGCAACAGCCGCATCACATTCGCCATTGAAAGCGCGCAGTACCAGTTTCACGTTTTGTTTAGCGAGCTTAACGCCGTCGGCGCGACTGCCCGCCACTCTCCATTCCGTGTTACAGATAGCTGCCGCATCACCTCTGATTAATTCTTTTTGCTCACGCCGCACATTCTCTATCTCCATTCGGAACTCTGGCGAGCTCTGGAAACTAAAGTGCGGCTCGTACATACCGAAGGAGATATCCTCCAAGCTTTCACTCAGCAAAGCGATCTCAGACTGCATATTGGTGTAAACCGCCAACCCTGCCGCATAGCGCGTTTCAAGATCATGCTGCTGTTCCTTCGACGCACTGATCAGTTTGGTGATCTCGCTTTTGATTGTGGACTTTTCAGCGTCAAGGTCAACGATTTCACCAAGCCTAGACTGTGCAGATTTAAGAGCACCTTGTGTTTGATAAAACAAAATGCCCAAAACAAGGGTACTAAAAGCTGTAACAATGGCGATGCCATAGATAAAGGAATCTTGCATGCTTATTTCCCTAGAAACAAAGAACCAGTCAGCCTAAGGAGCAGGTACTGAAACTGAATTCTTGTAGACAGGCTGCATGCTGCCATAGGAATTTACAGGGGGCAATACCGCTTAAGTGGCATACCTTCTTATTTTTATGGCAGTTTTAGAATTTGCTACTGGTTTCACCTCTAGATCGACTCCAGCAGTTACGGCGAAATCAGGCCGCCTTTATGGGTTTACAACGTTGAGTACACTGGCTCTGGAAATCCCATAGAGCCTCGCCAGGGCACTGATGGTCTCTCCCGCTGCATATCCTCTTTTCATCGCTTCACGCTGTTCCTGCGTTGTTTTAGAGGGCCTGCCAAGCATTTTCCCTTCAGCTTTTGCCCTTGCCAATCCAGATTGCGTACGTTCAATCAATAGATCACGTTCCATGGTCGCCACAGCGGCAAGCATCGTAAGCATCAGCTTTCCTATGGAGGAACCAAGGTCGAGCTTCCCCAATTGAAGTACTACCACCTCGATCCTTTGCTCTGCCAGCATCCGTACAGTGCGAAGCACATCTTCGGCATCACGACCAAGTCTGTCGAGCTTAGTTACGACAAGAGCTTCCCCTGACCTGATCTTATCCAGCATTGCCATAAACTTGGGGCGTTGTGTCGCGTGGGTCTTACCACTGATGCCTTCATCAGCAAACCAGTAATCTACCTTGAAGCCTGCTGCCTCGATCTCAAGACGCTGGTTTTCCGTAGTTTGCTCTTTGGTACTGACTCTGCCGTATGCGAAGGTTGCCATGGTGATTAGAATGAGTGTTAGAAAACGGTGTTAGTATGTCATTGTCTGTTGGAAACATCAACCCTATTTTTCTAACATGTGTGAGCGTATGGTTTCATACTGTTAATAAACGGTCCTTTTTCTTATTTCGCTGCACTAGTTGCTTGGCGCTAAGGGATGGTGTCAAATAGCCGTTTCTTTGTTCAAGGATGACAAATAATGACCCCTAGCGACCAACGCCTTGCACAGGCGATCAAACTTCGATTTGGAACTGCCCCAGGGGAACCGAACGAGCCTCAACTTAACCTGATCAAAACGGCAATAGGGAAGATAAAGGCTTCCGGAGCTATTCCTACAGAAGGTGATTGGGCAAAAACAGTCCTCATCCATTGCCCAAGTGCTGGAACATATAAATACGCTGGCGTGGATAACTCCGATTTGAATACGCTGTTGGCACTTGCCACAAACAACACAAAATAATAAATGACACCGGATAAATTTGTAACCCACCTTGCACGACTATGCGACGTGCATAGCTTTAATCAACTCAGTGAATCTCGGATCAGTCGCATCAAAGCAGACATTGCCGACAAAATTCGCGTTACAGGAAGAATCACCAAAGCTGACTGTCAAAATATAATTGTTACCTACTGTCCGGGCACTGTCTTTGTCGTGTTTGAGGGAGTTGATAATTCTGACCTGAAAACGGCCTTGTTATTGGCCATGAACTCACATCAAAAATGACCGGGAATTTGGGTACTAACGAACAATCAGTAATAGTTGCTAGAAAACAAATAGAGCAACTGAAGCAAAAATATTTGAAACGTCTTCGTACCGTAATCGAAGCAAAACAAGCAGGTGGCCCAATCTCGATTATGATGCTTTTGGAAGTGCAACAGGAGGGTACGGCGTACTTCAATTTTGTAGAAAATTTCGTAGGGGATAGCGGCTTGCTTGGTGCACACGCAAACGGCCGTTGGGTTACTGGCTTTGCCGAAGATTGCTACGCCATCCTCGATTCCCTTATCAATCACATACTTTTCCTCAGAAGCTACTCCAACTCCCTAAGCGAGGCCGATGCAATCATTGAGCTGCAAGGTACTGCGTATGCAAATATGCAAAGGATGGTTGTGGAGTATTTAGATAAAAAAAAATCACAGGAATTAAAAAAAAGGTTTATCGAAAATCGTTTGCCAATTTATGGCTTTGACACTCCTGCTGCTGAAGATGTAAAGCCAATTCAGCGTTGGCAACTGGTGACCGGATTTATAATCGGCTGTGTCCTCGTCAGTGCTTCGGTCGGGTTAGCCGTTTCAATTCCAACCCCGACAGCATGGCAACAATTTATTTTTAGAGGCGCAATGGCAATTGGAGTTGCACTTATAACATCGATCGTACCGGGTTTTATCAACTTGACAGCAAAACTTAATGGCCTTGCCGGCTATTTCAAACTTGTCGCTGGTGGATCACTAGCTATCTTTGTTTTAATTTGGCTGTTAAACCCGCCGATTGTAGAAGAAAAGCCGGTGACACCCTTGATTAAAAATCAAGTAAGGGAGGACCCTAGTCATGACGTTGCAAAGCCATAAACAGATTGAAGCAGCATGTTTACAGCTTAACCGTTCAATTCGGCTATTTCTTGAGGAAAGCGATTACTATTCTGCAGCTACATTAGCTGGAGCAAGTGAAGGCGTACTCGGGCAAATTGCGATGCTTGGCGATAATTCCGTGAACGCTCTTGGAACAAAAATTTCTTCCACCAGAGAAATGTTATTTGCTGGAGAAAATGCTGTACTTGATAATGCTTCATTAATTGCTGATTTTAATGCTTTCCGCGACTGGCTTAAGCATTCAAAGGTAACTAAGGATTCTGATGGCGATTTGTATATAGACGCTGAAGACGCGGCGTTTGAACTAATTGATCGTGCCGTTGTGAACTGCATTCTTGTTACCAAGATTCGGACGGAGGAAATGGATAGATTTCTTGCGTATAAACGAGCGCGAGATCAATAGTTGCCAGAATACAATCGTTGAATCTAAAACCACACGATCAAATTCTCAGTAAACGCAATTAGCCCGAGTTGCCTAATGGATTTGTTTTGAATCTCCCGGGTGGCTGCCAAGACGCTCACAACCACAGTACAAGTGATGAACTCTTGTCTGCTTGGAATGCGGAACACGAGAAAGTAAGGGGGCGGCCTTCGCCTATGAACCGAATCCCCAAAAAAGGGGATAAAGGTCGATCTGGTTATTGTTGTTGACAATCTTGAACGGGCTAAGAATTTCCTAGTACCAAGGAACCACTGGGCGGTCTGAGATGCCGCAAATGCAGAAGGAGGGTACTAGCTTCATACAAAGGGGGCTACTAGGTAGGGTACTGGCATGGTCTTTTAATCCGCCGCACACAACCACATACTTCATCGGATTGGGTTACCGGAGCCTCTACAGAACTTGCATGGAGTCTTCAAAACCCATCAAGCGTAGCCTATGTCATAGGGTGTTCTTACGCCCTTTGTGCTCCCCTAAGGGGTATCTGAACTACCAATCATTGATTTAGTTTTCCTTTATAAATCTGAAGGAATTTTTCTACGTCAATGCCTATGGCCTCACATACGTCAACGAATTCTGGCAAATCCAGTCGCCGCTCGCCTCTCTCGTACTTTGAAACAAATGATTGGTTCTTCCCTAGTCGTTCTGCAACCTCTGCCTGCTTCAACTTTGCATCTTTGCGCGCCTCGATGATCATTTCACGGAACAGCTTGTAGCGGGCATCATGAATGGGATTGGGCATGCCAACATTCTGAAACCGACTCTAGAATATCCCATAACCTACTTTGGGTTATATAATGCTGGAATGTACGCTTTTACAGCCCCCGGCACTACCTAACGATGCGAGAGACCGCGAAAGTTTTATTCCAATGGGTCATCATTCTTGGTGTCGCATACTTGGTCTACAATTACATCCAAGCGGACGTGTCCGTTCGTATCGTGCTTTCCGTGTTCGCCGCATTCGTTGTGATTCGGTTGATCAACGGTGGCGTGGCTGTACATCGTCTTGAGGCGGAGTTATTCATTCATCGAGAACTTATCGATGACCTCGACCACAAGATGTCGGTTCATGAAAACACCATCAGTAATCTACAAGATGAGATAGCGTCCTTGCGCGAGCGTGTGGGCGAAGCGGAAGAAGAGGAAACAACGTGAGAAATCGTTACTGCGGTCTTCTTGATATATCAGCGAGAAAGTCTGCTGAGTACTGGCATTTTCTGCCACTACTTGGAGCGACTCATGAAATACCACTTCACTTACAAAACGTTCTGCCCTATCACTGGTGATTATTACATTGGTGTACACACGACTTCGCGCCCATACATCGATGGCTATCTAGGAAGCGGAGACTGGATCAGGGAGTGCAAAAAGGCCGGCAAGCATCTAATAATGGGCATCCTCAACTTCTTCGATTCAGTAGAAGAAGCCTACGAAGAGGAAGGAAGGCTTGTTACTTGGGAAGCTGTTCACTATGACCCGCTTATGCGCAACAAGATTATTGGCGGGATGGGTGGCTGGAAGGGCATGACGCCTGAACTATGCGCTATCAGGAACAAGCGTGACCAAACAGAAGCCGAGCGGCAAAAACGAATCCAGTCCATGAAGGCGTTTTATAAAGTCAACGTCCATCACACCACGGGAAGGCCGAAGCCTCTTTCGCAGAAGCTGGAAATGTCCAAGTCACTGCGTGGGCGCACGTTCAGCGAGGAATCGCGCCGCAAGATGAGCGAGACCCAGAAAGCCCGTTACCTAACTTTGGAAGTCAAGCCCATTCCGCCGCTTCAGAAGGGAAGGAAATACAACATGAAGCTGATGGAATGCCCTAGATGCGGATTTAGGGGCAAAGGCGGGAATATGACACGATACCATTTTGACAAATGCCGGAACTGACTGCATTCATTGATCAACTTTGACCGATAAATATGACAAGCCGGTCCAATTGAGCGGACATTCCTGCGCATTAAGCGGGGTATCGGAGTTTATGAACCGCATCCCGCTTCTGTTGTAGGCTTGATCCACCCGAGTACAGGCCATAAGTCATAGTCTGCTTCTCATGCCCAAGAATGTCTGCAGCTACACCTTCCAATACCTCTGCCTGCTCAAACAAGGTTGCTACAGTCTTCCTAATGCTATGGAAAACCTTGTCGCGCCCTACATATCCCATTTCGGTCTTCAAACGTCCGAATCGCTTGCCAAGTGCTTTGCCACGTTCTCCACGACTGTCAATTTTGAGACCGGGTATGACGAAATCACCGCCTGCGTCATCTCGCAGTGAAGTGAGCAACGAGATCAATACAGGGTGTAAGGGAACATCCCTCCGGGCTGCCTGGGTCTTTGTGCCATGGATACTGATCAACGCATCATTCAGATCAACATCAGCCCACTTCAGCATCGCAAGCTCTTCAATCCGTGCCCCCGTGTACATACCGAGCTTGATAAGCAAAGTAAGCTGCTCATCCGCTTTTGCCTTGGGAGACATCAGAATAGCGACGACTTCCTCTGGCTTGAATGGCTTAATCGGGTTCGACCGTGTTGCAGTCTTCGGTACCGATAGTTTGACGGCTTGAAATGGGTTGGCATCACGTGGCATGACCTCATGTTCGATTAGGTACTCCCAAAACGCTTGCGCCTGTCGAAGCAGCCTGCCGATTGTCTCTTGGCCCAACCCTTTCTCTTCAACGAGGTGGTTTAGCCACATCTTGACTGCCTTCGTAGACACTTGTGTGCTTTCTTTGAAACGGTCGAGAAAGTGGGCGAGGGCAGCAGAATAGGCAGCTTGCGTTTTGACTGAATGGCTACTGTATTGCTTCAAAAAGTCGTCTCGGTGATCGCTGAGAAAAATACGGTGACCAATGGCGATTTCAAATGCTTGCCTTGCTGATGCCTGTTCAAGCTCCCCTTGATCTACCAGTTCCTGAAGCTCATCAATCATGATGGATTCGATATGGTCTCGTGCGCTTGGTTGATCCTTTGCTTCAGGCGTAGCCTCAGCCACACGATATTCTTTCGCCCAATCCTTTGCCCATTCGCGGTGGTTGACTCCCTCACGGGCAAGATGAATTTGCCGCTTCCATTTAGCAACTAACTCAGCTCCCCTTACCTCAGCGAGCTTCCGACTTCCTGTTTCCAGTGATTGAGAAAGTTCTGACTTGTTCTGAAACTTCGGCCGGACATCTTTCGGAACTACTAACCGGGCATGATAGGTTGAACCTTGGAGGCGTAAATTTGACATTGAAAGACAGCAAGTTGGAGTAGTAATATGGAGTAGACTACAGGCTGAAAAGCCTTATTACAAGGGCTTCATAGCGGAATCGTGGCCTTTGTCCTACTCTCCCTCCGTCTCCGCCAAGAAATGCCACGAAAAACAGCCGCTTAACAGCGGCTGTTTTTTTTCGTTCTCCTTCCCGGCGTTAGTGCAGGTGCTCATCATGCCGCGCCGGTGGCCCTCCGCCGCTGATGCGGTTATGCTCGGCGCATCCTTTAAACAAACCAGTCCAGCACCCCCACCATGTTCGAACTAAGCCAGGTCCGCTGCTTTGTCGCCGTCGCCGAGGAGCTGCACTTTAATCGGGCAGCGGAGCGGTTGAACATGACGCAGTCGCCGCTGAGCCGGCAGATCCGCCTGCTCGAGCATCACGTCGGGACGCAGCTGATCGACCGCACCAGCCGCTCGGTGCGCCTGACCGCGGCGGGCAAGTCGTTTTTCCCCGAAGCGGCCCGCATCCTGCGCATGGCGGAGGAGGCGGCGTCGACGGCGCGGCGGGTGGCGCGGGGGGAGGGCGGCTCGCTGGCGATCGGGTTCACTGCGTCGTTCGGGTATGCGCTGGTGCCCGATTTCGTGCGGCGCCTGCGCGAACGTTCGCCAGGAATCTCGCTGACGCTCAAGGAGCTCGTGACCGGCGCGCAGCTGGAAGCGCTGGGCGCCGGCCAGCTCGATATCGGATTGATGCGGCCGCACCCTGGGCATGGCGAATTGCAGACCGAGACCCTGGGCAGCGAGTCGCTGATGCTGGCCTTTCCCGAACGGGATGCAGCGCGATGGCCGGAGGCGCCGACGCTTGCGTGCCTGCATGAACAGCCTTTCCTGATGTACTCGCCGCATGAGGCGCGCTATTTCCACCAGTTGCTGCAGGACTGCTTCGACCGTGCCGGCGTCCGGCCGGACGTCGTCGAATACCTGGGGCAGATCCACACCATGATGGCACTGGTCAGTTCCGGCATCGGCGTCGCGCTGATTCCCGAGGCGGCGTCCCGCCTGCAGTTCGAGGGCGTCGCGCTGAGAAAGGTCAGGCTGGAGCCGGCGCGTCCGGTCAAGATGGTGTATGCCTACCGCAAGGACAACGACAACCCGGCCCTGGACATCTTCAAGAAAGAAGTTCTCCGGAAATTCATGGCCTCCACACCAGGTGCGGCCTAGGGAATGCGGCTCGGAAAGGCATTCGATCATGCTAATTCCTGGCTTGATTAAAGCAGTGATTAGTTTGATCGTGGCTTGATCTGACCTTACTATGTCGCTACAGAATAGCCGAAGCGACAAGTCGGCCTGCGCATGCCCGGTTTGCACGAAGACCGGGCCAGACAGCCACCAGAGATGGTCCAGCAGGACCAAGGAGACCAGGAATGAAAAAACTATTATTCACCGCCGCCATCGCAGCCACGATGCTGGCAAACGTCCATGCCGCCGCCTATCCGGACAAGCCCATCACGGCAATCGTGCCATTTCCGCCGGGCGGCTCGACCGACACGATCGCGCGCGCGATCAGCCCGGGCGTGCAGGCGGCGCTGGGCCAGATGCTGGTGGTGGAAAACAAGCCGGGCGCAACCGGCGCCATCGGTGCGACCGCGGTGAAGAACGCGCGGCCTGACGGCTACACCATCCTGGTGGCGTCGATCGGCGTGTATTCGGTCAACCCTGTGCTGCAGAAGAACATTGCCTACAATCCGTCGAAGGACTTCGATCTGCTGACCGTCGCCGTACGCGCGCCGAACGTGCTGGTGGTGCCTGCGGCGCATCCGGCCAACTCGGTGCAGGAGCTGGTCGCCCAACTGAAGAAGAATCCGGACAAGGTGACCTTCGCGTCATCCGGCTCCGGTTCTTCCGACCATTTGACCGCCGCGCTGTTCTGGCAAAAGACCGCCACTTCCGGCCTGCACGTGCCGTACAAGGGCGGCGCGCCGGCCATCACCGACCTGATCGGCGGCCATGCCGATGCGTCGTTCCAGAACATCAATGCCGTCATCAACCACATCAAGGCCGGCAAGCTGAAGGCGTTGGCCATCACCAGCGAAAAGCGCTCGCCGCTGCTGCCGCAAGTACCGACCCTGGACGAAAGCGGCATCAAGGACGTGAATGTCTATTCCTGGCAAGGCATCGCCGCGCCCAAGGGGCTGCCGGCGGATGTGAAGGGCAAACTGCACGGCGCCATCGTCGGGGCGCTCAATGGCGACGAAGTAAAGAAACGCCTGACGGAGCAGGGCTTCGAGGTGGTGGCCGACTCGCCCGCAGACTTCGAGAAATTCCAGGCGCAGGAACTGGCCCGATGGAAGCAGGTCATCGAAGTCGGCAAGATCGTCGTCGACTGACCCACTCGCTGATAGCCCTATCGCAGGCGCCTCGCTCGCCGGGGCCGGCCTCTAACATTCATTATTGGAACAGATCATGTCTAATCCAGGCACTGCACCAGCCACGCGCGGCGCGCCGGTCGTCACCGGGATGCAGGTCATCCCGGTCGCCGGTCGCGACAGCATGCTGCTCAACCTGAGCGGCGCGCACGGCGCTTTCTTCACACGCAATATCGTGATCATCACGGACAGCGCTGGCAACACCGGGGCCGGCGAGGTGCCGGGCGGCGAGCGCATACGCCAGACCCTGGAAGATGCGCGCCAGTACGTCGTGGGTCAGTCGATCGGCGCCTACCAGAGCGTGCTCAACACCTTGCGCAGCACCTTCGCCGAACGCGATGCCGGCGGCCGCGGCCTGCAGACCTTCGACCTGCGCGTGACCATCCACGCAGTCACCGCGGTCGAGGCGGCGCTGCTCGACCTGCTGGGCCAGTTCCTGGACCTGCCGGTCGCTGCCCTGCTGGGCGAAGGCATGCAGCGCGACAGGGTCAGGATGCTGGGCTATCTCTTTTATATCGGCGACCGCAACAAGACCACCCTCGACTATCGCGGCGAACCGGATGCCGACAATGCCTGGTTCCGCCTGCGCAATGAAACAGCGCTGACGCCGGAGGCCGTGGTCCGGCTGGCCGAAGCCGCGCAGGAGCGTTATGGCTTCAGCGACTTCAAGCTGAAGGGCGGGGTGCTGGCCGGCGATGCGGAAATGGAAGCCGTCGTCGCGCTGCATGAACGTTTCCCCGACGCGCGCATCACGCTCGACCCGAACGGCGCCTGGTCGCTGGCGGAAGCGGTGCGCCTGTGCCGCGACAAGCATGACGTGCTGGCCTATGCCGAAGACCCGTGCGGCGCCGAGAACGGCTATTCGGGCCGCGAGGTCATGGCCGAGTTCCGCCGCGCGACCGGCCTGCAGACGGCGACCAACATGGTCGCCACCGACTGGCGCCAGATGGCGCACTCGCTGCAGCTGCAGTCGGTCGACATCCCGCTGGCCGACCCGCACTTCTGGACCATGCAGGGCTCGGTGCGGGTGGCCCAGCTGTGCGACATGTTCGGCCTGACATGGGGTTCGCACTCGAACAACCATTTCGATATTTCGCTGGCGATGTTCACGCATGTCGGCGCTGCCGCGCCAGGCAGGGTTACCGCCATCGACACGCACTGGATCTGGCAGGACGGCCAGCGCCTGACGAAAGAGCCGCTGAAGATAGAGGCCGGTGAAGTCCACGTGCCGGCGCGGCCGGGCCTGGGCATCGAGATCGACATGGCAGAAGTGGAAAAAGCGCACCAGGCCTACAGGAACCTGGGCCTGGGCGGCCGCGACGATGCGGAAGCGATGCAGTTCATGATTCCCGGCTGGACCTTCGACAACAAGCGGCCGTGCCTGGTCCGCTAAAGGAAAAAGCATGACACTCCCTACTCCCTACACGGCGTTTCCCAACCGCTTCAAGCAGGACCTGCTTGCCGGAAAAAAACTGTTCGGCTGCTGGTCCTCGCTGACCACGCCGATCACGACCGAAATCCTTGGCCTGGCCGGGTTCGACTGGCTGCTGCTCGATGGCGAGCATTCGCCGAACGACGTGCATTCCTTCATGCTGCAACTGATGGCGCTGAAGGACAGCCCGAGCGCGCCCTTCGTTCGGCCGCAGTCCAACGACCCGGTGCAGATCAAGCGCCTGCTCGACCTTGGTTTCTTCAATTTCCTGGTGCCGTTCGTGGAATCTGCGGACGATGCGCGGCGCGCGGTCTCGGCCACGCGCTATCCGCCGCATGGCGTGCGCGGCGTTTCGGTGGCGATGCGCAGCAACCGCTACGGCACGGTGAAGGATTACCACCAGATCGTCGGCGACAACATCGTGGTGTGCGTGCAGATCGAGAGCCG
The DNA here is from genome assembly GCA_963522035.1 of uncultured Noviherbaspirillum sp. Classification (GTDB taxonomy): domain Bacteria; phylum Pseudomonadota; class Gammaproteobacteria; order Burkholderiales; family Burkholderiaceae_D; genus Noviherbaspirillum_A. Next base: position 1,398 of record CAUQYP010000031.1, on the reverse strand, counting down.
CAAGGCGGTCGAGTCCATCGACGCGATTTGCGCAGTCGACGGCGTGGACTCGGTCTTCATCGGCCCGTCGGACCTGGCCGCCGGCCTGGGCTTGCTGGGCCAGGCGTCCCACCCGGAAGTGCAGGCAGCGATGCAGCACGTGATCGACCGGGCCAGGGCCGCCGGCAAGCCGGTAGGCATACTGGCCACGGTCGACGCCGATATCCAGCGCTACATGGCCATGGGCGTTACCATGCTTGCCATCGGCAGCGACCAGGGACTGTTTCGCGCAGCCACCCAGTCCCTGCGCGACAAATACGCGGCAGGCTGACAGCGCGCCGCGCCGCGCCACCAAATGGAGAAAGCGATGAGTAAAGTAGGATTTATCGGACTGGGCATCATGGGCGCCCCGATGGCCGGGCACCTGATCAGGGCCGGCCACGAGGTCTACCTGTTCAGCCGGTCCGGCGTGCCGGCCGCGCTGACGGAAGCCGGCGGGACGTCATGCGCGTCGGGCAAGGAAGTCGCGCATAACGCAGACATCATCATCACCATGGTGCCGGATACGCCGCACGTGGCGTCGGTCCTGTTCGACGCCGACGGCGTGGCCGATGGCCTCAGCCCCGGCAAGATCGTGGTCGACATGAGCTCCATCTCGCCGGTCGAGACCAGGCAGTTCGCCGACCGCATTAAGGCCATGGAATGCGAGTATGTCGATGCGCCGGTGTCGGGCGGCGAAGTCGGCGCGAAGGCGGCCAGCCTGACCATCATGGTGGGCGCATCCGAAGCGGCCTTCGAGCGCGTGCGGCCGCTGCTGGAGCAGATGGGCAAGAACATCACGCTGGTCGGCGAGAACGGCGCCGGCCAGACCTGCAAGGTGGCCAACCAGATCGTGGTCGCGCTCAATATCGAGGCGGTCGGCGAGGCGCTGCTGTTTGCCGCGAAGATGGGCGCCGACCCGGCCAAGGTGAGGCAGGCGCTGATGGGCGGCTTCGCCGCGTCGCGCATCCTGGAAGTGCATGGCGAACGCATGGTCAAGCGCACCTTCGACCCGGGCTTTCGGATCGAGCTGCACCAGAAAGACCTTAACCTGGCCTTGTCGAGCGCACGCGCGATCGGCGTTTCCCTGCCCAATACCGCCAACGCGCAGGAGTTGTTCAATGCCTGCGCCGCGCATGGCGGCAAGGGATGGGACCACTCGGCCATGGTGCGCGCGCTGGAAATCATGGCGAACTTCGAGATCGGGCAGAAGACCGAGCCTAGCTAGAGCATTTTCATCCTGGCTTGCACCAGAAGCGCCACTTCCGCGCAGCGACAGTTGCGGCTGCTCTTGACGTTCCGCGTAGCGACAGTTGCCGTTGCTGTTGACGTCCCGCGCAGCGACAGTTGCCGTTGCCGTTGCCGTTGCCGTTGCCGTTG
>CAUQYP010000030.1:0-28990 GCA_963522035.1 uncultured Noviherbaspirillum sp. | reverse complement strand
TTTCAGTCCCTGGCGACGCGTCGCCGTCTAACGGGGATCCACGTCAAAAACCGCGGCAACGGCAACGGCAACGGCAACGGTCGCTGCGCGGGCAACGGCAACGGCAACTGCAACCGTGGCGCGCGCAACAAGCAATATTGCTTACAGGCGCGCTTGGCACCATTCCTGCGATCCTTGCAGCAGCAAGGCCAGCTCGCCCTGCCAGCGGCTGGACCAATGAAACGACGTGCTGTCATTCACGCCATACGCCGCCAGCAGCAGGTCGACCGGCTCGGCCGGCGCCATTGGTATCCTTATTCCACCTCGAGCCCCGTGTATTCCGGATGCGGCGCCGGGTAAGCCAGCTTCATGCCCTGCAGCACCTCCTTCAGCACGGTGGCAACTACCAGGTTGCGGTGGGTTTTCGAGTCCGCCGGCACCACGTACCAGGGCGCCTGGTCGGTGTCGGTCTCGGCCAGCAGTTCGGTATAGGCGGCCTGGTAGTCAGTCCACAGCTTGCGTTCCTCCAGGTCCTGCAGGTCGACTTTCCAGTGTTTCTGCGGGTCGTCCAGCCGTGCCTGCAGCCGCGCCTTCTGTTCGTCCTTCGAGATGTGCAGGAAAAACTTGACGATCACGGTGCCGGTTTCCGACAGCATCCGCTCGAAGTCGCGGATATGCGCGTAACGCTGCCTGCATTCCTTCTCGTCGATCTGCCCATGCACCCGGGGCACCAGCACATCCTCGTAATGGCTGCGGTTGAAAATGACGATCTCGCCCTTCCCTGGCGCCGCCATGTGGATACGCCACAGGTAGTCATGTTCCTTTTCCACCGTGCTGGGCGCCTTGAAGGCGACGGTGCGTATGCCCAGCGGGTCGGTGGCGTCGAACACGCCGCGTATCGTGCCGTCCTTGCCCGAGCTGTCCATGCCCTGCAGGATGACCAGCAGCTTGCGCTGGTGTTCGGCATAGAAAATGTCCTGCATCGCGGCGATTTCGCCGGCCAGTATCTCGACTGCGCGCTTGTCCACCGACTTGTCGCCGGAAGACAGCGGCTTGGCGGCGGCATCCGTGTCCTTCACCTTGAATTTTTTGGAAAGGCGAAACTGTTCCGTGGCTTTCATGGCGTTCCTGTTCTGGTAGTCGTTAGCGTGCGAGCAAGGCCTGGTGCTCGATTTTCAGGCAATGGTCCATCACAACCAGCATGCCCGCCTTTTGTGCGAGCCTGGCCGCATCCTCGTTGACGATGCCCAGTTGCAGCCACAGGCAGCGTGCGCCGATCGCAACCGCCTGCTCCGCAATCGGCAGGATGTCTTCGGACTTGCGGAAGCAGTCAACGATATCGATCACGCCATGTTCCCTCGCCACCTGCGCCAGCGTTGCATAACAGTGTTCGCCGAGGATGGACTGCCCGGCATAGGTCGGGTTGACCGGGATGATGCGGTGGCCATGCTGCTGCAGGTAGCTAGCAACCTGGTGGCTGGCGCGGTCCGGCTTGCTGGACAGGCCGACTACCGCGATGGTGCGCGCCGCGGACAGCAATTGGGGTATGGATTCGTATGCCTTGGACATGGGCGACGCCTTTCAATGGAGACAGGAGCTTGTCTTTATTGTAAGCGGGACTGGGAGGCGCGGCTTGCGTGAAGTCTTTTGGATCGGAGCCAGCGACTGGCGTTGTACTCGCCCTGTCAGGTCGTTTTCTGCGATTCGGTCGTCGGTCTGGCCAGGTGGAATTAATACTGGATTGACACTTGAACCATCGCTTTTACCCATCTACTCATACCGCCGTATTCGTTGGAGCTGGTTTGACGTGTGTATATTTTGTGTATAAAATCCAAATGACCAGTACAGAGATTATCAAGCGACTTACCGCAGACGGCTGGTATCTGGCGAATGCCGTTGGTTCACACAGGCAGTTCAAACATCCGACTCGTCCCGGGAGAGTCACTGTTCCGCATCCGCGCAAGGACATGCCTATCGGTACATTGCGCTCGATTTGCAAACAGGCCGGATGGCTTCATTGAGGAGAAAACATGCTTTACCCTGTTTATGTTCATTTGGGTGACGCCAGCCATGCCCACGGCGTCACGTTTCCGGATTTTGCCGGCTGTTACTCCGCCGCTGATTCCTGGGAAGGCCTGCCGGCAGCGATACAGGAGGCTGCGGAGGCACATTTTGCCGGCGAGGAAGGACCGATTCCGGCGCCGACTGCCCTCGAAGCGCTTGTCCGGGATCCTGCCTATCAGGGAGGCGTCTGGATGCTTGCCGAAATCGATATCACCCGCGTTCAATCCAGGCCGGTGCGGCTGAACATTTCATTGCCGGAACGGTTGGTGCATCAGATTGACGAAGCCGCAAAAGCCCGTCATCTCACGCGCTCGGGCTTTCTTGCGCAGGCAGCGCTGAAGGAAATGGCGCGCCCATGAAAAAAGGCAGCCGAAGCTGCCCTTGCTCACTACCTGTATTACTCTCTTACCGCTTCTGCCGCAGCCGCTGTATCGCTGCCAGCTGCGCAATCGCCACCGCCAGCTCCGACTGCGCAGTCGCGTAGTCGATCTTCGATTCCTGGTTGACCAGGGTTTCCTCAGCCAGGCGCTTGGCTTCGGCTGCCTTTGCTTCGTCCAGGTCGTGGCCGCGGATCGCGGTGTCGGCCAGCACGGTAACCGCGTTCGGCTGCACTTCCAGGATGCCGCCTGCGACGAAGACAAACTCGTCTTCCGCCTGGCCTGCTACCTTGATGCGCACGGCGCCCGGACGGATGCGGGTGATCAGCGGGGTGTGCTTGGGATAGATGCCCAGCTCGCCCGCCTCGCCCGGCAACGCGACGAATTCCGCTTCGCCGGAGAAGATCAGCGCTTCTGCGGAAACGACGTCGACGTGTATTGTATTTGCCATAGTAAAACCTTCTCAAGCTGGGAGCCACGATGATGCATGGTGCAACGGACAAGGGGACAAGCCGGCAATGCGCCCGCCTGTCCACCCTTGTCAATTACTGCATCTTCTTCGCTTTTTCGATTGCTTCGTCGATGGTGCCGACCATGTAGAACGCCTGCTCCGGCAGGTGATCCAGTTCGCCCGACGCAATCATCTTGAAGCCGCGGATGGTTTCCTTCAGCGGCACGTACTTGCCCGGCGAGCCGGTGAACACTTCAGCGACGTGGAAAGGCTGCGACAGGAAACGCTGCATCTTACGGGCGCGCGCCACCAGCAGCTTGTCTTCCGGCGCCAGTTCGTCCATGCCCAGAATCGCGATAATGTCGCGCAATTCCTTGTAGCGCTGCAGCGTGTTCTGCACGGCGCGCGCGGTGTCGTAGTGCTCTTGTCCAACCACGAGCGGGTCCAGCTGGCGCGAGGTCGAGTCGAGCGGGTCGACCGCAGGGTAGATACCCAGCGAGGCGATGTCACGCGACAGAACGACGGTCGAGTCGAGGTGGGCGAAGGTGGTTGCAGGCGACGGGTCGGTCAAGTCATCCGCTGGCACATAGACGGCCTGGATCGAGGTGATCGAACCGGTCTTGGTCGAGGTGATGCGCTCCTGCAGGCGGCCCATCTCTTCGGCCAGCGTCGGCTGGTAGCCCACCGCGGAAGGCATACGGCCCAGCAGCGCGGACACTTCGGTGCCGGCCAGCGTGTAGCGGTAGATGTTGTCAACGAAGAACAGCACGTCACGGCCTTCGTCGCGGAAACCTTCCGCAATGGTCAGGCCGGTCAGCGCCACGCGCAGGCGGTTGCCCGGCGGCTCGTTCATCTGGCCATAGACCATCGCAACCTTGGAATTTTCCGGGTTTTCGAGGTCGACCACTTTCGCATCGGCCATCTCGTGGTAGAAGTCGTTGCCCTCACGGGTACGCTCGCCCACGCCGGCGAACACGGACAAGCCCGAGTGTGCCTTGGCGATGTTGTTGATCAGTTCCATCATGTTGACGGTCTTGCCGACGCCGGCGCCGCCGAACAGGCCGACCTTGCCGCCTTTTGCAAACGGGCAGACCAGGTCGATCACCTTGATGCCGGTTTCCAGCAGGTCCTGCGAAGGCGACAGGTCGTCGTACTTCGGGGCTTCGCGGTGGATGGACGCCATGAACTCGTGGCTGACCGGACCGCATTCGTCGATCGGGTTGCCCAGCACGTCCATGATGCGGCCCAGGGTTGCCTTGCCGATAGGCACCTGGATCGCCGCGCCGGTGTTCTGGATCACCATGCCGCGGCGCAGGCCGTCGGACGTGCCCAGCGCAATGGTACGCACCACGCCGTCGCCCAGCTGCTGCTGGACTTCCAGGGTCAGGTCCGAACCTTCCATCTTCAAGGCATCGAATATCCTTGGCATCGCGTTGCGCGGAAACTCAACGTCCACCACAGCGCCGATACACTGAACGATTTTGCCATCAGCCATTTTCGTTCCTTCAATAGTAATGATTTAAATTCTGTTTCACGCGTTCGCGTGTTTAAACCGCTGCCGCACCGGCAACGATCTCGGAGAGTTCCTTGGTAATCGCGGCCTGCCGGGTCTTGTTGTAGACCAGGCGCAGTTCGCCGATAACACTGCCGGCATTGTCGGACGCCGCCTTCATTGCCACCATCCGGGCCGACTGCTCGGACGCCAGGTTCTCGGCGACCGCCTGGTAGATCAGCGCTTCAACGTAGCGCACCAGCAGTTCGTCGATCACGCTCTGGGCATCCGGCTCGTAGATGTAGTCCCAGTCCGGACCCGTCTTCTTGTCGGCGGTCATGCGCTCGGACGACAGCGGCAGCAGCTGCTCCAGCATCGGCTCCTGCTTCATCGTGTTGATGAACTTGGTGTAGACGATGTAGACCGCGTCGAGACGGCCTTCCTGGTACGCGTCGAGCAGCACCTTGACCGGGCCGATCAGCTTTTCCAGGTGCGGCGTGTCGCCGATCTGGACGGCATGCGACACCACGCGGGCGCCGATCCGGTTCAGGAAGCCGAAGCCCTTGTTCCCAATGGCGACCGCTTCGATCTTGCTGCCGCGGCCCTCGAGCTCGCGCAGCTTGGTCGTCAGCACCCGCAATGCATTGGTGTTGAGACCGCCGCACAGGCCCTTGTCGGTCGTCACCACGATGATGCCGACCGTCTTCGAGCCGTCCTGCCTGACCAGGAACGGGTGGGTGTACTCCGGGTTGGCCTCGGCAAGATTGGAGGCGATATTCCGAATCTTGTCACTGTAGGGACGGGCCGACCGCATCCTTTCCTGCGCACGGCGCATCTTGGAAGCGGCGACCATTTCCATCGCCTTCGTGATCTTCTTCGTATTTTCTACGCTCTTGATCTTGCCACGTATCTCTTTGCCTACAGCCATGAGTCCTTGCTCCTTCTAGCCGCGTTCAACTCAGAACGACACCGATTTCTTGTAGTCACCAATGGCGGCGGCCAATGCTGCTTCGCCGTCCTTGTCGAGTTGCTTGGTGTCTTCAATATTCTTCAGCAGCGCGCTGTGGCTGGTCTTCATGAAGTTATGAAGGCCAGATTCGAACGGCAGTACATTCTTGACTTCGATATTGTCGAAGTAACCCTTGTTGACCGCGAACAGCGACACGGCCATCAGCGAGATCGGCAGCGGCGAGTACTGCGGCTGCTTCAGCAGTTCCGTCACGCGGGCGCCGCGCTCGAGCTGCTTGCGGGTCGATTCGTCGAGGTCGGACGCAAACTGCGCAAACGCTGCCAGTTCGCGATACTGCGCGAGGTCGGTACGGATACCGCCGGACAGGTTCTTGATGACCTTGGTCTGTGCTGCGCCACCGACGCGCGACACCGAAATACCGGCGTTGATCGCGGGACGGATACCGGCGTTGAACAGCGAGGTTTCCAGGAAGATCTGGCCGTCGGTGATCGAAATCACGTTGGTCGGAACGAAAGCGGAAACGTCGCCCGCCTGGGTTTCAATAATAGGCAGTGCGGTCAACGAACCAGTCTTGCCGGTCACGGCGCCGTTGGTGAACTTCTCGACATAGTCGGGGTTCACGCGGGCTGCGCGCTCGAGCAGGCGGCTGTGCAGGTAGAACACGTCGCCGGGGTAGGCTTCGCGGCCTGGCGGACGGCGCAGCAGCAGCGACACCTGGCGGTAGGCGACAGCCTGCTTGGACAGGTCGTCATACACGATCAGCGCGTCTTCGCCGCGGTCGCGGAAGTATTCGCCCATCGCGCAGCCGGAGTAGGCCGACACGTATTGCATCGCGGCGGACTCGGAAGCGGAAGCCGCGACGACGATGGTGTATTCCATCGCGCCGTGGGTTTCCAGCGCGCGCACGATGTTCTTGATCGTCGATGCCTTCTGGCCGATGGCGACGTAGATACACGTCATGCCCTGGCCCTTCTGGTTGATGATCGCGTCGATCGCAACAGCGGACTTGCCGGTCTGGCGGTCGCCGATGATCAGCTCGCGCTGGCCACGGCCGATAGGCACCATCGCGTCGATCGACTTCAGGCCGGTTTGCATCGGCTGGGAAACGGACTGGCGGGCGATCACGCCCGGTGCGATCTTTTCGATCGGTGCGGTCAGCGTGGTGTTGATTGGACCCTTGCCGTCGATCGGCTGGCCCAGCGCGTTGACCACGCGGCCTTTCAGTTCAGGGCCGATCGGCACTTCCAGGATGCGGCCGGTGCACTTGACCGTGTCGCCTTCGGAAATATGCTCGTAGCTGCCCAGGATCACCGAGCCGACCGAGTCGCGCTCGAGGTTCAGCGCCAGGCCGAAGGTGTTGCCCGGGAATTCCAGCATCTCGCCCTGCATCACGTCGGACAGACCGTGGATGCGGCAGATGCCGTCGGACACGGAAATGACCGTACCCTGATTGCGAATCTCAGCGGTGTCGCCGAGCCCCTGGATCCGGCTCTTGATCAGTTCGCTGATTTCAGACGGGTTGAGTTGCATGTTAGAACTCCTAAATGATATGTCTCTGTGCTTGCCGGTATCGGACGGTATCGGCCGGTGTCAGGTGGTCAGTGCGGTCTGCATGCGCTGCAGTTTCGCGCGCACCGACGTGTCGAGCACTTCATCGCCGACCGTGACGCGCACGCCGCCGATCAGCGAGTTGTCCACGGTCACCGACGGGTTCAGGTTGCGGCTGAAGCGTTTTTCCAGCGTCGCAACCAGGTCGACGACCTGGGCCGGCGTCATCTCGAACGCGCTCACGATTTCTGCATCGGCAGCGCCTTCCTCGGCATTGCGCAGCGCATGGAATTGCGTAGCGATTTCCGGCAGCAGCGACAGCCGTCCGTTCTCCACCAGCATGCTGACGAAGTTTTTGAGTTCAGGATCGGTTGGCGAGTTCACCGCCGACAGGAACACGGAAATGACCTGCTCATCCGTTACCTTGGGGTTACGCGCCATGTCCATGACGTCCGGATTGGCGGCAACCGCGGACATGGCCGACAACTTTTCCGACCAGGCCGCCAGGTTGCCGTTCTGGGCAACCCGGAACAGCGCTTCGGCGTAGGGGCGTGCAATCGTTGCGAGTTCGGCCATGGTTACAGCTCGGTCTTCAGTTGGTTCAGCAGGTCAGCATGAATGGCAGGGTTGATTTCCCGCTTCAGGATCTGTTCGGCACCCTGGACTGCCAGCGTCGCCACCTGGGCGCGCAGGGCGTCGCGCGCCTGGCTGACCTGCTGTTGCGCGTCTGCCTGGGCAACGGCAAGAATGCGTGCTGCTTCTTCCGAAGCGGTACGCTTTGCTTCTTCGATGATCGCCTGGGCACGCTTTTCGGCGTCGCCTATGCGCTTTTGACCAGCGTCGTGAGCGGAAGCCAACTCTGCCTGCACGCGTTTTTCAGCGGCAGCCATTTCCAGCTTGCCGCGCTCGGCGGCAGCCAGACCGTCCGCGATCTTCTTGGCGCGCTCGTCGAGCGCGTTCATCAATGGCGGCCACACGAATTTCATCGTGAAGACCGCCAGGATGAAGAAGACCACGAACTGAGCAAACAAGGTTGCATTCAGGTTCATGGTTATTTCCTTCTCAGAATGGCAAGTGCTGGAAGTCTATTCCAGCATGAGAATCAGTTCCGGCGAACCGGATCAACCACGTACGAACGGGTTTGCGAAGGCGAACAGCATGGCGATACCAACACCGATCAGGAACGCCGCGTCGATCAGGCCAGCCAGCAGGAACATCTTGGTTTGCAGGGTATTCATCAGTTCAGGCTGGCGAGCCGAAGCTTCCAGGTATTTGCCGCCCATGATTGCGATACCGATACAAGCGCCGATAGCGCCCAGTCCAATGATCAAGCCGCAAGCCAGTGCAACGAAAGCGATGTCAGTCATGACAATTCCTTTAAGTAAAGTTAAAAGTTAAAAATTAAAAATAAAACGAAAAGATTTACCGATGCCATGGACCTGGATCAGTGACCCTCATGCGCCTGGCCCAGATACACCAGCGTCAGCATCATGAAGATGAACGCCTGCAACAGCACGATCAGAATGTGGAAGATTGCCCACATCGAACCGGCAATTACATGCCCAACGAAACCGAACACGGTTGCAGTCGAACCAAGCAAAGCGATCAGCAGGAACAGCAGCTCGCCGGCGTACATGTTGCCGAAAAGTCGCATCGCGAGCGACACGGTCTTTGCAGCGAATTCAATGATATTGAGCAGCAGGTTGAACGGTGCCAGCCAGATACCGAACGGTGCAGCAAACAGTTCGTGAACGAAGCCGCCTGCGCCCTTGATCTTGACGTTGTAGTACAGCATCAGGACCAGCACACCCAGTGCGATGCCCATGGTGCCGTTCAGGTCGGCGGTCGGAACCACGCGGTGATACGGGAAGATGTGTTCGACGCCGAGGAAGGCAAACAGGCTGGAGAACAGGTCGACCGGCAGGAAGTCCAGCGAATTCATCAGGAACACCCAGACGAAGACGGTAAGTGCCAGCGGCGCGATGAAGCTGCGGTCGCCATGGACGATGGATTTGGCCTGATCGTCGACCATCTCGACGATCATCTCGACAAATGCCTGCAGGCGGCCGGGAACGCCTGCCGTGGCGCGGCGTGCCGCCATGAACATGACCAGGCTGCCCAGGATACCCATCGCGACGGACCAGAACAGCGTGTCCATGTTGATGATGGAGAAATCGACGATCTTTTCCTGGTGATTCGTGGAGAAGTGTCCAAGATGGTGGACGATGTATTCGGAAGCAGTCGGAGCATGCCCCGCAGCAGTTTCAGTCGCCATGTCAGTGCCTAAATAATAAGATGATGTAACTTTTCAGCGCCACGATGAAAGCGGCGATCAGCGCCAGCCAGTTCAAATCGCGGTACAGCCAGACCACCGCCCCGAGGAGCGCGATGGTGAGTGCAATCTTGATAAATTCACCGATAAAAAACGACATCGGATTGACGGCTTTGGTCCCGCGCGCGTCGGAATACAAGCGCAGCGCAAGCAAGCCATTGGGCACGACACAGCACAGGCCACCCAGAAGCGCCGACACCATTGCATGCACACCGCCCAGCATGCCGGCAACAATGCCAGCCAGGACCGTGGTCAATAGTTGCAAGAGGACAAGGCGAAGCATACAAGTCCAGACTCATGCAACCCGTTGGCCTCTTTCGAGTTCCCGGTACGGGCCGTGTTATTCGTTATGAAATGCAAAAACGTCTTTGTTAGTGCGCTGTTTCCAAAGCCACGGGATTATAAGATTATTCGTTCCGCTGCGTCAAACGTTTACTTGCACTGAAATCGCGCACAACGAACGCTAAAAGCACCAGAACATCGCTTATGCAGCACACAACATCGCGCATGTAAACGGCCATCGTAGTTTTACGTGACCTTTACACAACACCTCCAACATTGTGATTTTGTGGCCGCTCAGCGACGCAGCCGGGCGATAACGCCGTCCAGCGCATCGAGGTCCGCGAAGTCGATGACCAGTTTGCCTTTGTTGTGCGCACTGACCTTGATGGCGACCTGTGTGGCGAGTACGTCGGACAACTCTTCTTCCAGTCGGAGGATGTCCCGCGGCTTTTCCCTGGGTGCAGGCTTGGGCTGTTCGGCGTCGGCAAGTGCAAGCGCTACCAGCTTCTCTGCCTCCCGTACCGACAGCCGCCGGGCAATAATCATCGTGGCCAGCGAAATCTGGGTAGCGGGGTCAACCGCCAGCAGCGCCCGGGCATGGCCCATGTCGATGTCGCCGGCCATCAGCATGGTCTGCACCGGTTGCGCCAGGTTCAACAGGCGGAGCAGGTTGGACACTGCGCTGCGGGAACGTCCAACGGCGCTGGCGGCCCGCTCGTGCGTGAAGTCGAAGTCGGAAATGAGACGCTGGATACCCTGGGCTTCTTCCAGCGGATTCAGGTCTTCGCGCTGGATGTTCTCGATCAGCGCCATGGCAGCGGCGGCATGGTCGTCGACGACCTTGACCAGCACCGGGACTTCGGTCAGCCCGGCAAGTTGCGCGGCGCGGAAGCGGCGTTCGCCTGCGATGATCTCGTAACTGTCCGGGCGGTCCGCGAGCGGCCTGACCAGGATGGGCTGCAGCAGTCCCTGGACCTTGATCGAATCGGCCAGTTCTGCGAGTGCGCCTTCGTCCATCCGGGTGCGGGGCTGGTATTTGCCTGGCTGCAGCTTCAGGATCGCCAGTGTGGATGGCGCGGCAGCGCTTGCGCCTTCCGTGTCGCTGCTTTCCGACGAGCCTCCCAGCAGGGCGTCGAGGCCGCGTCCCAGGCCCTTGGTCTTTCTGGTCACCATGTTGGATTTTGCTCCGTCAGTGTTCGTGGTGCTTGTAGTCGTCATCGGCTTACCAGCTCCTGATCCGTTCGACCATTTCGGCACCGAACGCGACATAAGCCTGCGCGCCCTTGGACGACGGGTCGAAGCTCACGCCCGGCATGCCATAGGACGGCGCCTCGGCCAGCCGCACGTTGCGCGGGATGATGGTCTTGAAGACTTTGTCGCCGAAATGTTGCTCCAGCTGCGCCGATACCTGTTGCGACAAGGTCATGCGCGGGTCGAACATCACGCGCAGCAGGCCGATGATGCGCAGGTCGGGATTGAGCTTGGCATGCACTTTCTTGATCGTGTTGACCAGGTCGGACAAGCCTTCGAGCGCATAGTATTCGCACTGCATCGGGATGATGACGCCATGCGCCGCGCAGAGTCCGTTCAATGTCAGCATCGACAGCGCCGGCGGGCAGTCGATGAGCATGAAGTCGTACTCGGCATCGACATCGGCCAGCGCGAGCTTCAGCCGTTTTTCGCGGTTGTCCAGCTCGACCAGCTCGACTTCGGCGCCGGCGAGCTCCCGGTTTGCCGGCAGCACGTCGAAGCGGCCGGTCTCGGACAACTTGCGGCAATCGGCGACCGTCGCCAGCCCGACCAGCACCTCGTAGATCGACCCCTCCAGCTCGGCTTTGTTGATGCCGGCGCCCATGGTTGCATTGCCCTGCGGGTCGAGGTCGACCAGCAGCACGCGCTGGCCGAGCTTGGCCAGGCCAGCGGCAAGATTGACGGCGGTCGTGGTCTTGCCGACGCCGCCCTTCTGGTTTGCCACACAAAATATTCTCGCCATGGATTTTTCAGTTGGTGGTTAATTTGATGCCGAAGCCGATCAGGAACACGCCTGCCAGCCGGTTCCCGAGTCGGGCAAGCCGTCGATGCTGCTTCAGCCGCGCCGCTGCCGCATTGCCGATGACGACCAGCAGGCTACAGTAGCAGAACGTGCATGTCGCGATAATGGCGGCCATGGTCAGGAACGTGACGCTGCCGCGATGTGCGGCCGGGTCGATGAACAGGGGGAAAAAAGCCATATAGAAAACGATGGCCTTGGGATTGATGCTGGTGACCAGGAAGCCGCGCCGTAAGTCGGCGGCACTGGAAAACGGCACCACGCCCGATGCCTCGCCGCGCGCGAGCAGCAGCTTGAAACCCAGCCATGCGAGATAGGCGGCGCCGGCGTATTGCATTAAACGGAATGCCAGCGGGTTGGCTTTCAACAGGGCGGCTACGCCGGCAGCCGCCAGGAACATCAGCATGCCGTCGGCCAGCATCAGCCCTGCAACTGCGGCGAATCCTCCGCGCAAGCCATTGCGCGCGGTGCAGGTCAGCACGCAGAAGGTGCCCGGCCCGGGCAGCATCAAAAACACCATGGTGGCAATGACGAGTTGCCACACATCGCTGATGCCTAGCAGGGGCAAGGGTGGGAACATGGACGCCTTAATCCCCTGCCCTGCCGATGATGACAAGGTGACGCTCGGCCTTGAGGCCGGGCACGGTCAGCGGCACTTTGTCCAGCACCTTCCAGGCGGCCGGCAGGCGGCCGGTTTCCTCGCTGGCGGCGACGCCCTTCATCGCGATGAAGCGGCCGCCGGTGGCCAGCAGATGTCCGGACCAGTTGACGAAGTCCGACAAATCGGCAAACGCCCGCGAGGTGATCACGTCGAACGGCTGGTCGACCTGCAGCAACTCTACCCTGCCGGTGCGGACCGTGACATTGGCAAGGCCGAGTTCGGCTTTCACCTGCGTCAGGAACGCCGTCTTCTTGTGTACGGTGTCGATCATGTGGATGCGCATGTCCGGATGGGCTTCCTGTGCCCAGATCGCCAGTACCATGCCCGGCAAGCCGCCGCCCGAGCCGACATCGAGCACCCGTTTTGCCGACACGAAAGCCGGCACGGCCGCCAGCGAGTCGAGCAGGTGCTGCACTACCATTTGCGACGGGTCGCGCACCGCGGTCAGGTTATAGACCGCGTTCCACTTTGCCAGCAGGGCAAGGTAGTCGAGCAGGCGTTCGAGTTGATTATCGCTAAGCGCCAGCGAAAGCTCGGCAACGCCTTTCTTCAGCGTGCCTGCTAATGCGCCGCGATCGAAAGCCTTGGCCATCAGGCGGCAGCCGGCGACGCCGGCACAGAAGCGAACTCGCGGAAACCGCCCTTCTTCAGGTGAACCAGCAAGAGTGAAATTGCGGCCGGGGTGACCCCGGCAATACGCGAGGCCTTGCCCAAGGTTTCCGGCTTGTGCTTTTCCAGCTTTTGCCGCACCTCCATCGACAGCGCCTTGACTTGCATATAGTCCAGGTCCGTCGGCAGTTTCAGGTTTTCGAAGTGTTCCTGACGCTCCACTTCCTTCGCCTGACGGTCGATATAGCCAGCGTATTTCAGCTGGATCTCGACCTGTTCGCGCACCGCGTCTGCCAGCGGCTGGTCTGTGATGAATTGCCGACCGTCAATTGCCTGCATGGTCATCAACTTTTGATAGTCCACGTTGGGACGCCTGAGCAAATCGGCGAGGTTGTATTCGCGCTCGATCGCCTTGCCGAGCACACGCTCGGACTCACCATCCGACACCAGCCTGGGGCTAACCCAGGTCGACTTGAGCCGCTCGATTTCACGTGAAACAGCTTCCCGCTTTTCTTCGAACATTTGCCATTGGGCGTCGCTGACGCAACCCAGCTTTCGACCGATTTCCGTCAGCCGCATGTCGGCGTTGTCCTCGCGCAGGCTGAGGCGGAACTCGGCGCGGCTGGTGAACATGCGGTACGGTTCTGCAACACCCTGGGTGATCAGGTCGTCGACCAGCACGCCAAGGTAAGCCTCGTCGCGGCGCGGCGTCCAGGCTTCCCTGCCCTGCGTTTGAAGCGCGGCATTCAGGCCGGCCAGCATGCCCTGCGCGGCAGCTTCTTCATAACCGGTGGTGCCATTGATTTGCCCTGCAAAGAACAAACCCTGTATGACACGGGTTTCGAGCGAGGACTTGAGTCCGCGCGGGTCAAAATAATCGTACTCGATCGCATAACCTGGCCGAAGGATATGCGCCTGCTCCAGCCCGACCATGGAGCGGACCAGCTCGAGTTGCACGTCGAACGGCAGGCTGGTGGAAATACCGTTGGGGTAAAACTCGTTGGTCGTCAGCCCTTCCGGCTCCAGGAATATCTGGTGCGATTCCTTGTCGGCGAAACGATGAATCTTGTCTTCGATCGACGGGCAATAACGCGGCCCGACACCCTCGATCACCCCGGTGTACATTGGACTACGGTCCAGGCCGCCGCGTATCACGTCATGCGTCCGTGCATTGGTATGCGTGACCCAGCACGGAACTTGCCGCGGATGCATGGCGGTATTTCCCATGACCGAGAATACCGGGACCGGATCGAGATCGCCGGGCTGCTCCGCCAGGCGGGAAAAGTCGATGCTGCGGCCATCGATGCGGGGTGGCGTGCCCGTCTTCAGCCGGCCCTGCGGCAGCTTGAGCTCCTTCAGGCGAGCAGACAGGGAAACGGCCGGCGGGTCGCCGGCGCGGCCAGCAGCATAGTTATTCAGGCCGACGTGGATTTTCCCGTCGAGGAATGTGCCGGCCGTGAGCACCACTGCCCTTCCCAGGAAACGGATACCGACCTGCGTTACAGCGCCGACTACCCGGTCACCCTCCACCATCAAATCATCTACCGCCTGCTGGAACAGCCAGAGGTTCGGCTGGTTTTCCAGCCGAGAGCGTATCGCTTGCTTGTAGAGGATACGGTCGGCCTGTGCCCGGGTAGCGCGCACCGCAGGGCCTTTGGATGAATTCAGGATGCGGAACTGGATGCCGGCTTCGTCGGTTGCGATCGCCATGGCGCCGCCCATCGCGTCGACTTCCTTGACGAGGTGGCCTTTGCCTATGCCGCCTATCGATGGGTTGCAGGACATCTGTCCCAGGGTTTCTATATTGTGTGTCAGCAGCAGGGTTTTCTGCCCCATGCGTGCCGCGGCAAGGGCAGCTTCGGTGCCGGCGTGTCCGCCACCAACGACAATGACATCAAATTCGGTAGGAAATAACATGGTGCGCCTCGGGGAGACCTTGAGCAGAGGCGAGATTATAGAGGGTTTTCAGCGACATCCGCAGGCAGTGCAAGAGTCGCTCGGCGATGTTTCACGTGGAACAAACAGAAAAGCCTGACGCCATTGTTCCACGTGAAACAGTCATTTAACGGAAGAAGGCGTCGTAACTGGTCTTTAGAATCAGTGCAGAAACGACGACCAGGAAAATTTTCCTGACAAATCCGCTGCCGTGACGCATAGCCAGGCGGGTGCCGATCAGGGAGCCGGCCACATTCAATACCGCCATCATCAGGCCAATCTGCCACAGCAAGTGACCGCTGTATCCGAACCAGAGCAAGGCCGCGAGATTACAAGCGACATTGACAACCTTGGACACTGCCGATGCAGCCAGGAAGTCGAAACCGAAAAAGCGCACGAACAGGAACAGCAGGAAACTGCCTGTCCCGGGTCCGAAGAAACCGTCGTAGAAACCGATGCCGCCGCCGATCAGCACCGCAAAGACCTGTTCGCGCCCGCCGCTATGGACAGGCGCATGTACTTGTCCGAAATCCTTTTTCTTCAGCGTGTACAGGGCCACTGCAACGAGTATGAAAGGCAGCAACTTGCGCAAAAAATCAGGCGGCACGTGCGTCACCACATAAGCGCCCAAAAAAGACAGCAGGAAAGCCGCAACCGCTGCCGGGGCGGCGGTGCTCCAGGCAACCTTGATCCGGCGCGCGAAACTGATGGCCGCTGCGCCTGTGCCCCATATGCCGGCCAGTTTGCTCGTACCTAACAAGGTGGCTGGCGCGACGTTCGGCAAGGTCGAAAAGAGTGCGGGAATCTGGATCAATCCCCCTCCCCCCACGACGGCATCGATCATTCCGGCAAGAAACGCTGCCATGGCAAGGACAAGATAATCAGTCATTCTTATTATTTACAGGCAAGACAATAAAAGACAGCATGCTGGATGTTGCCCAGTTAAAAGACCAGCCACCTTAGCAGGTAGGCCCCGACATGTCATCTTGCTACAATCCTGTAAAAGGAGACAACATGAGTACCTACAACGCATTTACCTTCAGCACTGTCCCTAACGTGGTCTGCGAGACAGGGGCGGCTCAAAAACTGGGCACACTCGTCAAACAACAATTTCCCACTGTCAAGAATGCGCTGATCGTGACAGACAGGGGCTTTCTCGGCACTGGCCTGATCGACGCGCCTGCCGACACCTTGCGTGCGGCAGGCATACAGGTCCAACTGTATGCCGATGTCCTGGCCGACCCACCCGAACACATCGTTTTACAGGCTGCCGACCAGGCGCGCAGCCACCAGACAGACATCGTCATCGGCTTTGGCGGCGGAAGCTCGATGGATGTCGCCAAGCTGATTTCCATCCTCGCGGCCGGCGACCAGGAACTGTCCAGCATGTATGGCATTGGCAATGTCCAGGGAGACAGGCTGCCCCTGGTCCAGATTCCCACCACCGCCGGCACCGGCTCCGAGGTCACGCCTATCTCCATCGTCACCACCGGTGAGACAACGAAGATGGGCGTGGTGTCGCCCAAGCTGTATGCCGACCTGGCGATACTCGACGCCGCGCTCACCGTCGGCCTGCCTGCCAAGGTGACGGCCGCCACCGGCATCGACGCCATGGTGCATGCGATCGAGGCATACACCACCCGGCACAAGAAGAACGCGCTGTCCGACATGCTGGCGCGGGAAGCATTGCGGCTGCTTTCACGCAACCTGGTGCAGGCCTGTGAAGACGGCGGCAATCTTGAAGCGCGCCAGGCCATGCTGCTGGGCGCAATGCTGGCCGGCCAGGCGTTTTCCAACGCGCCGGTCGCCGCAGTCCATGCGCTGGCCTACCCTATCGGCGGCATTTTCCATGTGCCGCATGGCTTGTCGAATGCACTGGTGCTGCCGCACGTGATGCGCTTCAATGCCGGGCATGCTGCAGGGAGTTACGCCGAACTGGCGGAGATCGTGGTGCCCGGCAGCGCCGGCAGCGATGAAGCGCGCAGCCATGCGCTGATTGCCGCGCTCGAGCAGTTGGCGAGCCGCGTCGGCATCGCAACCACCCTGCGCGAGGTGGGCATCAGCGAAGCCGACCTCGACCGCCTGGCCGACGATGCGATGCTGCAGACCCGCTTGCTGGTGAATAATCCGCGCGAGTTGCAGCGTGCAGATGCGAGGGCGATCTACGCGGCGGCGCTATAAGACCAGTCCCAAGTCATGGCGTACCGAATGAAATCGATGGCGCCGATGCCTCACCTTGACGCGTAGGGTGTAATAAGCGAAGCGCATTACACCATGGCCGATGAACAGGCACCGCCTGCAAGCGACGAATGGTGTAATGCGCTGTCGCTTATTACACCCTACGAATTTTGTTGGCACGGTATTACTTGGGACTTGTATAAGAATTCCGGAAACCGCTGCTATAAGTAAAAAACCCCGACTGCAGGCAGTCGGGGTTTTTGTTTTCAGGCAGCCTTGCCAGGTCAATGTCGCGCCGCCGGCTTGAACCGCGCCGCGATCTCCCCGACGATGCCGCGCCGGAACGCCAGCACGCAGATGATGAAGATCAGCCCGGTGACGATGGTGACCGAATCGCCCAGCGTGTTGAACCACTCGATGCTGGTCGTGCGCGCCAGGAAGCCGCCAAGGTCGCCCAGCTTGTTTTCAAGCGCAATGATGACGATTGCACCGACGATCGGGCCGACGATGGTGCCCAGGCCGCCTACCAGCGTCATCAGCACCACCAGACCTGACATGGTCCAGTGGGCATCGGTCAGCGTCTCGAAACCCAGCACCAGCGTCTTGGTGGCGCCGGCCAGGCCCGACAGCGCGGCCGACAGCACGAAGGCCAGCAGCTTGTAGCGGTCGACGTCATAGCCGAGCGAAATCGCACGCGGTTCGTTCTCCTTCACCGCCTTCAACACCTGGCCGAACGGAGAATGGATGGTCCGTACGATCAGCGCGAATGCGGCAATGACGATGGCAAGCACCACGTAGTACATCGTGATGTCGTTGGAGAGGTCCAGCGTGCCCAGCAGGCGCCCGCGCGGCACGCCCTGCAGGCCGTCCTCGCCGCCGGTGAATGGCGCCTGCAGGAACACGAAGAACACCATCTGGGCCAGCGCCAGCGTAATCATCGTGAAGTAGATGCCCTGCCGGCGTATTGCCAGCCCGCCCATGACGAGGCCCACCAGGGCCGCGAAGCCGGTGCCGAGAAGAAGGCCGATTTCGGTCGGCATGCCCAGCGACTTCAGCGCATAGCCGGCAATATAGCCGGCGCCGCCAAAGAAGGCCGCGTGGCCGAAGGACAGCAGGCCGGTAAAGCCGATCAGCAGGTTGAACGCGCAGGCAAACAGCGCGAAGCACAGCACCTTCATCAGGAACACCGGATACAGGTAGAACGGCGCGCCGAGGGCCAGCAGCAACGCAATCGCGTACAGCACTTTCTTGTTCATCGCAGTCTCCGCTTACTTTTCTTTGCCGAACAGGCCGGCCGGACGGACCATCAGGACGATGGCCATGATGATGAACACCACGGTCGCCGACAGCTCCGGATAAAACACGCGCGTCAGGCCTTCGATGACACCCAGCCCCAGGCCGGTCAGGATGGAGCCCATGATCGAGCCCATGCCGCCGATCACCACGACCGCGAACACGGTAATGATCAGGTTCGAGCCCATCAGCGGCGACACCTGGATCACCGGCGCGGCCAGCACGCCGGCGAATGCCGCCAGCGCCACGCCGAAGCCATAGGTCAGCGTGACCATCAGCGGCACGTTGATGCCGAAGGCCTCGACCATTTTCGGGTTCTCGGTACCGGCGCGCAGGTAGGCGCCGAGCTTGGTCTTCTCGATGACGAACCAGGTCGCGAAGCACACCACCAGCGACGCCACCACGATCCATGCGCGGTAGTTCGGCAGCACCATGAAGCCGAGGTTGGTGGCGCCGCCCAGCATTTCAGGTACGGAATAAGGCTGGCCAGAGACGCCGTAGACCGAGCGGAATACGCCTTCGAGCAGCAGCGTGATGCCGAAGGTCAGCAGCAGGCCATACAGGTGATCGAGCTTGTACAGCCAGCGCAGCATGGTCTTTTCGACGATGATGCCGAACAGCCCGACCAGCAGTGGCGCAACCACCAGCATGACCCAGTAGTTGATGCCGAAATAAGTGAGGCCCATCCACGCAAAGAATGCGCCCATCATGTAGAGCGCACCGTGGGCGAAGTTGATCACGTTGAGCAGGCCGAAGATCACGGCCAGCCCGAGCGAAAGCATGGCGTAGAACGAACCGTTGACGAGACCCAGCAGCAACTGGCTCATCATCGCCTGCAGGGGTATGCCGAAAATTTCCATTGCGCGTTAGTCTCAATTATCCGGCCAGCGCCGGACAGGCACAGAAAAAACGGCGCGCAGGCCAGGAACCTGGCCGCGCGCCGCACATTAACCCCCTGTTACTTCCAGGCGGCGCACTTGGTTTCAGCCTTGGTCGTGAACGCCTCGTCGCCCGGGATGGTTGCCGCGACCTTGAAGTAGTCCCATGGCTTCTTCGACTCTGCCGGAGTCTTCACCTGCATCAGGAACATGTCGTGGACCATGCGTCCATCCGGGCGAATGGTGCCGTTCTTGGCGTACATGTCGTTGACCTTGGTCGACCTGAATTTTTCCCAGACCTTGTCGGTTTCGTCGGTGCCAGCTGCCTTCACTGCATTCAGGTAATGCAATGCGGCCGAATAGTCGGCAGCCTGCAGGCTGGACGGCATTTTCTTCATTTTCTCGAAATAGCGCTTCGCGAAAGCACGGGTTTCATCATTCTGGTCCCAGTACCAGCTGTCGGTCAGGTACATGCCCTGGGTCAGCGCCG
Source organism: uncultured Noviherbaspirillum sp. (assembly GCA_963522035.1). Lineage (GTDB taxonomy): Bacteria > Pseudomonadota > Gammaproteobacteria > Burkholderiales > Burkholderiaceae_D > Noviherbaspirillum_A. The sequence continues at coordinate 9,401 of CAUQYP010000030.1, read as the reverse complement.
GCGTCAGCGAATGGATGTCGTTGATGAACATCAGCAGGCCGGCCAGCTTCATGGTCTTGGTCACGCCGAATTCATTGGCGGCCTTGATCGCATTGATGGTGTCGCCGCCGGCGTTCGCCAGGCCCAGGATCTGGGCCTTGGAAGCCTGCGCCTGCAGCAGGAAGGACGAGAAGTCCGATGCCGACAACGGGTGCTTGACCGCGCCCAGCACCTGCCCGCCCGACGCCTTGACGATGCCCGTCGTGTCGCTTTCCAGCGACTGGCCGAACGCGTAGTCGGCCGTCAGGAAGTACCAGCTCTTGCCGCCCTGCTTCACCACCGCGCCGCCGGTGCCCTTGGCCAGCGCCACCGTGTCATACGCATAGTGCACGGTATAGGGCGAGCATTCCTCGTTGGTCAGGCGGGCGGTGCCGGCGCCGATCGAGATGAACGGCTTTTTCTTTTCCGACGCCACCTTGGCCATTGCCAGGTTGGTGCCCGAGTTGGTGCCGCCGATCAGCACGTCGACGCCTTCGCGGTCGAACCATTCGCGCGCCTTGCTGGCAGCGATGTCGGCCTTGTTCTGGTGGTCGGCCGTGACGACCTCGATTTTCTTGCCGTTCAGGTTGCCGCCGAAGTCGGCGATCGCCATCTTGATGGCTTCCGCGCCGCCCTGCCCGTCGATGTCGGAATACAGGCCGGACACGTCGGTGATGAAACCGATCTTGATCACGTCGCCGGAAATCTGCGCCGACGCGCTCGCACTAAAACCAGCAGCAGCGATCGATGCCACTGCCAACGCCATGTATTTTGCTTTTGATTTCAACTTCATCTGTCTTCTCCTGGGTGAATGGATGATGCCTTTATGCCGCGCGGCGTTCAGACGCCGAGCAGTTCGTTCAGTACCGGCATCTTGGCGTTCAATTCGGATGCAGCGAAGGTCTCGACGATCTGACCATGCTCCACCACGTAAAACCGGTCCGCAAGCGGCGCTGCGAAACGGAAATTCTGTTCCACCATGACGATGGTGTAACCCTTGGCCTTCAGGGTCGTAATCATGCGTGCCAGCGCCTGCACGATCACTGGCGCCAGCCCTTCCGAGATCTCGTCGAGCAGCAGCAGGCGCGCGCCGGTGCGCAAGATGCGCGCGACCGCCAGCATCTGCTGCTCGCCGCCCGACAACCGGGTACCCTGGCTGTTGCGGCGTTCGGCGAGGTTGGGAAACATGTCATAGATTTCCTCGACCGACATGCCGCGCTCGGTCTTCGACACCGAGGGCGGCAGCATCAGGTTTTCCTCGGCCGACAGCGACGCAAAGATGCCACGCTCTTCCGGGCAGTAGCCGACGCCGAGGTGGGCGATCCGGTGCGTCGGCATGCCGATCGCTTCCACGCCGTTGATCTTGATGGAGCCGCGGCGCGCGCCTGTCAGCCCCATGATGGCGCGCAGGGTCGTGGTGCGGCCGGCGCCGTTGCGGCCGAGCAGCGTGACGACCTCACCCTTCGCGACCGAGAAACTCAGGTCATGCAGGATGTGCGACTCGCCATACCATGCGTGCAGGTTCGCGACTTCAAGCGCTTTTTCCATGTGTTCTTTCCAGACGCGGCCGGGCAGCCGTCGTGTTGATCAGTGGGCGCCTTCGAGAGCGCCGCTGGTGGTGCCCATATAGGCTTCCATTACCTGGGGATTGGACGACACTTCCCGGTAACTGCCTTCGGCCAGCATGGCGCCGCGCTGCAGCACCGAGATGCGGTCGCAGATGCCGGACACCACGTTCATATTGTGCTCGACCATCAGGATGGTGCGTCCCGCCGACACCTTCTTGATCAGCGCGGTGACCCGGTGCACGTCCTCGTGGCCCATGCCCTGCGTCGGTTCGTCGAGCAGCATCAGTTCCGGCTCCATCCCCAGCGTGGTGGCGATTTCCAGCGCGCGCTTGCGTCCGTAAGGCAGGTCGACCGTCACCACGTCGGCAAACTCGGCCAGGTCGACTTCCGCCAGCAAGGCCATGGCGCGGTCGTTCAGGCGGGACAGCGTGCGTTCGCTGGTCCAGAAATGAAAGGAGTTTCCGAGCGAGCGCTGCAGCCCGATACGCACGTTTTCCATGACCGTCAGGTGCGGGAACACAGCCGATATCTGGAATGAGCGAATGATGCCCTGGCGCGCAATCTGTGCCGGTGCAGCCGAAGTGATGTCGCGGTTATTGAAAAGAATCTGGCCTGCCGTGGGCACCAGGAACTTGGTCAGCAGGTTGAAGCAGGTCGTCTTGCCGGCGCCGTTGGGGCCGATCAATGCATGGATATGGCCACGCTGCACCTGAAGGTTTACGTCGTTCACGGCAGTAAAGCCCTTGAACTCTTTCGTCAGGTGCCGGGTCTCGAGTATGACGTCGGCCATTTAGTCTCCTGTATGCTTTTAATAATGCATCGGTAATTTTTTCCGCATCGTACACAGTGCATAATCTTTTTAGCAATACGGTATAACTACCGTACATCATGCTATCCGGATGACACCCGTGCAAACGCATCATACATGCACGTCATTTAACCTTTCAACAAATAAACATTTCGCTGCTTGGGCAGCAAAATCAAACGCTTACGCGCGCTCGGCGCGGATCATCGCCGCCGCTTTTTCAGCGATCATGATGGTCGGCGAGTTCGGATTTCCCGATGTAATGACCGGCATGACGGAAGCGTCGACCACGCGCAAGCCAGCCACGCCGCGCACCTTCAGCCGGGCGTCGAGTACCGCCGTCGGGTCATCGTCCCGGCCCATCCTGCAGGTGCCGACCGGGTGAAAGATCGTGGTGCTGATGTCGCCGGCCGCGCGCGCCAGTTCCTCGTCCGTCGTCAAATGCGCACCCGGCTTGAATTCGACCGGCGCATATTTCTTCATGGCCGGCGCCTCGACGATACGGCGCGTCAGCTTCAGCGAGTCGGCCGCGATCTGCCGGTCCTCGGGCGTGCTGAGATAGTTGGCAGTAATCTTCGGCGCCGCCATCGGGTCACTGGACGCAATGCGCACATGGCCGCGGGCAGTGGGCCGCAGGTTGCAGACGCTGGCGGTGAATGCCGGGAACGGATGCAGCGGCTCGCCAAACCGTTCCAGCGACAGCGGTTGCACGTGGTACTGCAGGTTGGGCGTCGGCTGCCCCGGGTCGGAGCGGGTGAAGGCGCCCAGTTGCGACGGCGCCATCGACATCGGCCCGCTCTGGTTGAAAACATATTCCATGCCGATGCGCATCTTGCCGAACCAGTTGCTGGCCATCATGTTGAGCGTCTTGGCGCCGGTCACCTTGAAAGCCATCCGGATCTGCAGGTGGTCCTGCAGGTTCTCCCCTACTTCGGGCGCGTCGACCTCGACCTTGATGCCGTGCTTGTGCAGCAGGTGGCCCGGGCCGATGCCTGAAATCTGCAGTATCTGCGGGGAACCGATGGCGCCGGCGCAGAGCAGGGTTTCCCGCGTGGATTCGGCCGTGAAGGCACGGCCGCCGCCGATGAACTCGACGCCGGTGCAGACCTTGCCGCGCTCCGTCGTCGCGATCTTCAGCCGCTGCACGTGGCAGCCGGTCATGATGGTCAGGTTGCTGCGCTTGCTGGCCGGCTTCAGGAAGGCCTTGGACGTGTTCCAGCGTATGCCGCGGCGCTGGTTGACGTCGAAGTAGCCGCAGCCGTTGTTGTCGCCGCGGTTGAAGTCGCCGGTCTTCGGAATGCCGACCTGTTCGGCGGCATCGCGGAAGGCTTCCAGGATGTCCCACTTGAGACGCTGCTTTTCCACCCGCCATTCACCGCCGCTGCCATGGAAGTCGTCGGCGCCGTTGTGGAAATCCTCGGTCTGCTTGAACAGCGGCAGGACGGCGTCCCAGCGCCAGCCCGGGTCGCCCGTCATCTCGGCCCACTGGTCGTAGTCGTGCGACTGGCCGCGCATGTAGATCATGCCGTTGATCGACGACGAGCCGCCCAGCACCTTGCCGCGCGGGTAGACCAGGCTGCGCCCGTTCAGGCCGGCATCGGCCTCGGTACGGTACAGCCAATCGGTACGCGGGTTGTCGATGCAGTACAGGTAGCCGACCGGGATGTGTATCCACAGGTAGTCGTCCTTGCTGCCTGCCTCCAGCAGCAGCACCGACATGTCCGGGTCCTGCGTCAGCCGGTTGGCCAGCACGCAGCCGGCCGAACCGCCGCCGATGATGATGTAGTCGAATTTTCCGGCGGATTCCACGCTGCTGTCCCCTGCTTTTTTATGGATGGTCTATTTCGCCACCGGCATCGTGAATTCGGCGCCCTTGTCGATGGACTGCGGCCAGCGCTGCATGATGGACTTGTAGCGGGTGTAGAAGCGCACGCCTTCCTCGCCGTAGATATGGGTATCGCCGAACAGCGAACGCTTCCAGCCGCCGAACGAATGCCAGGCCATCGGCACCGGGATCGGCACGTTGACGCCGACCATGCCGACCTCGATGCGGCGCGAGAACTCGCGGGCGGTATTGCCGTCCGACGTGAACAGCGACACACCATTGCCGTATTCATGGGCATTGATCAGTTCCACGGCCGACTTCAGGTCGGGAACCCGCACCACGCACAGCACCGGTCCGAAGATTTCTTCCTGGTAGACCTTCATCTCCGGCGTGACATTGTCGAACAGCGTGCCGCCGAGGAAGAAGCCATTCTCATGGCCTTCCACCTTCAGGCCGCGGCCATCGACCAGCAGCGTGGCGCCGGCGCGCACGCCGTCCTCGATATAACCCTCGATTTTGGCCTTGTGCGCGGCGCTGACCACCGGGCCCATTTCAGCCGCTTCCTCCATGCCATTCATGATCTTCAGGGACTTGACGCGGGGAATCAGCGCATCGATCAGCTTGTCCGCCACGTGGCCCACCGCCACCGCCACGGAAATCGCCATGCAGCGTTCGCCGGCCGAACCATAGGCAGCGCCGATCAGCGCGTCGACCGCCTGGTCGAGGTCGGCGTCCGGCATCACCACCAGGTGGTTCTTGGCGCCGCCCAGCGCCTGCACCCGCAGCGGCCAGGCGCCCTTGCGGCGCGCGCCTTCGGTATAGATATATTCGGCAATCGGGGTCGAACCGACGAAGGACACGGCTTTCACGTCCGGATGCTGCAGCAGCGCGTCGACCGCCACCTTGTCGCCCTGCACCACGTTGAACACGCCGTCCGGCAGGCCGGCCTGCTTCAGCAGTTCAGCCATCATCAGCGACGGCGACGGGTCGCGTTCGGACGGCTTGAGAATGAAGGTATTGCCGGTCGCAATCGCCATTGGCGCCATCCACAGCGGCACCATGACCGGAAAGTTGAACGGGGTAATGCCGGCCGTCACGCCCAGCGGCTGGCGCAGCTGCCAGTTGTCGATGCCGCCGCCGATATTGTCGGTGAACTGGGTCTTGAGCAGCTGCGGCACGCCGCAGGCGAATTCGACGATCTCCAGGCCACGGGTAACTTCGCCGCGCGCATCCGAGAACACTTTGCCATGTTCGCGGGTAATGGCGCGCGCCAGGTCGTCATGGTTGCGCTCGATCAGCTCCTTGAACTTCGACATGATGCGCGCGCGCTTGAGCGGCGCCGTGTCGGCCCAGGCTGGCGCGGCGGCGCTGGCGGCCGCTACCGCGGTATTCACGTCGGCGACGCTGGCAAGCGCCACCCGGGCGCTGACTTCGCCGGTGGCCGGGTTGGTCACGTCCTGGCTGCGATCGCCGGTGCCGCCGGTGAGAGCGCCGTTAATGAAATGCTCGATGCGTTCTGGCTTGTTCATGGGAAGTCCTCGGTCTCGGTGGATCATCATTTGTGTGCGCCAAGGATAGCCTGTGATCGCCCACACCTCCAATGAGATATTATCCAAGCAATATAAGGAACTTTAATAAAGCCGGATATTAGTCAGGCAGGCCACTCATGGACATCACCCAACTGCGCGCCTTCGTCGCCATCGCGGCCGAAGGCAACCTGACCCGTGCCGCCGGGCGGCTGCATCTGACGCAGCCGGCGGTCAGCCTGCAATTAAAGGCATTGCAGTCCACCCTGGGACTGCAGTTATTTACCCGCACCGCCACCGGCATGGTGTTGACCGACGATGGCGCCAAGCTGCTGCCCTTTGCGGAGCGGGTGCTGGACAGCATTGCCGAGTTTCGCCAGGGCGCCGACGCCCTGCATTCCACCTTGTCAGGCACGCTGTCCATCGGCACGATCCTCGATCCCGAGTTCATACGGCTGGGCGGATTCCTGAAACGGCTGGTGGAAAACTATCCGCAGATATCGACCCGGCTGCAGCACGGCATGTCCGGTTCAGTCCTGCAGCAGGTCAGGAGCGGCGCGCTCGATGCCGGCTTTTATCTCGGCACCCCGGGCAAGGATTGCGATTTCCAGGTGCTGACATCGTTCAATTACTACGTGCTGGCGCCGCAAGGATGGAAACACCGGGTCGTCGGCCGCAATTGGGCGGCGCTCGCCAAGCTGCCGTGGATCTGGACGCCGCCCGAATCTGCCCATAACCGCCTGCTCAGCAAGGTGTTCGCCAGTTATAAGGTCACCCCGTACAAGGTCGCTCTGGTGGACCAGGAACCGTCGATGCTGGACCTGGTGAAATCCGGTGTCGGCCTCGCGCTGGTCAGGGAATCGATCGCCTTGCGCGAAGCCCATGCGCACGGGCTGGTAATCGCTGACCAGGTCAGCGTAGCCACGGAATTAAGCTTTATCTGCCAGTCGAAACGCCGTCACGAGCCGCTGGTCGAGGCTGCCTTCACCCTGTTGAAATCCGTCTGGGAACACTAAAAATCCCTTGTTTTTCATGGACTTGCATTGTGGATAAACCTAGGGATATCCACTTGCCAGCTTGTGCATAATGCTTGTTTACGTGAAAACACTTTTTTTTGTCCAGAAGCTGTCACGTTAACATACAGCGTTTATCCACCATTTATCCGGCGTGCAAGTCGTTGAAACAATGAGCATTTTTAGGGTTGCACACAGTTTTTTACAGCGGTTAACACTACTACTATGTATGTATACAGACTTTTAGAATAAAACCGGATTCATTTCACCAGCGCCGGATACAACGTTCCAAAAGATAAAAACATGGCTAAAAAAAACGGAAAACTGGGCATCATCAGTGCGCTGCAGGAAGAACAGGCAGGACTGATCGCCCAAATGCGCGATGTGAGGACAGTCACGCGCGGCAAGCGCGCGTACTTTCATGGAAATTTGTGGGGTCTCGACTGCATCTGCGTGTTATCGAGGCTAGGTAAAGTTGCCTCGGCTGCAACGGCAGCGACATTAATCGAACGGTTTGACGTTTCCGCCATCCTGTTCACCGGCGTGGCCGGGTCAGCCGACCCGGAAGTCAGGATCGGCGACATCGTCATTGCAGAAAATCTGGTCCAGCATGACATGGACACGCGACCGCTTTTTCCGCGCTTTGAAATTCCGCTGACCGGACTGGCAAAATTTCCCAGCGATCGCCAGTTAAGCCGTCAACTGGACATGGCAGCAGCGCAATTTCTTGAAAAAGACCTGGAACAGCACATTTCAATTGCACAACAGCATTTTTTTCATCTGCATCGACCACGTGTACACCGCGGATTAATTGCCAGCGGCGATGAATTCATCAACAGCAGAGATCGTCTACGGGAATTAAAGAGTCATTTCCCCGACTTGCTCGCCGTCGAGATGGAAGGCGCCGCCGTTGCCCAGGTCTGTTTCGAGTTCGGCATTCCTTTTTCGGTGATCCGGACCATTTCCGATTGCGCCGATGCGCAGTCGGCGATCGACTTTCTCGCTTTCGTTCGTGAAATCGCATCGGTGTATGCGTTCCATACTACCCGGCGCCTGTGTTCGATTTTGCTCGAAGAAGGTTGTTAACACCGCAGCCGACGACAAGGGGCTGTTTATTTAATCAATGCTTGTATACACAAATAGTAGTAGTTGTTAACGCAGGCTGAATGCTGTGAACAAGAATAGAAAATTCAATGAAATCAACGCTCTGGAAATTAGATAAGTCCTGCATAAATCCTGTATGCCTGCGTGGGCGATTCTGTACAAGAATCGTGGAATCGATCTGGCGGACGTTATACCCAGATCATCCACAGCTTGTGCATAGGCTTTTCCCCATGACGGGCTACGCATGAAAGCGCCGCTGCCCCTGCTGGTATCAGGGCTGGGCATCGCGCAAATCATCTCCTGGGGCAGTCTTTACTATCCCATCTCCGTGCTTGGCGACAGCATGCAGCGCGATCTGGGCGTGTCGGCCACGGTCCTGTTCGGGGCATTCACACTCAGCCTGCTGATCTCCGGCATGGCTGCGCCGCGTATCGGCCGGCTGATGGAAGCCCATGGGCCGCGTGCCGTCATGTGCGCCGGTTCGCTGCTGGGCATAGCCGCACTATTGCTCATGTCCCGCGCCAGCGGTCCTGTGGGCCTGTTTGCAGGCGCCGTAGTGGCAGGGGTGGCCATGGCGGCCAGCCTGTACGACGCCGCCTTCATGGCGCTGAACCAGCTTGCTGGCGACGCTTACCGCCGCTCGGTAACCGGCCTTACCTTGTTCGGCGGCTTCGCCAGTACCTTTTCGTGGCCCTTGTCGCAATTTCTGCTGGGCGCAGTCGGTTGGCGGCAGACACTGCTGATCTATACGCTCCTGCAGCTGCTGCTGTGCCTGCCGCTCCATGCGCTCCTGCTGCCTGCGCATGCAAGGAAACACGTGTCCACGGCACCTGCCACTACCTCGCCGTCCCCGCTGCCGGACACGCTCTGGCTGGCGACGGCATTCGCACTGGCCAGCTTCGTGCTGTCGGTATTGTCGGTGCACATGATTAACCTGTTCCGGCTGGCTGGCCTGGAAGCCGGCAGCGCTGTATTCATCGCGTCGCTCGTAGGGCCGGTACAGGCGCTGGGACGCCTGCTGGAACTGGGCGCCGGCGGAAGACTGCGCGCTGTCCACGTAGGCAGCATTGCTCTTGCGTCCATGGTGCTGGCGCTGGCCGGCCTGTTCTTCCTGCATGGCCCATCGCTGCTGGCATTCGCCGTGGCCGGACTGTATGGCATCAGCAATGGGCTGATGACCATCGTGCGCGGCGTGGTGCCGGCTGAACTGTATGGACGGGAAAACTACAGCGTGCTGCTCGGGCATCTGGCACGCCCGGCTTTCGTGGCGCGTGCGCTGGCGCCCTTTGCCTTTCCACTGGCCCTGGGCGGTTTCGGCCTTGGCGGCGCCGTGCTGGCGCTGGGTGCCATTGCGCTCCTCGCCTGTCTGAGCTACTGGGCCGCGTTGCGCAGCGCTGCTGCTAGAGCATCTTCATGCTAGCTTGTGCCAGACGCGCCGCGACAGTTGCCGTTGCATTAAGCTCCGCGCAGCGACAGTTGCCGTTGCGGTTGCCGTTGCTTTTGACGTGGGTCCCCGTCGATGGCGACACGTCGCTGGTGCCG
>CAUQYP010000029.1:0-30341 GCA_963522035.1 uncultured Noviherbaspirillum sp. | reverse complement strand
TTTATCCGTTTCAGTCCCTGGCGACGCGTCGCCGTCTAACGGGGATCCACGTCAACGGCAGCGTCAAAAGCAGAAGCAAAGTCGCTGCGCGGGCAACGGCAACGGCAACGGCAACTGTCGCTGCGCGGCGCAAGCAGCCGAGCCTCCTTCGATACGGCCTGCGGCCTACTCAGGACGAACGGACTTTCGAGAATGACGGAGATCCAAAGCCCGTTCGTCCAGCCTGACTGAACGGCATTACGCCCATGGCGGGGACTCCGCTTCTTAAAACGCGGTCCTTACCCCGACGATCAGGTTGCGGCCGGGCTGCGGCACCTCGTTTTTCAGCACCGACGTCGCGTAGCGGATGTCCTCGTTCAACAGGTTCCGGCCGACCAGGAACCAGGTCACGTCATGGCGCCCGAAATTCTGCGTGTAGGCCACGCTGGCATCGAGCTGGGTATAGGCGGGCGTGACGCCGGTTTCGAAGCTGGCCAGGCGGTCCTGCCGCAACGCGCGCAGCAGGGTGACGCTGCTGCGCCATGGGCCCTGGCGGTAGTTGACGTCGATGCCGGCGCGGCTGGCGGGCTGCAGCGGCAGGTTGCCGGCGTTTTCCAGGGTGCCGCGCGAGGTGTCGGCGAACAGGCGGCCGGACCAGCCTGCGCCGCGCGGATTATAGGCGATCTCGGCCTCGGCGCCGCGGATGGTGGCGTCGCCCTGGCGGAAGATGCGCTCGTCGAATTCGCCGCCGGCGGCGCCGCTGTCGTCCACCTCGGCGCCGGTGACGTCGCCATACACGAAGTTCCTGACGCGGTTGTAGAACAGGTTGGCTTTCCAGCGCACCAGGCCGTCGGTCTTTTGCAGGCTGAGTTCGATGTTGCGCGAGGTTTCCCGCGTGAAGTCCGGGTTGCCGATGTCGTAGGTGCCGGTCGCTTCATGCGGACCGCTCGAATACAGTTCTTCCGTGGACGGCGCGCGTTGTGCAAGCGAGCCGGTCAGTCCCAAACCATAGCCGGGCTGGAACGTCCACAGGCCGCCGATCGAACCCGAACCGAGCGTGAAACGCCGGTCGCGCAACGCGTCCGGCTTGCGCTCGACCGACTCCAGGCGGGCGCCGGCGCTCAGGCGTACCGGGCCCACATCCTTTTCCTCGACCAGGAAGCCGGCAACCGTATTGGAACGGGTTGCCGGCACGGTAGCACCGCCGCCGTCCGCCGACAGCGCCGAGAAACGCTCGTTGTTGGCCTGCACGCCCAGCGTGCCGCGCCAGCCGGCGAAACGCTCGTGGGTCAGCTCCAGCCTGGTTTCCAGCGCCCTGTTCCGGAAATTCGTTTGCGGCGTGCCGGCCGCATCGAGTTCGTCATGCTCGTAATCGGTATAGCCGATCCGCAGCCGCGCACTTTCGACGCCGGCAAATGGCCTGCGGACCAGGCTGTCGATGTCGTAGCGGTTCTGGCGCATGTCGATCTGGGCCTGCTCCTCGGTCGGGATGCCATAGCGCTTGTCCTGCGTGGATACCGAGGCGCCGATGTAACCCCAGGACTGGACGGTGGACAGGCCGAAGCCGACGTTATTCTGTCGCGCCTGGGAGTTCGGCAAGCGGCCCGACGCGGAAGCCGGATCGCCCTGTACCGCGGTGTCCGGTATCCGGTAGTCGGAAGCATTGCTTATATTACCGTCGACATGCAAGCCTATCCCGCCGGCAGCGCCGTCGAGCGACAGGGACAGGCTTTTCGACCGGTCGACGCTGCCGTAGCGCAGTTCGGCTTCGCCGGTGGGCGCAGGCGCCAGGCTGGTCGGAATGCGGTCGTTGATCACATTGACCAGCCCGCCGATGGCGCCCGAGCCATAGAGCAGTGCCGCCGGGCCGCGCAGGATCTCGATCTGGCGTGCGTTCGCGGTGTCGGTGGCGACCGCGTGGTCGTTGGACAGCGTGGAGACGTCGGACACCGACATGCCGTTTTGCAGCATCTTGACCCGCGGGCCCTCGAGGCCGCGGATGACCGGCCGCGCCGCACCGGCGCCGAACGCGGAACTGGAGACGCCGAGTTCGTGGGACAGCGTCTCGCCCAGCGTGCCGGCCTGGCGGTCACGCAGTTCGTCGCCGGATATCACCCGGGCAGGCGTCAGGACCTGCTCGCTTGCGCTGCCGGCAAGGGGGCTGGTGGTGACGACTATCTCGGGCAGCGCGTCGGCTGCATGAGCGGTGTGGACGGACTGGGCATAGGCGGCACAGGCGAGCAGCATGGCGCGCGCCATCGGGGAACGTTGGAATTGCATGGTTTTTCCTGAAAATCGACATGAAACAGGGATGCGGCGCACGGCGGCCCGTCAATCGGGCCGACGCTGCGGCATCAGGGAAGCGGGAGGACGTTCAGGAAACGGGTGGGGCGCGGGACTGGAAGTGACAGGAGAACGGCTGGTGCCAGGACAGGAATGCGGCCCACAGCGCCAATACGCTGGCTGCGGGCATCAATGGTGCGAGATAGGGCGGTGTGCTCAGCAGGGCAGGGAGGGTAGCCTCGTCGAAGGCGGCGCAGGAGTGGCGCAGATGGATGTCGCTGCTTTTGCCGCTGTCAAGAACGGCGGCCTTCACCGACTGGCCAGCACCGGTCCAGCCGGCATGCGCCACCCGGTGCCCCAGTCCCAGCCACTGCGCCGTGAGCAGGCAGCACAGCAACAGCAGCACCAGGGCGCTGCGGCTGGGGACGGAAAGGCGTGCAGCGTTCAATCGCCGTAGAGTTTCTGTTTCAGTTCGCGCCGTTGCTGGGCTTCCAGCGACAGCGTGGCGGTGGGACGGGCCAGCAGGCGCGGAATGCCGATCGGTTCGCCGGTTTCCTCGCACCAGCCGTAGTCGCCGGTGTCGATCGAGGCAATCGACTGCTGCACTTTCTTCAGCAGCTTGCGTTCGCGGTCGCGCGTACGCAGTTCCAGCGCATGCTCTTCCTCGATCGTCGCCCGGTCCGCAGGGTCCGGCACCAGTACGGTTTCCCGCAGGTGCTCGGTGGTCTCGCCGGCATTCTTGAGCAGGTCCTTTTCAAGCTGTTGCAGACGGGCGCGGAAAAACGCCAGCTGCGCGGCATTCATGTAGTCCTTCTCGCCCATCTTCAGAATTTCTTCTTCCGAGAGCAAGGCATCGTCAGCGACGGTTGGTTTGGTTGTCTTGGTTGCCACTTCGGTAACTTTCGAAACTACGGTTTAGTCAATGTATCCGTTAAACGGACAAACGTTTTGTTGCTGCTCAGTAGTATGCCGGAATGCATAATGCTGTCAAAGCATTAAGTAGCGGCAGGTAACACTTTCGACGGCACCAGCCGCCCCGTTTTTCGCCAGCCGATTTATCGCGTTCGGGTTGGCAGGCAAGCCGGTTTACTGTTCTGCCGGTGTCCCGGATTCGGGGGTAACTGCTTGTCACCGGCTGAAAAACCGCGCTAGTTTATATCAAACATTGCTCCAGTCCCTGAAGAATGGTCGACTGCGGCAGATTGACGCCGATAAACACCATCTTGCTCCCCCGTTCCTCGCCGTCCAGCCAGGGCGCGCCGATGTCGGAACCCATGGTCTGGTGCACGCCCTGGAACACCACCTTGCGGTCCGCGCCTTCCATATAGATGATGCCCTTGTAGCGCAGCAGGCGCGGGCCGAAAACCTGGATCAGCCCGCCGAGGAAGTTGTCGAGGCGGGCGGTATCGAACGGCCGGCTGCTGCGGAACACGAAGGCGGCAATGTCGTCGGTATGGCCGTGATGATGGTGATGGTCATGCTCATGGCCGCAGTGCTCGTCGTGCACATGGCCGGCGTCATGCGCGTCGGCGGCCAGGAAATCCGGGTCGATATCGAGCTTGTCGTTGAGCCGGAAGCCGCGCAGGTCGAGCAGGCTGGACACCGGTTCGCCTTCCAGGCTGTTGCTGCCGATCGGCGCGCGCGGATTCATGCGCTTCAGGCGCGCCACCAGCGTCGCCACCTCGTCGGCGCCGCAGAGGTCGGTCTTGGAAAGCAGGATGCGGTCGGCGAAACCGACCTGGCGCTGCGCTTCCTCGCGTTCGTCGAGCTGGGTCATTGCATGGCGCGCATCGACTACGGTGATCACCGCGTCCAGCATGTAGTGCAGGCTGACTTCCTCGTCCATGAAGAAGGTCTGCGCGACCGGGCCGGGGTTGGCCAGGCCCGTGGTCTCGATCACCACGTGGTCGAAATCGAGCTCGCCGGCATTGCGCCGGACCGCCAGCGACGACAGCGCGCTGATCAGGTCGCCGCGCACGGTGCAGCAGATGCAGCCGTTGTTCATCTCGACGATCTGCTCGGTGCTGTCCTGCACCAGGATCTCGTTGTCGATGTTCTCGGCGCCGAACTCGTTCTCGATGACGGCGATCTTGTAGCCGTGCGGCTCCTTGAGCAGGCGGTTCAGCAGGGTGGTTTTGCCGGCGCCGAGAAAGCCGGTCAGGATGGTGGTCGGAATCATGGCGGTGTCGGTAAGGGTAATCAGGCGTCGCGCTTCCTGGCGCGCGGATGGGCGGCATCATACACCTGCGCCAGGCGCTGGAAGTCGAGCGAGGTGTACACCTGGGTCGAGGAAATCGACGCGTGGCCCAGCATTTCCTGCACTGCGCGCAGGTCGCCGGAGGACTGCAGCACGTGCGAGGCGAACGAATGCCGCAGCACGTGCGGGTGCACGTCGGTCGGTATGCCCAGCGCCAGCGCATGGGCCTTGATGCGCACCTGCACCATGCGCGCCGTCATGCGCTTGCCGCGCACCGACAGGAACAGCGCATGGCGCGCGCTGTCCAGTTCCGGGCGCAGCAACTGCGGCCGCACCGCCAGCCATGCACGCAGCGCGTCGAGCGCGGCGGCGCCGACCGGCACCACGCGCTTCTTGCTGCCCTTGCCGGTCACCGTGACCTCGCCGCCGGCATAGTCGATCCAGCCGGGCGAGGCATAGCCGTCTTCCTGCACGTAGGCCGCGTCCAGCGACACCAGCTCGGACACCCGCAGGCCACTGGAGTACAGCAGCTCGAACATCGCGCGGTTGCAGAGCTGCTCCGGCGCCAGCGGGTCGTGGCCGGGCCGGCTGTTCGACACCAGCTGCACCGCGTCGTCGGCGGACAGCGCCTTGGGCAGGGGCTTGCCGCGCTTGGGCGCGCGCACGCCGTCGACCGGGTTGGCGGCCAGCGGCACCTGTTCCGAGAGCCAGTTGAAAAAGCCGCGCCAGCCGGAAAGCCGGCGCGCGATCGAACGCGGATGCAGTCCGGCGCCATGCATCTGCGACGCGAACTTGCGAATGTGGAAATGGTTGATCGCCTCCAGCCCCGGCGGCGCGGCCGGCGCCGGAAACGCCGCGACGATCAGGCGTTCCAGTTCGGCCAGGTCATGCCGGTAGCCTTCCACCGTGTGCGGCGAGAGCCGGCGCTGGGTCGCCAGGTGTTGCAGGTAGTCCCGGTAACGGCCTTGGCGGAGCGATGCGTCCATCGTGGCCTCAGGCCAGCAGGCTGGCCAGCGCGGCGCTGGCGGTGGCGGCGAAGCGGATCAGGAAGTCGGTGGACATGGTTTCCGAAAACCGCTGGGCGTCGGGCGAACCCAGCACCAGCATGCCGAAGGCCTGCTTGGCGCCCGGCGCACGCAGCGGCAGCATGGCGATGGACTTCACGCTTGCCGGGTCGTCCAGCCAGCCGGCAGCCTCGAAGTCGTTATTGGGACCGCAGAACGGGGCGTCGAGGCCGTTGGCGAAGATGCGGATGTCGCCCGACACCGGCCTGGCAAACCAGGCATCGGCATGATTGTCCGCCACGCCCCAGAGCCGCAACGTGGCCTGCGGTACGTCGAAACGGCTGCGCAGGCCGTCGACCAGGATGCGCGGCAGCTCGGTGTCATGCCGGCTGGCCAGCAGGCTGCAGGTCCATTGATGGAATTTTTCGGCGATCGCGTCGTTCTGGTGGCCGTTGCGCATCAGCGCCGCCATCTTCAGCTCCAGCTGCTTGTACTTTTCCCGCAGCACTTCCATCTGCCGCTCCTGCAGCGAGATGGCGCGCCCGGACAGGCCGCTGGACAGGCGCACCGACGACAGCAGTTCGGTGTGCTCCTCGAAGAAATCCGGATGGCTGGCAAGGTAGGCGGCGACAGTAGTGGATTCCATGGACATGGCGGTCTTCAGAAAAGGAAAGCGGATTAAAGGATGGTGAGTGTGTCGTCAGAGTTCGATTTCGCCGTCGAACACGGTGACCGCGGGCCCGGTCAGCAGCACCGGCGCGCTGCCGCCGGCCCAGGCGATGGACAGTTCGCCGCCCCGGGTCTCGACCCGCACCGGCGAGGCGAGCAGGCCGCGGCGTATGCCCGCCACCACCGCCGCGCAGGCGCCGGTGCCGCAGGCCAGGGTTTCGCCGGCGCCGCGCTCGAAGACCCGCAGCCGCACCGAATGGCGGTCCACGACCTGCATGAAACCGGCGTTGACCCGTTTCGGGAAGCGCGGATGATGCTCGATTGCCGGGCCGTCCTGCAGCACCGGTGCGGCGTCGACATCGTCCACCACCTGCACCGCATGCGGATTGCCCATCGAGACCGCGGACACCATGACGGTGCGGCCGTTCACGTCCAGCGGCCACAGCGTGTCGTCGTGCTGCTGCCGTCCTTGCAGGCCGCTGGCGTCGAACGGCACGCGCGCCGGCTCCAGCACCGGCGCACCCATGTCGACGGTGATGCCGCCGTCGTCTTCCATCCGCGGCTCGATCACGCCGGACAGGGTCTCGACGCGGATCGCACGCTTGGCGCTCAGGCCTTTTTCGCTCACGTAGCGGACGAAGGCGCGTGCGCCGTTGCCGCACTGCTCGACCTCGCCGCCGTCGCTGTTATAGATGCGGTAGCGGAAATCCACGCCCGGCGACTGCGCCTTTTCCACCACCAGCATCTGGTCGGCGCCGACGCCGAAACGGCGGTCGGCCAGGCGCTGCCACTGCGCCGGCGTGAAGTCGACCTGCTGGTGGATGGCGTCGATGACCACGAAGTCATTGCCGGCGCCGTGCATCTTGGTGAACTTGAGTTTCATGATGGAGAAGTCAGTAGCCGTCGGCTGGGTCGCTTGCCATGTCGGCGGGGGAATCGGACGAGGCATCATACACGCCGGGCATACCCGGCGGGCGGGTCTTGAAACGCTTGTGCGCCCAAAAATATTCGCCCGGCGCTTCCCGTACCCGTTCCTCGATAAAGGCATTCATGCGGCGCGCGGAAACCGCCAGGTCGTCGCCCGGATAATTGTCCCAGGCCGGATAAAAGCGCACTTTCCAGCCCCGGTAGCCGGGCAGGAAAGTCGCCACCACCGGGATCACCTTCGCCCCGGTCGCCGCGGCAATGCGGGCCGGCGCGGTCAGCGTGGACGCAGGCACGCCGAAGAAAGGCACGAACAGCGCATCCCTGGCGCCGAAGTCGAGGTCGGGCAGCATGAAGTAGGGCAGGCCGCGGCGCATGGCGCGGATGATGGGCTTGATGCCCGCCGCCCGCGACACCAGCTCGATCGGCCTGAAACGGGTGCGGCCGCGCCGCAGCGCGCCGTCGAACACCGGGTCGCGCTGCGCGGTATAGATCGAGCACAGCGGCGACTCCAGCATCACCGCCACGCCGGCGACGTCGAGGCAGACGAAATGCGGGCACAGCAGGATGGTCGGGCCGGAGGCGATTTCCGCCAGCGGCACGCCCGGCTCGACCTGGATCAGCCGCCGCAGCCGCGCGGTGGAGCCCCACCACAGCACGCCGCGCTCCAGCACGCTGCGGGCGTAGTGCTGGAAGTGGCGCCGCGCCAGCGCATTGCGTTCGTGTTCCGAAAGCTCGGGCATGCACAGCCGCAGGTTGGTCTGCGTGACATGGCGGCGCGGCCCCATCACGACGTACAGCAGGCTGCCGACCGCGGTGCCCAGGCGGCCCAGCAGCGGCAGCGGCAGCCAGTGCAGCAGCCACATCAATGCCAGCAAGAACCTCATGATGCCGACGCCACCGCGGCCGGCGCCACGCCTGGCGGCGTCTTGTAGCGGTTGTAGCTCCAGAAGTACTGCGCCGGGCACAGCGCGATCAGCTTCTCCATTGCTGCGTTGATGCTGCGCGCCTGCTGTTCCGGCGTGCCGGCAAGGTCTTCCTCGAAGCGCACGAAGCGCAGCTCGTAGCCGCGCCCGTGCGGCAGCCTTTCGGCCCAGGCCAGGACGATGGGCGCGCCGCTCATCTGGTGCAGCTTGGCCGGCAAGGTCATCGTGTACGCCGGCCGGCCGTAGAAGTCGGCCCAGGCGCCTTCGCCCTGCTGCGGCACCTGGTCCGGCAGCAGGCCGATCGCCTGGCCCGACTTCAGGGACTTCAGCAGCATGCGCACGCCCGACAGGTTGGCCGGCGCCAGGCGCATGGCCGGCCGCGCGCGCGCCACCTCCAGCAACGGCTTCAGCGCGTCCTTGCGCGGCGGCCGGTACAGCACGGTCAGCGGGATATGCTCGGCCACTGCCTGCGCCAGGATCTCGAAGCAGCCCAGGTGTGGCGTCAGGAAGATCAGGCCGCGTCCCTCGGCCAGCGCCGCGCGCGGCAGCGCCAGGCTCTCGATATGGGCGGCCGGCAGCACCCTGCGCGCCGGGCCGCACCAGACGAAAGGCAGCTCCATCAAACTCTTGCCGGCCTCGGTGATGGCTTTCCTGCGCAGGCTGCTGTAGCCGGCCCGCTGCAAATGGTCGTCAAGGCGGCGGCGGTAGGACGGCGAGGCCAGGTAGACGACCCAGCCCAGCGCCGCGCCGGTCAGGTGCAGCACGGGCAGCGGCAGGCGCGACAGCAGGCGGAATAAGTTGACAAGCATTAAAGAAGACGTCGGCGTTTTGCGCGATTTTTTCAAGACGCGTAAAATAGCACACAGTTTTATCCGCCGAGTTAACAGACAACTTGCGAGGCGGCCTACAAATCTCGCTAAAGCGTCGCAGGCTCATAGATAGGCCGCGACTTTTCGACTATCACTTTCATGGAGCCTGCATGGCACACGAATACCTCTTTACTTCCGAATCCGTCTCCGAAGGCCATCCCGACAAGGTGGCCGACCAGATTTCCGACGCCATCCTCGACGCCATCTTCGAGCAGGACCCGAAGGCCCGCGTCGCCGCCGAAACCCTGTGCAACACCGGACTGGTGGTGCTGGCCGGCGAGATCACCGCGCATGCCCACGTCGACTACATCGGCGTCGCCCGCGACACCTTGAAGCGCATCGGCTACGACAACGCCGACTTCGGCATCGACTACAAGAGCTGCGCGGTCATGGTCTGCTACGACAAGCAGTCTCCGGACATCGCGCAGGGTGTCGACGAAGGCAGCGGCATCGACCTCGACCAGGGCGCCGGCGACCAGGGCCTGATGTTCGGCTATGCCTGCAACGAGACGCCTGAACTGATGCCGGCCGCGATCCATTACGCGCACCGCATCGTCGAGCGCCAGTCGCAGTTGCGCAAGGACGGCCGCCTGCCATGGCTGCGCCCGGACGCCAAGTCGCAGGTTACGCTGCGCTACGTCGACGGCCGCCCGGTCGGCATCGACACCATCGTACTGTCGACCCAGCATGCGCCGGAGATGACCCATAGCCAGATCGAGGAAGCCGCGATCGAGATGATCATCAAGCCGGTGGTGCCGCAGGAATGGCTGAACGACACCCGCTTCCTGATCAACCCGACCGGCCGCTTCGTCATCGGCGGCCCGCAGGGCGACTGCGGCCTGACCGGCCGCAAGATCATCGTCGACACCTACGGCGGCGCAGCACCCCACGGCGGCGGCGCGTTCTCCGGCAAGGACCCGTCCAAGGTCGACCGCTCGGCTGCCTACGCCGGCCGCTATGTCGCCAAGAACATCGTCGCTGCCGGCCTGGCCGAGCGTTGCCAGATCCAGATCTCGTACGCAATTGGCGTTGCCAAGCCGACCTCGGTCATGGTCACCACCTTCGGCACCGGCAAGATCAGCGACGAAAAGATCGCCGAGCTGGTGAAGGAGCATTTCGACCTGCGTCCGAAAGGCATCGTGCAGATGCTGGACCTGCTGCGCCCGATCTACAGCAAGACCGCAGCCTACGGCCACTTCGGCCGCGAGGAGCCGGAGTTCAGCTGGGAACGCACCGACAAGGCCGAAGCGCTGCGCGCCAGCGCAGGCTGATGCTGCGGTTGCGCGCACTCGCGGCGGCGCTGGCGGCATGCGGTTTTGCCATCGTGCTGCCGGCGCATGCGGCCCAACCGCCGTCGCATTGCGCGCAGATCAGCCAGGCGCTGCCCGGGGTGTCCGTGTCCGACTGCCAGTCGCAGACGCTCTCGCCCGGCGGCGGCCGGTCGGTGAAAGGCATGCCCTTGCTGGTGCGCCGCATCCCGGCGCAGCCGGACGGCAAGGGCAAGCCGGTGCGCATATTGCTGGTGGGCGGCATCCATGGCGACGAGCCGACCTCGTCGGCCATTATTTTCCGCTGGATGAGGAAGATGCAGGCGCCGGACGCGCGCCAGTTCAGCTGGAGCATTGCGCCGCTGGTCAACCCCGACGGCATGCTGGCCGGGAAGAAGACGCGCGTCAATGCGCGCGGCGTCGACCTCAACCGCAATTTCCCCACGCCGGACTGGCAGCGCGAAACCGAGCGCTACTGGAAACGCGTTACCGGCCGCGACCCGCGCCGG
Source organism: uncultured Noviherbaspirillum sp. (assembly GCA_963522035.1). Taxonomy (GTDB): domain Bacteria; phylum Pseudomonadota; class Gammaproteobacteria; order Burkholderiales; family Burkholderiaceae_D; genus Noviherbaspirillum_A. The sequence continues at coordinate 19,713 of CAUQYP010000029.1, read as the reverse complement.
TATCCGGGCCGCGCCGCCTTGTCCGAGCCCGAAAGTCGCTGGCTGGATGAAGAAATCCGCCGCTTCCAGCCCGACCTGATCATTTCCGTCCACGCGCCGTTCGGCCTGCTCGACTTCGACGGCCCGGCCGCCCCGCCCAAGCGCTTCGGCCTGCTGCGCTATGAACCGATCGGCGTCTATCCGGGTTCGCTCGGCAATTACGGCGGCGGCCAGCGCAAGGTGCCGGTCGTGACGATCGAACTGCCGCATGCGCAGGACATGCCCAAGGATGCCGAGGTGGACCGGATCTGGCGCGACATGTTGAATTGGGTGGGGCGGAGCGTGACGGCGCAGAAATTGGCGGATGCGCGTTAGCGGGATAGTCGTCACGGGAACGTTTTTCCGTCTTGGTCGCACCCATCCGTACGCTACTTGGCATTCAAATCACTTCTCCTTCGGCGACCTTGCCGACCCGTGAATGCGTAGCACGGATGAACCCTGTACGGCCCTGATAAGGAAAAGCAATGAAAGCCACATCTGCATTCAACAGCCAGTTTCGGAACGCCACTCCAGTAATAATCAAAGGTACCGCCATTGGCCGGTCCAAGTCAGGCAAGGGGCCGACGCCGCGTACAGGTCTGCGCCATTTTTTTGCATCGATCAAAGATTTCTTTAGCCGTTCAATATTGTCTTTAACGATCAGGTCAGGCTTTCGCTCGGAGAACAGGGCTTCCAAGCCAAATCCTTCGGTGGCGGATGCCCAGTCGGTAAAATTTTCCTCGCGCTTGTCCAACGCAAAGGACAAAAAAAGTTTAGTCAAATTGCGCAACGATATTGAAAAATCCGCGAAAGAACATCCCGCGGACTGTGACAAGCTGGAAGTTCTGCTGCGTCAGATCGGCCTGAAGCTGAATTCGCCAGGCGCTGATAATTACATCCCTGCCGCGCATGGGCCGGCATACATGGGGTTTTAACAAGCACCGCCTCGCCCCTGACAACCGCGCGTTTTTCCGTTAAAATTCGCGGTTCGTCAAGGAGCGTTGCGACAGGGTTAATAAACCTGCCAGGCTTGGCGTATCAACACTGCAACCGCGCTCACGTGACTTTTTTCTCGGTTTTTTAAAGAAAGGAGGCGTGATGAGCGCCCTGCCACAAGTTTCCAAATCCGCATCGAAATCCAATACCGACTTTAACGACTACGTCGTCGCCGACCTGTCCCTGGCAAGCTGGGGCCACAAGGAAATCCGCATCGCCGAAACCGAAATGCCGGGCCTGATGGCAATCCGCGAGGAATACGCCGCCGCCCAGCCGCTCAAGGGCGCACGCATTACCGGTTCCATCCACATGACCATCCAGACCGCCGTGCTGATCCAGACGCTGGAAGCGCTGGGCGCGAAGGTACGCTGGGCATCGTGCAACATCTACTCCACGCAGGACCACGCGGCCGCGGCCATTGCCGACGCCGGCACCCCGGTCTTCGCGTTCAAGGGCGAGTCGCTGGACGACTACTGGGAATATACCCACCGCATCTTCGAATGGCCGGACACTGCCGAAGGCCCGCAGTACTCGAACATGATCCTCGACGACGGCGGCGACGCCACGCTGCTGCTGCACCTTGGCACCCGTGCGGAAAAAGATGCGTCGGTGCTGGACAATCCGGGTTCGGAAGAGGAAATCTGCCTGTTCAACTCGATCAAGAAGCGCCTGGCGTCGCAGCCTGGCTGGTATTCGACCCGCCTGGCCGAGATCAAGGGCGTGACCGAGGAAACCACCACCGGCGTGCATCGCCTGTACCAGATGCACCGCGACCTGAAGCTGGCGTTCCCGGCGATTAACGTCAACGACTCGGTGACCAAGTCCAAGTTCGACAACCTGTACGGCTGCCGCGAGTCGCTGGTCGATGGCATCAAGCGCGCCACCGACGTGATGATCGCCGGCAAGGTCGCTGTCGTGGCCGGCTATGGCGACGTCGGCAAGGGTTCGGCGCAGGCGCTGCGCGCGCTGTCGGCGCAAGTCTGGGTCACCGAAGTCGACCCGATCTGCGCGCTGCAGGCCGCGATGGAAGGCTACCGCGTCGTCACCATGGATTACGCGGCGGAACATGCCGACATCTTCGTCACCGCCACCGGCAACTACCATGTGATCACCCATGAGCACATGCAGAAGATGAAAGACCAGGCCATCGTCTGCAATATCGGCCACTTCGACAATGAAATCGAAGTCGCCGCATTGCGCCAGTACACCTGGGAAAACATCAAGCCGCAGGTCGACCACATCATCTTCCCGGACGGCAAGCGCATTATCCTGCTGGCCGAAGGCCGCCTGGTGAACCTGGGCTGCGGCACGGGTCACCCTTCCTACGTGATGAGCTCGTCGTTCGCGAACCAGACCATCGCCCAGATCGAACTGTTCGTGAACACCGACAGGTACCCGGTCGGCGTGTACACGCTGCCCAAGCACCTGGACGAGAAGGTCGCACGTTTGCAACTGAAGAAGCTCAACGCGCAGCTGACCGAGCTGACCGACGAGCAGGCCAGCTATATCGGCGTGTCGCAGCAGGGGCCGTTCAAGCCCGAGCATTACCGCTACTAAGAAGGGCGGGGCGGCGCGAGCCGCCCTTTTTTTGCCTGCTGTTTTGTTGCCTTTCCCCGAGGAGTTTGCATGCGACTGCTGCTAGCCTGGCTGATCAATACCGCCGCCCTGTTTGCCGTGCCCTACATCCTGCGCTCGGTCTACGTGCAGGACATCGGCACCGCCCTGATCGCCGCGCTGCTGCTCGGGCTGGTGAATACGCTGGTACGCCCCATCCTCGTGCTGCTGACGCTGCCGGTCACGGTGATCACGCTGGGCCTGTTCATCTTCATCATCAACGGCCTGATGTTCTGGCTGGTCGCCAACCTGGTCGGCGGTTTTGCCGTGGCCGGCTTCTGGGCGGCAGTCGGCGGCGCGCTGATCTACAGCGCGATTTCCTGGGGCCTGTCGGCCTTATTGTTGAGAAAATAATGTCTGAAAACACGTACAGCCTGGAACTGTTCCCGCCCAAGACGCCGGAAGGCGCGCAAAAGCTGCGCGCCACCCGCGCCGAACTGGCGCAGCTTCATCCCCGCTACTTTTCCGTCACTTTCGGCGCCGGCGGCTCGACCCAGTCGGGCACCCGCGACACCGTGCTGGAAATCAGCGCCGAGGGTCACGACGCTGCGCCGCATCTGTCCTGCATCGGCCGCAACCGCGACGAATTGCGCGCCATGCTGCGCGAGTACCAGTCCCACGGCATCCGCCGCGTGGTCGCGCTGCGCGGCGACCTGCCCAGCGGCTACGGCATGCTGGACGCGTCGTCCGGCGAGTTCGCCTATGCCAGCCAGCTGATCGAATTCATCCGCGCCGAGACTGGCGACTGGTTCCACATCGAGACCGCCGCCTACCCGGAAGTGCATCCGCAGGCCAGGTCCGCGCAGGAAGACCTGCGCCATTTCGCCGGCAAGATACAGGCCGGCGCCGACGCCGCCATCACCCAATACTTCTACAACGCCGACGCCTATTTCCGCTTCGTCGACGACGCCAGGAAGCTGGGCGTGGACGTGCCGGTGGTGGCCGGCATCATGCCGATCACGAATTACACCCAGCTGGTCCGTTTCTCCGACATGTGCGGCGCCGAGATCCCGCGCTGGATACGGCTGAAGCTGGCGGGATACGCCGACGATACGGCGTCGCTGAAGGCGTTCGGGCTGGATGTGGTGACGCAGCTGTGCGAGCGGCTGCTGGCGGGCGGTGCGCCGGGGCTGCATTTTTATACGCTGAACCAGGCGGGGCCGACGGTGGCTATTTGGAAGAGGTTGGGGTTGGATGGCAAAAAAGGGGCGGCAGCTTGACGTGCTTTTGGTAAGCATAGTTTGCATGTCGGCATCTATCGATGGAACTCTGAGCTCCAACCGAAGTACGTAGCGATATTCCAAGATAACCGGAGTCGCATATGCATGCCGCCAGTTTACCTCTTATCGCTGCTTCCAGGAAATCTCCCGCCGAAGAACGTTCAACAATGCAGGCGGGTAGCACATCGAATGGCCGTACCCTTAAACCCGCTCTACCGGCTTCTCCGCGCATTTCATGCCACTCCACATGGTGGGCCGCTCTGACCCAAGGCGGATTTAAAGGCTTGCACCAATGGATGGTCCGCTCGCGGCAGGACCGTAGCTTAAGCGTTGCGGACCGCCTCGCCAGACCTGCAGCAGCTGTGACAGCACTCCGCAGTGCCTTAAAGGCAGATGCGGACACCGACCCCCGGAAACAACAAGTTGTCGATAGTCTAATGGCCAGCTTGAAAGATGCGGCTTGGTATAAGGTTGACGTCGAAAAAGTAATGCAATCAGTTTTTTCAGAGATGACAACTGGAAAGTTGGAAGATTTGAAAGATGCATGTAAAGATACGAGCTCATTGTGCTGGATTGCAGATTGCGTTGATGAGAGATTAAAAGCATTAAAGAACGTACGCGACGGTTTATTAAGTCGCTTCTTTCAGTCGGTGCGAAATTCAGGCAATGGCTCTGATTTTGCGTCGAACAAGCAAACCAAGTTATGGAACGCGATGGAGGCTTCTTTTAATTCGGTAAGGTACTGTAATTTAAAAGAAGAAGTTGCCAGGGTAATTAAAGAGCGTCGCATAGAAAGTTTATTGAATCTGGCACTAAACCATGTTGATGGTCTGGGCCCCGATCTGGAAGTTCTTAAAGAGTTCAGCAAGCAGGCATTTGAAGCACTGGTTGCTAAGTCAACGATAAAATGGGACGCGCTCAGCGATGCGGAACTCGATATATTTTCCACGTTGCTGAAGCAACCACAATTGGCACACTGGACAGATAAGTGCAACGCGGAAATTGAAAAAAGAGCGCATTGCCGTGAATGCAAGCGAGTTGAGGCCTATATTCGCGACTGGCTTAACAATTTGGTTAAATGCAAAAAGCCGGAAACTGAAAGAAAACTGCTGGAAATAGCTGGGAATCCAGCTGCGCGGATATCTGAAAGTGAAATTCGGAAGATTTTTGAAAAAGTAATCGCAAAATTGTCGCCTGAAGACGTCATAACCGTTTCCAAAATGACGTCTGCTTCCGAAAAAGAAGAATGCCTGATAGGTATGGCGAAAATGCAGTTACAGGTACCGAAAGTTGAATTACTTGACAACGCAAATCTCATTGCCTATCTCGGTTGCTCTGAAAAGAACATTTCAAGTGGTGCACGCAAATCACTTGTGGAAGAAGCAAAAAAGCGCGCTGAAGAGGCGGCTAAAATAGGGAATAAAGTCCTTATAGACGAAATGATTACTGATTCATACCGTACGCTTGTTCGTGCTGTACTGGAATTTTCCATGTATGCCAAACTTAGTGCGACCCTTCAAAAGGCGGCCGGGATCAAGCTTCCCAAAGCGGAGCTTAAAATGACAGATAAATTTTTAAAGCTTGATTCGGAAATTCAAACACACAGGAAACTCGGTTTGCAACGCTTGGCGCACCGCTTGGAACGCCTTGAAAAAAATGCAGATGCTGCTCATGCGGGAAAATATTTGCAGTCCTTTATAAGACAGATAGGCGGCATAGAAAGATTTGGGTCACTTGCATCGCGACACGATAAAGAAATGAGGGAAGCCATAGCAGATTATTTTCCGAATGACAGCGGCATTATTTCTCGGCCAGTGTTGAAAAAACTCGATGCTGATGCGCAGGAGAAATATTTCAATATCTTTGCAACTTGGGTAACGCACGAAGACAGCACCAGAAAATTCGTCTCTGATGGAGAGGAGTTTCCAGTTTGTACTCAATTTGTCAAAGATACACGCGAGCCAACTCGTTGGGTAGGCAATAAGCCGGTCCATGGATTCTCGCTGAGCAATCCTAACGGAGACGACCTTCGTCAAACGAAGGAGTTCTTGAAAATGATGCGTGGTCTGGAGGGTGTTACCGAGGACCAGATAATGACAGCTAGTGTGATTGCCTCGCAGAATACAAGCAATTCCATGTCCAGGCTTTTTTCCTCGGAACAACTGGCTTCATTGACCGAAGATGAGGTCAGGGCAGGCGGGGCTGATGCGTCCAATATTTCAGGATTCGGGTTATTTCCTGCTAAAACCAGTTACGAAGCAAATGCCGTAATGAAAAAAAATGGAAACTTGACCATGCATGTGCGCATTTTCAATGCGAAAGTTGCTATATGGGCTGGTGAAGATCCAGAAAAAGCAACGATTGGTACAGATCCGGAAGCATCGTCGTTTCTGATGGAAGTGGAATTCGAGATCGATAAATTTGGAAAGGTCTTGGAAAAAATTCCGTTGCGGATGCAAATGGAAAGGAAAATCACATCCTATAGTTTAAATGACGCAATATAATTTTTGACGTTAGAAAATTTATATTTGTACCGTAAAAACTGAAATCATTGGGGGCTCTGTTTATTGATTACTCTGGCCAGAGTCGATGGTAATAGGTCCAGTTTCTGTAATCACCGCCCCCATTCCCGCGTCATGCGCGCCGACCTCAAACTCCGCTTCGCACATCGCATAAGCAATCCCCACCGTGCGAGGCGGTGATTCCACCGCCAGCGTGCGGTCGTAGTAGCCGCCGCCGTATCCGAGCCGGTAGCCTCGTGCATCGAAGCCTACGCACGGGACCACCAGCAGTTCGGGTTTTACCAGGGTGCTGCGGTCGACCGGCGCCATCACGCCATGTGCATCGGTCACCAAAGAATCTCCTGGCCGCCATACATGGAACACCAGTGGCGCTTCACGCTCGACTACCACCGGAAGCGCAAGCGCGGTCCCGCGCGCGACAAGAAGCGGATAAACCTCAGTCAGATCAGGCTCCCCCTGCGTCGGCCAATACACCCCGATCGACGCCGCCGGATTCGCCTCCAGCCACGCCAGCAGCCGCTCCGCGATCGCCTTGTCCCGCCAGGCCTTTTCCTCCGGCGGCATCGCCTTGCGCATGTTCAGCAGTTTCTTCCTTAATTGATGCTTTTCCGTCATGTTGTAATCGGTAATCGAACGTCATTCCTGCGGGCCATCCCCGCTATCGAGCGTGCTATTCTAGTCCACCCCCAAAACGCTCAAGAATAAGGCAACAAACCGATGTTTCCGATGAAATGGACAGCCGGCCTGGCGCTCGCATGCACCGTACTCCTGGCCCCCGCCGCCCACGCCCAGCAGCGCCAGCCACAGCAGCAGCAATATGCCAGCGACGACGACATGTTCGCCGCGCTGCGCGAGGCGGCCAGGGCGAACGATGTCCTGAAGACGTCCGACCTCGCCTCCCGGCTGGGCAATTATTCCATCCCCTCCTATATCGATTACTACCGCTTGAAGCCGCGCGTGAAGGACTTGCCGGAAGCGGAGATCCGCGACTTCCTGCAACGTTACGAGAACACCGCCATCGCCGACCGGCTGCGCAACGACTGGCTGCTGGAACTGGGCAAGGTGCGCGACTGGAAAACCTTCGACGAGCAATACCCGCTGTTCGCGCTGGATGACGATACCCAGGTCAAGTGCTATGCATTAATGTCGAGAATCGACCGCGGCCAGAATGTCGCGGCCGACGCCCGTGCGCTGCTGGTCTCGCCCAGGGACTACGGCGAAGCCTGCCCGGCGCTGGTGATGCGGCTGGCGGAGACGCGCCAGTTCAGCGATGACGACACCTGGGACCAGGTCAGGCTGGCGGCCGAATACAACTATCCTAATTTGATGCGCCGGCTCGCGCTGGCCACCGACGCGCCGGAAAACCTGGTGCAACAGGCCTATGACAAACCGGCCGCCATCATTGCCAAGAGCGCCAGCGGTCCGCGCGCGGTGCATGAAGCCTTCCTGATCGCGGTGGGCCGGGTCGCACGCAATAACATCGAGATGGCCGGCGCCGAAGTGCTGGGCGCGTCGTCCTACCTCAGTGCGCGCGAAGTCGCCGTCGGCTGGTCGCTGGTCGCGATGCAGGCGGCGCAGAAGCTGCAGCCGGACGCAGTCGAGTACTGGAAAAAAACCCTGCCGGCGCCGCTGTCGCTGGACGGCTACCAGTGGCGGGTGCGCAGCGCGCTGCGCGCCGGCGACTGGGCGCTGGTGCGCAGCAGCATCGAAGCGATGCCGGCGTCGCTGAAGGACGACAGCGCCTGGGTCTACTGGCTGGGCAGGGCCTACAAGCAGCAGGGCAGGCGCGAGCAGGCCGATGAACGATTCCAGTCGATCGCCGGTCTGACCAGCTTCTACGGCCAGCTGGCGCTGGAAGAACTGGGCCAGAAGATCACGATACCGCCGCGCGCCGCGGCGCCGAGCGACGAGGACCTCGCTGCGATGGCGTCCAACCAGGGCTTCCGGCGCGCCTTCCGCTTCTTCGACATGAACATGCGCTTCGAGGGTTACCGCGAGTGGAACTGGCAACTGCGCAAGATGAGCGAACGCCAGCTGCTGGCCGCTGCCGAATTCGCCCGGCGCAACAACGTGCTCGACCGCATGGTGAATACATCCGACCGCACGAAGACGGAATTCGACTTCACCCAGCGCTTCCCGTCGCCGCACCACGAGATCATGCATCCGGCCACGCGCGACCTGGGGCTGGACAAGGCCTGGGTCTATGGGCTGATCCGCCAGGAGTCGCGTTTCATCCAGGCAGCGCGGTCCCATGTCGGCGCATCGGGCCTGATGCAGCTGATGCCGGCCACCGCGAAGGAAGTGGCGCGCAAGATCGGCATGCTGGACTTCAGCCAGGCGCGCATCAACGAGATCGACACCAACATCATGCTGGGCACCAATTACCTGTACATGGTGCTGCAGTCGCTCGACGGTTCGGAAACGCTTGCAACCGCCGCCTACAACGCCGGCCCGGGCCGTCCGAAGGCCTGGCGGGCGACGCTGACGCGGCCGGTGGAAGGCGCGATATTCGCCGAGACCATTCCGTTCGCGGAAACCCGTGGCTATGTGAAAAACGTGATGTCGAACGCCACCTACTATGCGGCGTTGTTCGACAACGCGCCGCAGTCGCTGAAGGCCAGGATGGGCACGATTGCGCCCAAGGGCTATAGCGGCAGCCGGAATGGAGAACCGTTCTGATGACGATCCTGCGTGGTCCCTATTGCGCAAAAGTGCTGGTGCTGGGCGGCAGCGGCTTCATCGGCAGCCGCCTGGTTGCGCAACTGGCGGCACAGGGGCGCAGCATCGTGCTGCCGACCCGGCGCGCCATCAATGCCCGGCACCTGATCACGCTGCCCGGCGTCGAGGCGGTCGAGGCGGATATCCATGACGAAGCGACGCTGGCGCAACTGGTGCGCGGCGTCGACGCGGTGATCAACCTGGTCGGCGTGCTGCATTCGCGTCGCGGCAAGAGCGGCACGGCCTACGGCCCCGCGTTCGAGCAGGCCCACGTCGAGTTGCCGCGCAAGGTGGCGGCTGCCTGCGTGCAGGCCGGCGTCCGGCGCTCGCTCCACATGAGCGCGCTGGGCGCGTCGTCCAGCGGGCCGTCGATGTACCTGCGCTCCAAGGCGGCGGGCGAGGCGGCGGCATTGTCGCAGCCGTCGCTGGCAGTCACGCTGTTCCGGCCGTCGGTGGTGTTTGGCGAAGGCGACAGTTTCCTCAATCTCTTTGCATCGCTGCAGAAGTTCCTGCCGGTGGTGGCGCTCGGTGGCGCCGACGCCCGTTTCCAGCCGGTCTATGTGGAAGACGTGGTGCGTGCATTCGTCGACGCGCTGGAAAACCAGTCCGCCATCGGACGGGTCATCGAGCTGGTCGGGCCCAAGGTCTACACGCTGCGTGAACTGGTGCAACTGGCGGGCCGCTACAGTGGTCATCCGCGACCCGTGTTCGGCCTGCCGCCGGCGCTGGCGCGGATGCAGGCCTGGTTCCTCGAACATGCGCCGGGCGGACCGCTGATGAGCCGCGACAACCTCGACTCGATGCGCACCGACAATGTCGGCGCGCCGGACACGGTGCCCATGCCGACCGCGCCGGAAGATGTCGCCCCGTTCTACCTCGGCGACCAGTCTTCGCCGAACGGCTATGACCATACCCGCCGGCGCGGCTGACCCGGCCGCCTTCCCGTTTTACTCCCGGACACTTGCCCATGCAATCCACCATACTCGACCCGACACTCTCGGAAACCCTGGCCAGCGCCGAACACTCCGGCTACAAGCTGGTGATCGCCAATAAAAATTATTCGTCCTGGTCGATGCGGCCGTGGGTGGCAATGACCGCCTTCGGCATTCCGTTCCAGGAAATCCGCATTCCGCTGGACCAGCCCGAAACCGGCAACAAGATAGCGATGTATTCCAGCTCCGGCCGGGTGCCAGTGCTGGTCACGCGGGAAACCACGATCTGGGACTCGCTGGCCATCTGCGAATACCTGGCCGAGCAGTTCCAGGAAAAGAACATGTGGCCGCAGGACATGGTGGCGCGCGCGCTGGCGCGCAGCATCTGCGCCGAGATGCATTCCGGCTTTACCGGCCTGCGCAATGCGATGACGATGAATATCCGCGCTCGCCTGCCGGGCCGCGGCCGCTCGCCGGAAGCGCAGGGCGATATCGGCCGCATCTGCGAGATCTGGGAAACCTGTTTGTCCAACTTCGGCCATCACCAGTACCTGTTCGGCGACTTTTCGATTGCGGACGCCTATTACGCGCCGGTCGTGACCCGCTTCCAGACCTACGGCGTATTCCTGGCGCCGGCGCTGCAGGCCTATGCCGACCGGGTGCTTGCGCATCCGGCGGTGGCGCAATGGGTACGCGAGGCCGGGGCGGAAACCGAGGTGGTCGAACGTTTCGAGGACTGGCCGGAGTAAGGCCATGGACCAGCCATGAAAACCTTCGTGGTGGGCGGCGCGGTGCGCGACCGGCTGCTCGGCTTGCCGGTGCAGGACCGCGACCATGTGGTCATCGGCGCCACGCCGGAACAGATGCAGGCGCTGGGCTTTCGCCCGGTCGGCAAGGACTTCCCGGTGTTCCTGCATCCGGAAACCAGCGAGGAATACGCGCTGGCCCGCACCGAGCGCAAGACCGCGCCCGGCTACAAGGGTTTCCTGTTCCATGCGGCGCCCGACGTGACGCTGGAAGAAGACCTGGTGCGGCGCGACCTGACCATCAACGCCATTGCCGAGACCGGGGATGGCACGCTGATCGACCCGTTCGGCGGCCAGCATGACCTCGAAGCCCGGGTGTTTCGCCATGTGTCGGACGCCTTTGCCGAAGACCCGGTGCGCATCCTGCGGCTGGCGCGCTTTGCCGCCCGCTTTGCCGACTTCACGGTGGCGCCCGAAACCGAGGCGCTGATGCGCAGCATGGTGCTGGCGGGCGAGGTCGATGCGCTGGTGCCCGAGCGGGTCTGGCAGGAACTGTCGCGCGGGCTGATGGAAAAAGCGCCATCGCGGATGTTCGAGGTGCTGCGCCGCTGCGGCGCGCTGGCCCGCATCCTGCCGGAGCTGGACAGCCTGTGGGGCGTGCCGCAGACGCCGCAGCATCATCCGGAAGTCGATACCGGCGTGCATGTGATGCTGGTAATCGACATGGCGGCGCGCCAGGACGCGACGTTGCCGGTGCGTTTCGCCGCGCTGGTGCACGATCTTGGCAAGGCTGCGACGCCGCCGTCGGAATGGCCGCGTCACTTCGGCCACGAGGCGCGCAGCGTCGACCTGGCCGACGGCGTCTGCCATCGCCTGAAAATACCGAACGACTGCCGCGAACTGGCGCTGATGGCTGCGCGCGAACACGGCAATGTGCTGCGGGCGCAGGAACTGCGGCCGGCAACCATCGTGAAAATGCTGGAGCGGTGCGACGCATTCCGCAAGCCGCAACGGTTTGTCGACATGCTGCAGGTGGCCGAATGCGACCATCGCGGCCGTACCGGCTTCGAGGCGCATCCATTTCCACAAAGGCAGCGGCTGCAAGCCGCGATGGAAGCCGCGCGTGCAGTCAATGCCGGCGCCATCGCCCAGGCAACGTCGAAAAACCACGCTGGCCAGCCTTCCCGGATCCCCGAAGCCATCCACCAGGCACGAATTGCTGCAGTTGCGTTATGCCTCAAAGAAACAACATAGCGGTAGTGTTTCCTTAAAAGAACGTAACTTCTGCTTTAACGCGCTAAATTTTGCTTAAAGATTTGATATCTTCCCCGAACTCCTTTGAGTACAAACAAGGCTGCTCTGATTAGAGAACGGATTCCAGCATTTTTCGCACACATGTCCTAGAATGAGTTGTGCGTTGCAGCATGCTGCGACCCTCTGGAGCATAAAAATGAATTTACTCAGTAATGCCTTGTCCCGCCTGGCTGTACGCGACCCCGATGACAGCCCGGAAAAGTTTCCGGTTCGTGTCAAGGCGCTGGCGGAACGCGACCGGCGCCGCCTGTTGATGCATTTCCTCGCCTTGAACGAGTCGGACCGGCTCTTGCGCTTCGGCACGGTGCTGCCGGACGAGTTGCTGACGCGTTATGTGCAGAAGCTTAATTTTTCCCGCGATACCGTCTTTGGGGTCTATGACGCCCGGTTCAGGTTGATGGGCGTCGGCCATCTTGCCTTTGCCCCGCGCGAGGCGCTGCCCGCCATGCGCGATGTCACCACCAAGGAACGGGTTGCCGAATTCGGCGTGTCGGTCTCGGCCGAAGCCCGGGGCATGGGCATCGGCTCCAAGCTGTTCCAGCGTGCGGCTATCCACTGCCGGAATGCGGATGTCGATACGCTGTACATGCATTGCCTCTCTTCCAACCGCACGATGATGCACATCGCCAAGAAAGCCGGCATGGACATCGAGCGCTCCTACGGTGAAGCGGATGCCTACCTGAAGCTGGCGCCGGCCAGTCCCGCTACCGTCATGCAGGAAGCAGTCGAAGAGCAGGTGGCGATGCTCGACTACACGCTCAAGGCGAACACCCGCGCCGCCAGCAAGTGGCTGGCAAACCTGGGCAAGGATCGAGCGTAGCGTCGATGCCCGGTTGCCTGGCTGCCTGGTTTTGTAGGGTGTAATAACCGAAGGGCATTACACCATGGTCGATAAACAAACACCGCCTGTTAATGACGGCTGGTGTAATGCGCTTTGCTTATTACACCCTACGAATCCTGCACCACGAAATGCCGCAATGGCCAGTTGTTCGTATCATTTGCAGCGTCGGATGCCGGGCTTCCTTCGTCGGCACCGGCCTGCGCCGCCTCACCCCAGGGGCAGCGCCGTGGTTTCCTTCACCTGCTGCAGCGCGAAGCTGGATTTTACGTCCATGACCGCCGGATGCCGCAGCAGCGTGTCCATCATGAAACGCGAAAAATGCTCCATGTCCTCGACATGCACTCGTAGCAGGTAATCCATGTCGCCGGTCATCGCATGGCAGGCAATGACTTCCGGCCAGTGCATGACCGCAGTGGCGAATGCCGCGCGCGACGAGGTGGTGGAACGCGCACCGCCTTCACCGTGTTTTTCCAGCCGCACATTCACGTAGGCCAGCAGGCCCAGCCCGAGCTTGTCGGCGTCCAGCAGCGCGACATATTTGCGGATTACGCCCGCCTGTTCGAGGCGCCGTATCCTGCGCAGGCAGGGCGATGGCGACAGGCTGACCTGCTCGGCGACTTCCTGGTTGCTGAGCCTGCCGTTCTCCTGCATGACCGCAAGAATCCGCTTGTCAGTCTTGTCCAGTTCAATTCGCGCCATCATCTGCTCCGAATGATCGAATTTACGCAATGTTATTGCGCACATAGGCAAAATCGCAAGCCGGATTGCAATTTAATGCCAGCGACTCCTGCCTATACTGTTCGATAGTCAATCAAGGAGACAAGCATGGAGATGCAGACCTGGGAAAACCCGATGGGAACCGACGGCTTCGAATTCGTCGAGTACGCGGCGCCGGACCCGAAAGCGCTGGGCGCGCTGTTCGAGACCATGGGCTTCACCGCCATCGCCCGCCACCGGCACAAGGACGTCACGCTGTATCGCCAGGGCGACATCAACTTCATCATCAATGCCGAGCAGGACTCCTTTGCGCAGCGTTTCGCGCGCCAGCACGGCCCGTCGGTCTGCGCCATCGCCATCCGCGTCAACGATGCCGCGTATGCGTACAAGCGGGCGTTGGAACTGGGTGCCTGGGGCTTTGATAACCGCACCGGTCCGATGGAACTGAACATTCCCGCCATCAAGGGCGTCGGCGACTCGCTGATCTATTTCGTCGACCGCTGGCGTGGCAAGAACGCGGCCAGCGGCGTGCCGGCAGGGGCGATTGGCGACATCAGCATTTATGACGTGGACTTCGTCGCCATTCCCGGCGCAAATGCGCAGCCGCGCGGCGTCGGCCTGACCTATATCGACCACCTGACCCACAATGTGCATCGCGGCCGCATGAAGGAACTGGCGTCGTTCTATGAAACCCTGTTCAACTTCCGCGAGATCCGCTACTTCGACATCGAAGGGAAGCTGACCGGCCTGAAGTCCAAGGCAATGACCTCGCCGTGTGGGAAAATCCGCATTCCCATCAACGAATCGTCGGATGACAAATCGCAAATTGCCGAATATCTCGATGCCTATCATGGCGAGGGTATTCAGCATATTGCACTGGGTACAGACGACATCTATGGCGCGGTCGCTGCGATGAAGGACAGGGACGTGGGTTTCCAGGACACGATAGAAACGTATTACGACCTGGTCGACCGCCGACTGCCCGGCCATGGCGAGAACCTGGACGAACTGAAGCGCCTGCGCATCCTGATCGACGGCAGCAAGGCCTCCGCACAGGTGGAGGCCGGCGAGCAGGTGCAGAAGGAACTGCTGCTGCAGATCTTCACGCAGAACGTGATCGGCCCGATCTTCTTCGAGATCATCCAGCGCAAGGGCGACCAGGGCTTCGGCGAAGGCAATTTCCGTGCGCTGTTCGAGTCGATCGAACTGGACCAGGTACGGCGCGGCGTCATCAAGGACGACAGCACGAGCACACAACCATGAACACGGAACTCGACCCGGCAGGACAGGCGGCATTCCTCGAAGCGCTGGCGGAGAAGTCCGACAGCGGCGGCCTGCGCGGCGACTATACCCATGCCGACGCGCAGTACGTGGTGCAGCAGGACTGGGACGCCTATACCGCGGACGAGCATGCATTGTGGCGCCGCCTGTACCAGCGGCAGGCGAAGCTGCTGCCGGGCCGGGCGGCCGACGTGTTCATCGACAGCCTGGCGAGGCTGGAAGCAGAGAACGGCATACCACGCTTCGACCAGGTGTCGGAAAAACTGCAGGCGGCCACCGGCTGGCGGCTGGTGGCGGTGCCGGGGCTGGTGCCGGAGCAGACCTTCTTCGAGCACCTGGCGGCGCGCCGCTTTCCGGTGACGGTCTGGCTGCGCAAGCCAGAAGAGTTCGACTACATTGTCGAGCCCGACATCTTCCATGACTTCTTCGGCCACGTGCCGCTGCTGTTCAACCCGATTTTTGCCGACCATTTGCAGGAATACGGCAAGGGCGGCCTGAAGGCCATGCCGCTGGACGGCCTGCAGTTCCTGGCGAGGCTCTACTGGTACACGATAGAATTCGGCCTGATGGAAACCGCGCAGGGCTTGCGGGCCTATGGCGCCGGCATCCTGTCCTCGGGCGGCGAAATCGAGTACTGCCTGACCAGTCCGAAGCCGCGCCGCATCGCCTTCGATGCGGAACGGGTCATGCGCACGCTGTACCGCATCGACGATTACCAGGACACCTATTTCGTGATCCGCGATTTCGAGCAGTTGTTCAAAGAGACAGCGCCCGACTTCACGCCCATCTATGCCCGGCTGTCGCAGCAGGCGCCGTACCCGGCGGACACGCTGCTGCCGAATGAAAAACACTGGAAGCTTGATTAAAAAGCTTGATTCAAAGAGTCCCGGTGTGATTCGTTAATCGCCAAATCAGGCGATATGTTAATGTTTTAAATATGGTCGAACCAGATGGCCCGCCCACAAGGTGGGTTGTCGGCCGCGAGAAGTCGCACCCAAAGACACAATTTTTGGCACGGAGACAGCATGAATGCACCGCTTCCACCCGATCGGCAATCGCCGGCCGGCTCGATTTCCCTTGATGACAAATACACGCTGGAGCGCGGCCGGGCTTTCCTGACCGGCACCCAGGCACTGATCCGCCTGCCGATGCAGCAGCGCATCCGCGACGCCCACGCCGGCCTCAACACCGCCGGCTTCGTGACGGGCTACCGCGGCTCGCCGCTGGGCAGCGTCGACCAGACCGCGATGAAGGCGAAGAAATACCTGGACGCGCAGCATGTGCGCTTCCATCCGGGCGTCAACGAAGACCTGGCCGCCACCAGCATCTGGGGCACGCAGCAGGTCAACCTGTTCGAGGGCGCGTTGTACGACGGCGTGTTCGGCATGTGGTACGGCAAGGGGCCGGGCGTAGACCGCTGCGGCGACGTCTTCAAGCATGCGAACATGGCCGGCACCAGCCCGCATGGTGGCGTGCTGGTGCTGGCCGGCGACGACCATGCGGCCAAGTCGTCCACCACCGCGCACCAGAGCGAACACATCCTGAAAGCCTGCGGCATCCCGGTGCTGTATCCATCGACCGTGCAGGAATACCTGGACTACGGCCTGCACGGCTGGGCGATGAGCCGCTACACCGGCCTGTGGGTGGCGATGAAGTGCGTGACCGACATCGTCGAGTCGGGCGCCGCGGTCGACCTCGACCCGGACCGGGTGCAGATCGTGCTGCCGCAGGACTTCCAGCTGCCGCCGGGCGGGCTCAACATCCGCTGGCCGGACGCGGTGCTGGAGCAGGAAGCGCGGATGAGCAACTACAAGTGGTACGCGGCGCTGGCCTATGCCCGCGCCAACAAGCTCAACCGCATCGTCTGGGACAGCCCGCGCGCCCGCATCGGCATCATCACCGCCGGCAAGTCCTACCTCGACACGCGCCAGGCGCTGGCCGACCTCGGCATCGACGAGACGGTGGCGCGCGACATCGGCATCCGCCTGTACAAGGTCGGCATGACCTGGCCGCTGGAAGCCGAAGGCGTGCGCGAGTTCGCGCAGGGGCTGGAAGAAATCCTGGTGGTCGAGGAAAAGCGCCAGATCCTCGAATACCAGTTGAAGGAAGAGCTGTACAACTGGCGCGACGACGTACGTCCGCGCGTGGTCGGCAAGTTCGACGACACCGGCGAATGGAGCAACACGCACCAGGCCGGGCATGGCGAGTGGCTGCTGCCGGCGACCTATGAACTGAACCCGGCGCAGATCGCCCGCGCCATCGCCAGCCGCATCTCGCGTTACTTCGCCGGCCATCCGATCGAGCAGAAAGTGCGCGAGCGCATCGCCTACCTGGAAGCCAAGGAAGCGGTGCTGAAGGTCAGCGCGCCCGACCCGGCCAAGGACCGCATCCCGCATTTCTGCTCGGGCTGCCCGCATAACACCTCGACCAGGGTGCCCGAAGGCAGCCGCGCGCTGGCCGGCATTGGCTGCCACTACATGGCCTTGTGGATGGACCGCGAGACATCGACCTTCACCCACATGGGCGCGGAAGGCGCTACCTGGATAGGCGCGGCGCCCTTCACCAGCGAGAAGCACGTGTTCTCCAACCTGGGCGACGGCACCTACTACCACTCGGGCCTGCTGGCGATCCGGGCGGCGGTGGCCGGCAAGGTCAACATCACGTACAAGATTTTGTACAACGACGCGGTGGCGATGACCGGCGGGCAAACCGTGGACGGGCCGATCGACCCGGCCATGATCTCGCGCCAGATCGCGGCCGAGGGCGTGCACCCGATCATCGTCGTCACCGACGAGCCGGACAAGTACCCGGCCGGCATCGACTGGGCGCCGGGCGTGACGATACGCCACAGGAGCGAACTCGACGCGGTGCAGCGTGAGCTGCGCGAGGTACAGGGCGTTTCGGCGATGATTTATGACCAAACCTGCGCGTCGGAAAAACGCCGGCGCAGGAAGCGCAACGAGTACCCGGACCCGGCCAAGCGCGTCGTCATTAACGAGGCGGTGTGCGAAGGCTGCGGCGACTGCAGCGTGCAGTCCAACTGCCTGTCCGTCGAGCCGCTGGAAACCGAGTTCGGCCGCAAGCGCCAGATCAACCAGTCGTCCTGCAACAAGGACTATTCCTGCGTCAACGGCTTCTGCCCGAGCTTCGTGACGGTCGAGGGCGGACAGCTGAAGAAGCCGAAAAAAGCCGCGGTCGCCGAGGCTGGCAAACCCGCGCCGGCGCAGGCCAGCCTGCCGACCCCGGCGCTGCCCGACACCCGTGAACCATACGGCATCCTGGTGACCGGTATCGGTGGCACCGGCGTGGTGACGGTCGGCCAGATCCTGGCGATGGCGGCGCACGTCGAGGGCAAGGGCTGTTCGGTGCTGGACATGAGCGGCCTGGCGCAGAAGGGCGGGCCGGTGCTGTCGCACGTGCGCCTGGCCGACCATCCGGACCAGATCTTCTCGACCCGCGTCGGCACCGGCGCCGCCGACCTCGTGATCGGCTGCGACGAGATCGTGACCGCCGGCCGCGACGCGCTGTCGCGCATGGGCGAGGGCCGCACCCACGCGGTGATCAACGCGACCGGCACGCCGACCGCCGCCTTCGTGCGCAACCCCGACTGGCAATTCCCGGAAGCCGGCGCGCAGCAGGACATCAACCGCGCCTGCGGCGCCGGCCGGGCCGAGTTCGTCGACGCCGGCCGCATTGCGACCGCGCTGATGGGCGACACCATCGCCACCAACATGTTCATGCTGGGCTATGCGTGGCAGAAGGGCTGGGTGCCGCTGGCGGAAGCGTCGGTGCTGAAGGCGATCGAGCTCAACGGCGTATCGGTGGCGTTCAACACGCAGGCCTTCGCCTGGGGCCGGGTGGCCGCGCACGACCTGGCGTCGGTAGAAAAACTGGCGCGCGCCAGCGCGCCGGCGCAGGTCATCGAGTTCAAGCGCGCGCCGGGGCTGGACGACGTGATCGCGCGTCGGGTCGCTTTCCTGACCGACTACCAGAATGCGTCGTATGCGGCGCAATACACCGACCTCGTCACGCGGGTGCGACAGGCGGAAAGCGCCGTGGTGGAAGCTGGCAAGCCGCTGCGGCTGACCGAGACGGTAGCGCGGTACTACTTCAAGCTGATGGCCTACAAGGACGAATACGAGGTGGCGCGGCTGCATGCCGACCCGGCCTTCACGCAAAAGATCGCCGGCATGTTCGAGGGCGACTACAAGGTGAAATTCCACATGGCGCCGCCACTGCTATCCAGGCGCGACAGCAAGGGCCATTTGGTCAAGCGTGAATTCGGGCCATGGATGATGGGGGCGTTTCGCTTGCTTGCGCGCTTGCGCGGGTTGCGGGGGGGAGCGCTGGATGTGTTTGGCTATACCGCCGAGCGGCGGACCGAGCGGGAGCTGATCGCGCATTATCGCGATATCTTGCTGGGGCTGCTGCCGAAGCTGTCTTCGGATAACCTGGCGCAGGTGATTGCGGTGGCGGCGATACCGGAGGATATCCGGGGATATGGACATGTGAAGGAGCGGCACCTGGCGGCGGCGCGGGCGAAGGAGGCGGCGTTGCTGGCGCAGTTGCGAGGGGCGCGAGTGGTGGAGTTGCACGCGGCCTGACGGGCGGGGCGCTTTTACGCGCAGCGACGGTTGCGGTTGCTTTTGACGTTCCGCGCAGCGACAGTTGCCGTTGCCGTTGCCGTTGCCGTTGCCGTTGCCGTTGCCGTTGCCGTTGCCGTTGCCGTTGCTTTTGAAGCTGCCTTTGACGTGGGTCCCCGTTGATGACGCCACGTCGCTGGTGCCGAAATCG
>CAUQYP010000028.1:0-30741 GCA_963522035.1 uncultured Noviherbaspirillum sp. | reverse complement strand
CGGGTAAAGCAATACTTATGTCCTGCCGGACGACCAAGCCGGGTCTCGGCCCGGCGGCCGACCTACTTCTCTTGCGTCGCCAAGAGAAGTAGGCAAGAGAAGGCGACCCCGGAGATGCCGCCCCGCTGCGCGGGGTGCCCACGCCGCTGGCACCGAAATCGGGAAGCGTCGGAAACTCGCTGCGCTCAGACAGCCGACGCTTCTTTATCCGATTTCGGCACCAGCGACGTGGCGTCATCAACGGGGACCCACGTCAAAAGCCGCGTCAAAGGCAACAGCAAAGGCAACGGCAACTGCAACGGCAACTGCAGCGGTCGCTGCGCGGGCTAACGGCAATTGTCGCTGCGCGGAGCGTTCGCGACCATCGCGAATCAAATCACCCGGATTACTCCTGGCCGACGGCCTCAGTCGACAACCCAGCTTCCCGACAGGATCTTCTCCAGCCAGAACGAGCCGATTACCGTTTTCACATCGGTGATCTTCCCTTCCCTCACCCACTGCAGCAACTCATCCACCGACGCCGTCATGGTTTCCAGGAACTCGCCCTCGTCCAGCGCGCTTTCGCCAGCAACCAGCCCGCGGGCCAGGTAGATGTCGAGGAGCTCGTCGGAATAGGCAATCGCGTTATGGATGGTGCAGACGAAGCGCCAGTCGCTCGCCGTATAACCGGTCTCCTCCCGCAATTCACGCTTGGCGCACGCAAGATGATCCTCGCCCGGGTCAATTTTCCCGGCCGGGAATTCGTAGAAGACCCGGTCCAGCGGATAACGGTACTGGCGCTCGATCAGGATGCTGCCATCGTCGAGGATCGGGAGGATCACCACGGCGCCCGGATGGCGAATGAATTCGCGTTCGGAGCGGCTGCCGTCCGGCAGCGCGACCGTGTCCTTCTGTACCTTGATGAAGTCGCCGTCGTAGACCAGTTCGCCCGACAGTCGGGTTTCTCGCAAATGATGGTCCATGTCGCCTTTCCTTTAGCAATGCAGGTGTCTGACCCTGGCGTCTACCCCTGGCGCCGGCGCAGGTAACGATGCACGAAACCGGGAAAAGCCAGCACGATGAATAGACAGCCGGTGACCGCGTAGAATTCCCAGCCCTGCTGGAAGCGGTTGCCGAGCCGGGCCTCCAGCAGGAAGGCCACGCCGCCCAACAGCAGATACAGCACGAACAACTCAAGCAGTCGCAGCCAGATTGGCTTGGCGGCGCTGCGCCACGGCAGCACGCCAAGCACACGCTCGCTGAAGAAAGGCAGGTTGGCCGCCAGCACGGCCAGCAAGATCACCAGCCAGCTGGAAAGGGAAACGTCCATCTAGTCTGGGCGTTTCCGGCTCACGAGGCGAGCGTACGAACAATGGCGGCGGAGCATGCGGCCATCAGCGGGCCGGGCAGCAGGCCGAGGGCGACGATGGCGATGCCGTTCAGGCTCAGCGCAATGCGCATGTCGCCATGGGCCACGATGCGCGACGTGTCGGTCGCATCGTCGAAATACATCAGCTTGATGATGCGCAGGTAGTAGTAGGCACCGACCAGCGAGAACAGCACGGCGACGATGGCCAGCCACAACTGCCCGGCGCCAAGGGCCGACTGCAGCACGGCCAGCTTGGCATAGAAGCCCATCATCGGCGGCACACCGGCCAGCGACAGCAGCAGCACCATCATGATCATCGCAAACCAGGGGCTGCGCTGATTCAGGCCCTTGAAGTCTTCGAGGTTCTCGGCCTCGAAGCCGGCGCGCGACAGCAGCATGATCACGCCGAAGGTGCCAAGCGTGGTCAGCACGTAGGTAATGGCATAGAACATGGCCGAGCTGTAGGCATTCGCCGCTGCAGCCGCGTCGCTGCCTGCATAGACACCCGACAGCAGGCCCAGCAGCATGAAGCCCATCTGCGAAATGGTCGAGTAGGCCAGCATGCGCTTCAGGTTGGTTTGGGCGATGGCGGTGATGTTACCGACCGCCATCGACACCACCGCCATGACGGTGAGCATTTGCTGCCAGTCGATTGCCATTGTCCAGAGTCCTTCGACCAGCAAGCGCATGCAGATGGCGAAGGCGGCCAGCTTGGGCGCACCGCCCAGCAGCAACGTCACCGAGGTCGGAGCGCCCTGGTAGACGTCCGGCACCCACATGTGGAATGGCGCGGCGCCCAGCTTGAATGCCAGGCCGGCTACGACGAACACGATGCCGAACACCAGCACCATGCGGTTCACGGTGCCGGAAGCCGTCACGCGCGCCACTTCAGCCAGGTCGAGCGAACCGGTTGCGCCATACAGCATGGAAATGCCATACAGCAGGAAGCCGGACGCCATCGCGCCCAGGATGAAATACTTCATCGCCGCTTCGGTCGACTGGGTGTGGTCGCGACGCAGCGCAACCAGCGCATACAGCGACAGCGACATCAGCTCGAGGCCGAGGTAGATGATCAGGAAATTGTTCGCCGACAGCATGACCATCTGGCCGACCAGCGAAAACAGCGCCAGCACATAGAACTCGCCGCCAGTGGTCACCGTCAGCATCTGCCGGTCGGTCGTGTACTGGCGCGAGTAGATCAGCGTCAACCCGACAGCCAGGTAGGAGAACAGCTTCAGCAGGTTGGACATCGGGTCCGACACGAACATGTTGTAGAACGTGTACTGGGTCAGCCCGTTATTGAAGTCGACCAGGGTCAGCGCCGCGCAGACAGCAAGCGATGCCAGCGACAGGAAATAGGTCAGGTTGCGCCTGGCATCGCTCAGGAACATGTCAAGCAGCAGGATGAAGGACGTCGCCACCACGAGGAACATTTCGGGGTACAGCGGTGCGAGATTCAGGTTGTTCATGGTTTCCGCTTCGTTTGCGCCAGGTTTGTTGCCAGCCGCGCGCCTATGGCATGCATGCAGCCTGTTACTAGTCCCTTCCGTTCGACGGAAGAGCGGGATTTGCCGTGTCGTATCGGGTTCAACAGCACCTCAGGGCACCTTGCTGATCGCGACATGCTTGAGCAGGTCGGACACCGAGGTCTGCAGTGCATCGCCGATCGGGGCCGGATAAACGCCCATGACGATGACGGCAATGGCCAGCACGCCGAGGACCAGGAACTCACGTCCGTTCAGGTCTTCCAGCGCGGCGACATGCTTGTTGGCGACGGCGCCAAACACCACGCGCTTGACCAGCCACAGCGAATAGGCAGCGCCCAGGATCAGCGCCGTGCCGGCCAGCACGCCGATCCAGAAGTTGAACTGTACCGAGGCCAGGATCACCATGAACTCGCCGATGAAGCCGGACGTCGCCGGCAGGCCGGCATTGGCCAGCGAGAACAGCACGAAGAAGGCGGCAAAGCGCGGCATGGTGTTGACGACGCCGCCATATTCGGCGATCTGGCGGGTGTGCATGCGGTCGTACAGCACGCCGATGCAAAGGAACATGGCGCCCGACACGAAGCCGTGGGAAATCATCTGCATGATGGCGCCCTGCGCACCCATGTCGTTGAACAGGAAGCAGCCGAGGGTCACGAAGCCCATGTGTGCAATCGACGAATAGGCGACCAGCTTCTTCATGTCGGCCTGCACCATAGCGACCAGGCCGATATAGATGACGGCGATCAGCGACAGGGAAATGACCAGCGGCGCCAGGTAGTGGCTGGCGTCCGGCGTGATCGGCAGCGAAAAGCGCAGGAATCCGTATCCGCCCAGCTTCAGCATGATGGCAGCCAGCACCACCGAGCCGCCGGTCGGCGCCTCGACGTGCGCATCCGGCAGCCAGGTATGCACCGGCCACATCGGCACCTTGACCGCGAACGCCATCATGAAGGCCAGGAAGATCGGGATCTGTGCAGCCATCGGCAACGGCAGCTTGTGCCATGCCAGGATGTCGAAGCTGTTACCGGCGGCGAAGTACAGGTAGATGATGGCAACCAGCATCAGCAGCGAACCGAGGAAGGTGTACAGGAAGAACTTGACCGCTGCATACATCCGGTTGCTGCCGCCCCAGACGCCGATGATGATGAACATCGGGATCAGCGTCGCTTCGAAGAACACGTAGAACAGCAGGCCATCGAGCGCGCAGAACACGCCGATCATCGCGCCGGACAGGATCAGGAAAGCGCCCATGTACTGGGACACTTTCTTCTCAATCACCTGCCACCCGGCGATGACGACGATGACCGTGATCAGCGCGGTCAGCGGCACGAACCACAAGGAAATGCCGTCGATGCCCAGCGCATAGAAAATATTGAAGCTGCTGATCCACGATGCCCGCTCGACGAACTGCATGCCCTGGAAGGCATTGTCGAAGTTGGCGACGATGGGCAAGGTCACCAGGAAACTGGCGATGGATCCGAACAGCGACAGCGCGCGTGCGGTGCCGGGGTTACGGTCGTTGCCAACAGCCAGCACCAGCAGGCCAAAAAGAATCGGCAGCCAGATCGCTAGGCTGAGGAGAGGAAAAGTTGACTGCATCATGTTTGTTTTTCTGGAGGCGCGACGTTATTTCAGATAAGAAGCCAGCAGCAGATAGCCGAGGTACAGCGCAATGCCGAGGATCATCGTGAACGCATAGTGATAGATGTAGCCGGTCTGGAACGCACGGCTGACCACCGAGAACCATCCCACTACGCGCGCACTGCCATTGACCAGCAGGCCGTCGATCAGGGTCCGGTCGCCTACGTTCCAGAGCCCGCGTCCGAGCGAGCGGGCGCCACCGGCAAACACGATCTCATTGATCCGGTCCATGTAGTACTTGTTGTCCAGCAGCGTGTAGATGCCGTGGAACTTGGCAAAGAACCAGGCGGGAACGCGTGGGTTGACCATGTAGCAGTAATACGCAGCCACCACGCCGGCCAGCGCCAGGAAGAACGGCATGGTGCTGAAACCGTGCAGCGCCATGGCCATCGCACCGTGGAATTCATGTCCCAGCTCTTCCATCGCCTTGTGGTTTTCGCCGACGAAGATCACGCCCTTGAAGAAATCGCCATGCAGCATCGGCCCGATGGTCAAGTAGCCGATGATGACCGACGGGATAGCCAGCAGGATCAGCGGAAGCGTCACCACCAGCGGCGCCTCGACCGGCTTTTCGCCCGGCGCCAGGCCATGATGTTCTTCATGGCCCGCTTCTTCCTCGACGTCCGAGCCGTGGATGTCATGGCTGTCATGCGAACCGGCATGAGCGGCATGGGCAGCGTGGTGGTCGTCATGCCCGTGATGCGCCTTGCCGAAACGCTCTTCGCCATGGAAGACCAGGAAGTACATGCGGAACGAGTAGAACGCCGTGATGAACACGCCCGCCAGCACCGCGAAATACGCAAAGCCCGCGCCGGCGATATGGGTGGCGGCGACGGCTTCGATGATGCTGTCCTTCGAATAGAAACCGGAGAAGAACGGCGTGCCGATCAGCGCGAGCGAGCCCAGCAGCGAGGTGATCCAGGTAATCGGCAGGTACTTGCGCAGGCCGCCCATGTTACGGATGTCCTGGTCGTGATGCATGCTGATGATGACTGCGCCCGCCGCGAGGAACAGCAGCGCCTTGAAGAACGCATGGGTCATCAGGTGGAATACGCCGACCTGGTAGGCCGAAGCGCCGAGCGCCACCGTCATGTAGCCGAGTTGCGACAGCGTCGAGTACGCGACCACGCGCTTGATGTCGTTCTGGATGATGCCGAGGAAGCCCATGAACAACGCGGTGATGGAGCCAATGATCAGTACGAAGGACAGCGCGGTGTCGGACAGCTCGAACAGCGGTGACATGCGGGCGACCATGAAGATGCCGGCGGTCACCATGGTAGCGGCATGGATCAGTGCGGAGATCGGAGTCGGGCCTTCCATCGAGTCGGGCAGCCAGACGTGCAGCGGAAACTGTGCGGACTTGCCCATTGCGCCGATGAACAGGCAGATGCAGGCGACGGTCAGCAGCATCCAGTTCGAACCCGGCATGGTGAGCTGCGCAAGCGCTTCGCGCTTGGCAAAGACCTCGGTGTAGTTCATCGAGCCGGCATAGGCCAGCAGCAGGCCAATGCCCAGGATGAAGCCGAAGTCGCCGACGCGGTTGACCAGGAACGCTTTCATGTTCGCGTAGATGGCGGTCGGCCGGGTGTACCAGAAACCGATCAGCAGGTAGGACACCAGGCCCACCGCTTCCCAGCCGAAGAACAGCTGCAGGAAGTTGTTGCTCATGACGAGCATCAGCATCGAGAAGGTGAACAGCGAGATGTACGAGAAAAAGCGGTTGTAGCCGGGGTCGTCCTTCATGTAGCCGATGGTGTAGATATGCACCATCAACGACACGAAGGTCACCACGCACATCATCATCGCCGTCAGGCTGTCGACCAGGAAGCCGATTTCCAGCTTCAGGCCGGCCACCGTCATCCAGTTATAGAGCGTGCCGTTGTAGCTCGCACCGTCCATGACCGCCAGCAGGGTCTGGACGGAAATGATCAGCGCAATCAATACGCCCAGAATGGTGACGCTGTGGGATGCGCCCCGCCCTATCTTGTTGCCGAAGAACTTGGTGCCGAAAAGACCGGCGATAACCGATCCCGCCAGCGGCGCCAGCGGTACGGCCAAGAGAAGATGTGGATTGAGTTGCCCCGCCATGATGAACCTTATCGCTTGTTTGTTATTAGCCCTTGAGACTGTCCAGGTCCTCGACATTGATGGTGTCGAGATTGCGGAACAGTACGACAAGGATCGCCAGGCCGATTGCGGACTCTGCCGCCGCCACGGTGAGGATGAAGAAAACGAAGATCTGCCCGGCGGCGTCGCCCAGGTAATGCGAGAAGGCGATGAAGTTCAGGTTCACCGCGAGCAGCATCAACTCGATCGCCATCAGCAGGATGATGATGTTCTTGCGGTTCAGGAAGATGCCGACGATGGAAATCGCGAACAGGATCGCACCGAGGATCAGGTAATGAGCGAGGGACAAGGTCACTGTGCAGTCCTTATTGTTTGGGCGGAACGGACTCGACGGGCTCGGCCTCGGGGGCCGGGCGTTCGGTCTCGGATTTCATGCTGATGATGCGCAGGCGGTCGCCGCTCTTCACCTTGACCGCTTCGGACGGGTCGTAGTACTTGCTGTCCTTGCGCTTGCGCAGCGTCAGTGCAACGGCAGCGACGATGGCCACCAGCAGGATGACGGCGGCAATCTCGAATGCATAGACGTACTGCGTATAGATCAGCTTGCCAAGTTCACGCGTGTTGCCGATGTTGGCCGAGGCGGCCGGCACCCGCGGGTCCAGCGTGATGAAGCCGCGGAACAGCACCGCCGCCATTTCCAGCACGATGATCACGCCTATCGTGGCCGCGAACGGAAAGTATCCCCAAAATCCCTGCCGCAGCTTGTCCATGTCGATGTCGAGCATCATCACTACGAACAGGAACAGCACCATCACTGCGCCGACGTAGACCAGCACGAGCACGATGGCAAGGAACTCGGCTTGCAGCATCATCCAGATCGAGGCTGCCGAAAAGAAGGACAGCACCAGGTACAGGGCGGCATGCACCGGATTGCGGTCGGTGATGACACGCGTCGCGGCGACCACGAGAATCCCCGAGAACACATAGAACAGCGCAGTTTTAAATTCCATAATGGACCACAAAGATCGCCCCTGGCCGGCCGTGTCGAGGCCCGGCTCGTGACGAATTAATCAAATCAACGGTAAGCAGCGTCGGCCGCACGGTTTGCGGCAATGTCTTTCTCGTAGCGGTCGCCAACGGCCAGCAGCATTTCCTTGGTGAAGTACAGGTCGCCCCGCTTCTCGCCATGGTACTCAAGCATGTTGGTTTCGACGATCGAGTCCACCGGGCACGACTCTTCGCAGAAGCCGCAGAAGATGCATTTGGTCAGGTCGATGTCGTAACGGGTGGTGCGGCGGGTGCCGTCGTCGCGTTGCTCCGATTCGATCGAAATGGCCAGCGCCGGGCACACCGCCTCGCACAGCTTGCAGGCGATGCAGCGTTCCTCGCCGTTCGGATAGCGGCGCAGCGCGTGCAGGCCGCGGAAGCGCGGCGACAACGGCGTCTTCTCTTCCGGGAACTGCACGGTGATCTTGCGGGCAAACATATAGCGACCGGTCAGGGCCATGCCCTTGAACAGTTCGCGCAGCATCAGGCTGCCGAAAAAATCCTTGATGGCTTCCATGTCTTATTCAGCCTTATTCAATTCGTTTAGTTCCAGATATTCCATGGCGACTGGATCCAGATCGCAACGATCACCAGATAGGCCAGCGTCAATGGGATGAATACTTTCCAGCCGAGCCGCATGATCTGGTCATAGCGATAGCGCGGGAAGGAAGCGCGGACCCAGATGAAGATCGACACCACCAGGAAGGTCTTGATGCCGAGCCAGATCCATCCGGGCACCCAGGTAAATGGTGCAATGCCGAACGGCGCGTCCCAGCCGCCGAGGAACAGCAGCGACGCCAGCGCGGAGATCAGGATCATGTTCGCGTATTCGGCCAGGAAGAACATGGCGAACGACATGCCCGAATATTCGACCATATGGCCGGCAACGATCTCGGACTCGCCTTCGACCACGTCGAACGGATGACGATTGGTCTCGGCAATGCCGGAAATAATATACACACCGAACATCGGCAGCAGCGGCAGCCAGTTCCAGGACAGGAAGTTCAGGCCCATGCCGGCAAAATAGCCGCGGGTCTGGTGCATGACGATTTCCGTCATGTTCAGGCTGCCCGACACCATCAGCACGATGACCAGCACGAAGCCCATCGCGATTTCGTACGACACCATTTGCGCGGACGCACGCATCGCGCCGAGGAACGCATACTTGGAGTTCGAGGCCCAGCCGGCAATGATCACGCCGTACACTTCCATCGACGTAATCGCCATGATCAGCAGCAGGCCGGCATTGACATTGGCCAGCGCCACTTCGGGGCCGAACGGCACCGCGACCCACGCCGCCAGTGCCGGCATGATGGTCATGATGGGGGCGATCACGAACAGCGCCTTGCTTGCCTTGGCGGGTACGATGATTTCCTTCAGCAGCAGCTTCAGCGCGTCGGCGATCGGCTGCAGCAGGCCCGCGGGACCGGTGCGGTTCGGGCCGATGCGCACGTGCATCCAGCCGATCATCTTGCGTTCCCACAGCGTCAGGTAGGCGACGCAGCCCATGATGGGCAGCACGATCAGCAGGATCTTGACCAGCGTCCAGATCACCGGCCACACAGCGCCGAACCAGGACTGTCCGGTGGCAGTGATGTTGAGCAGCATTTGATCCATTACGCTTTCTCCACGCGGATTTCACCGAACATGCCGCCGAGTGCCTGCGTAAGAGGATGCGCGGCGGCGACCCGTACCACGTTGTCGGGCAGGCGCCGGTCGATGCCGACATTCAGCACTGCGCTGCCGCTGCCCTGGCTCACCTTGACCAGGTCCCCTTCCAGCACCACCAGCTTTTCCGCCAGCGCCGGCGACAGCCAGGCCAGGGGCGCAGCGGCGTCGCTGGTCTGCTGCAGCGGTGGCGAGCGGCGCACGATGCCGTCGGTCGAATAAATTGGCACCGGCGCCAGGCGCTCCAGTGCGCCGCCGGCCACCGCAGCGGCCGCCTTGGGCGCGAGCTTCGCCTGGTTGTTCAGGCGCGGACGCAAGTCTGCCTGGACTTCCTTGGCATTGGCCGGCATGCCCAGCACTTCGTTGCGGATCTCTTCCGATGTCTCGTAGTTGAATCCCTGCACGTCCAGCAGGTTGCCCAGTACGCGCAGCACTTTCCAGGCCGGACGGGTTTCACCCAGCGGCTTGACGGTGCCGTTGAAGCTTTGCGCGCGGCCTTCGCAGTTGACGAAGGTGCCGGCGGTCTCGCTGAATGGCGACACCGGCAGCAGCACGTCGGCATAGTCCATGCCGTGCTTGTACGGCGACATCGCCACCACCATGTCGGCGCCGTCGAGCGCGCGGCGGGCAGCTTGCGGGTCGTAGCAGTCGAGCTCGGGTTCTGCATTGAGCAGCAGGTAAGCCTTGCGCGGCGACTCGAACATCTGCAGCGCATTGCCGCCCTTCTCCGGGTACGCTTTGGCAACATGGCCGCCGACCGTGTTGGCGCCTTCGGTCAGGTAACCGAAATGTGCGCCGGTCTGCTCGGCCAGCCACTGCGCGGCCGCATGCAGCTGCGAGGCTTGCGGATGCTGCGCGGCGGCGTTGCCCAGCATGACTGCGCGCGGCTCGCCGGACAGCAGGCTGGCCGCGATCAGTTTGGCGCTTTCGGACGCGTCGACATTCTCGAAACCTGCTGGCAGCGCAACCGTCTTTGCCACCGATATGGCAGCCATGATCTCGCCCAGCGCAGACAGCCATGCGGACGGCGCGGCGATCATCTTGGCGGCGACCGGCATCAGCAGGTCGTCGTCGCTGCCGTGCAGGATGCCGAGCTTGGCGCCACCCTTGACCGCGGCGCGCAGGCGCGCGGCCAGCAGCGGATGGTCCTTGCGCAGGAAGGAACCGATCACGAAGACGCGCTTCAATTCGGCGAATTCGGCAATCGACATGCCCAGCCACGGCGCCACTTCGCCGGACAAGGCAAAATCGGACTGGCGCAGGCGGAAGTCGACGTTGTCGGAACCGATGCCATTGACCAGCTTCTTCAGCAGCGCCAGTTCTTCCAGCGTCGAGCCTGGCGTGGCCAGCGCGGCAATCGCGTCGGCGCCATGCTCGTGGCGGATATTGCGCAGGCCGTGCGCCACGTACTCGAGCGCGGTCTGCCAGTCGGTGTCCATCCACTTGCCGTCCTGCTTGATCATCGGGCGCGTCAGGCGCTCCTCGACGTTCAGGCCTTCATAGGAAAAACGGTCGCGGTCCGACAGCCAGCATTCGTTGATTTCTTCGTTTTCCAGCGGCAGCACGCGCATGACCTCGCCGCCCTTGACCTGCACGATCAGGTTCGAACCCAGGCCGTCATGTGGACTGACCGACTTGCGGCGCGACAGCTCCCAGGTGCGGGCACGGTAGCGGAACGGCTTCGACGTCAGCGCGCCGACCGGACACAGGTCGATCATGTTGCCCGACAGTTCGGAGTTCACCGTCTTGCCGACGAAGGACGTGATTTCCGCGTGCTCGCCGCGGTTGAGCATGCCGAATTCCATTACGCCAGCGACTTCCTGGCCGAAGCGCACGCAGCGCGTGCAATGGATGCAGCGGGCCATCTCGCGCATGGAAATCAGCGGACCCGCGTCCTTGGGCACGACGACCCGCTTCTCTTCTTCATAGCGCGACGACGAGCCGCCGTAACCGACTGCCAGGTCCTGCAGCTGGCATTCGCCGCCCTGGTCGCAGATCGGGCAGTCCAGCGGGTGGTTGATGAGCAGGAACTCCATCACGCCCTTCTGCGCCTTGACCGCCTTTTCGCTGTGCGAGCGCACGATCATGCCGTTGGTCACGGGCGTGGCGCAGGCCGGCAGCGGCTTCGGCGCCTTCTCGACTTCGACCAGGCACATCCGGCAGTTGGCCGCGATGGACAGCTTCTTGTGATAGCAAAAATGCGGGATGTAGGTGCCGATCTTGTTGGCAGCTTCCATCACCATGCTGCCTTCCTGCACTTCCACTTTCTTGCCGTCTATTTCGATTTCAACCATGGTTTTCATTTTCCCGTAGCGTGCGCATTGCGCACCGGAGCGCTATGCCCTGTCGCCGCCTTACAGATAGGCCGGCACCAGGCAATGCTTGTGCTCAATGTGGTATTCGAACTCTTCCCGGAAATTCTTGATCATTGCCCGTACCGGCATCGCCGCCGCATCGCCCAGCGCGCAGATCGTGCGGCCCTGGATGTTGTCGGCAACCGAATTCAGCAAATCGATGTCTTCCGGACGTCCCTGCCCGTGCTCGATCCGGTGCACCATCCGGTACAGCCAGCCGGTGCCCTCGCGGCACGGCGTGCACTGGCCGCAGGACTCTTCGAAATAGAAGTAGGACAGGCGCAGCAGCGAACGCACCATGCAGCGGGTTTCGTCCATGACGATGACCGCGCCCGAGCCGAGCATCGAGCCGGCCTTGGCGATCGAGTCGTAGTCCATGTCGGTCGCCATCATCACGTCGCCGGTCAAGACCGGCATCGACGAGCCGCCGGGTATGACTGCCTTGATCTTCTTGCCGTCGCGCATGCCGCCTGCCAGTTCCAGCAGGGTCGCGAACGGCGTGCCGAGCGGGACCTCGTAATTGCCGGGCTTGGCAATGTCGCCGGACATCGAGAAGATCTTGGTGCCGCCGTTGTTTGGCTTGCCGAGGCCCGCATAGGCTTCGCCGCCCATCTTGAAGATGAACGGGACCGCTGCGAAGGTCTCGGTATTGTTGATCGTGGTCGGCTTGCCGTAGAGGCCGAAGCTGGCCGGGAACGGCGGCTTGAAGCGCGGCTGGCCTTTCTTGCCCTCCAGCGACTCCAGCAGCGCGGTTTCCTCGCCGCAGATATAGGCGCCGTAGCCATGGAATGCATGCAGCTGGAAGTTGAACTGGCTGCCCATGATGCCGTCGCCCAGGAAACCTTCCGCACGCGCCTCTTCCAGCGCTTCTTCAAAACGTTCGTAATCTGCCCAGATCTCGCCGTGGATATAGTTGTAGCCCACGGTGATGCCCATCGCGTACGCGCCGATAGCCATGCCCTCGATCAGCGCATGCGGGTTGTAGCGAATGATGTCGCGGTCCTTGAACGTGCCCGGCTCGCCTTCGTCAGTGTTGCAGACCAGGTATTTCTGGCCCGGGAACTGCCGCGGCATGAAGCTCCACTTGAGTCCCGTCGGGAAACCGGCGCCGCCGCGGCCGCGCAGCGAAGAAGCCTTCAGTTCGGCAATGACCTGTTCCGGCGTGATGCCTTCGGTCAGGATGCGGCGCAGCGACTCGTAGCCGCCGCGCTTGACGTAATCCTTCAGGTGCCAGTTGGCGCCGTCCAGGCCAGCCAGGATCAGCGGCTTGATGTGACGATCATGCAGGCTGGTCATTTCTTCAGCTCCTCCAGCAGCGCGTCGATTTTCTGGTCCGACATCAGGCTGCACATGCGCTTGTTGTTCACCAGCAGCACCGGAGCGTCGCCGCAGGCGCCCATGCATTCGCCTTCCTGCAGCGTGAATTGCCCGTCCGCCGTCGTTTCACGGTAGCCGATGCCCAGCTTCTGCTGCAGGTAATGCGCCGCCTTCTCCCCGCCGGACAACGCGCACGGCAGGTTGGTGCAGATCGTGATCTTGCTCTTCCCCATCGGCGACAGGTTGTACATCGCATAGAACGTTGCGACTTCCTGCACCGCGATCGGGGCCATATCCAGGTAGGCGGCAACAGCCTCCATCACGTCGGGCGACAGCCAGCCTGCCTCATCCTGCGCGATCGCCAGCGCGGCCATTACCGCGGACTGTTTCTGGTCCGACGGGAACTTGGCAATCTCGCGATCCATCTTCCTGTACGCTTGCTCTGATAACACCATTGTGTATGCCTCAAATTTCGATGCGCGTCGCGCATCGACTTATCTGTCTATCTCGCCGAATACGATGTCCTGGGTGCCGATGATGGTGACCGCGTCGGCGATCATGTGGCCCTTGGCCATTTCGTTCAGTCCTTGCAGGTGCGGGAAGCCCGGCGCCCGGATCTTCAACCGGTAAGGCTTGTTCGCGCCATCGGACACCAGGTAAATGCCGAACTCGCCCTTCGGGTGCTCGACCGCCGCGTAGGCTTCGCCTGCCGGCACATGGAAGCCTTCGGTAAAGAGCTTGAAGTGATGGATCAGTTCTTCCATGTTGGACTTCATGTCCACCCGTCCAGGCGGCGCCACCTTGTGGTTGTCCACCATGACCGGGCCCTGGTTGTTGCGCAGCCATTCGACGCATTGCTTGATGATGCGGTTGGACTGGCGCATTTCTTCCACGCGCACCAGGTAGCGGTCATAGCAGTCGCCGTTGGTGCCGAGCGGAATATCGAAGTCCAGCAGGTCATACACTTCATACGGTTGCTTGCGCCGCAGGTCCCACTCGATGCCCGAACCGCGCAGCATCGGGCCGGTAAAGCCCATCGCCATCGCCCGTTCCGGCGAGACGACGCCGATACCGACCAGGCGCTGCTTCCAGATACGGTTGTCGGTCAGCAGGGTTTCATACTCGTCGACATAGCCTGGAAAGCGATTGGTAAAGTCCTCGATGAAGTCCAGCAGCGAGCCCTGGCGGTTTTCGTTGAGCTGCCTAATCGCCTTCTCGTTGCGGATGATGGACGCCGCATACTTCGGCATCGTGTCCGGCAGGTCGCGATAGACGCCGCCCGGACGGTAGTAGGCGGCATGCATGCGCGCGCCCGAGACCGCCTCGTAGCAGTCCATCAGGTCCTCGCGCTCGCGGAACGCATACAGGAAGACGCCCATCGCGCCGACGTCGAGCGCATGCGCGCCCAGCCACAGCAGATGGTTGAGCAGGCGCGTAATCTCGTCGAACATCACGCGGATGTACTGTGCACGCAGCGGCACCTCGAGGCCCAGCATCTTCTCGATCGCCATCACGTAGGCATGCTCGTTGCACATCATCGAGACATAGTCGAGGCGGTCCATGTAGGGCACCGACTGCAGGTAGGTCTTTTGTTCGGCCAGCTTTTCGGTCGCGCGGTGCAGCAGGCCGATATGCGGGTCGGCGCGCTGGATGACTTCGCCATCGAGCTCCAGCACCAGCCGCAGCACGCCGTGCGCCGCCGGATGCTGCGGGCCGAAGTTCAGTGTGTAGTTCTTGATTTCAGCCATGATTCTTGATCCCGTAATTTTCTTCGCGGATAACGCGCGGCACGTTCTCACGCGGCTCGATGGTTACCGGCTGATAAATCACGCGCTTCTGCTCGGGGTCGTAGCGCATCTCGACGTAGCCGGTCACAGGAAAATCCTTGCGGAACGGATGGCCGATGAAGCCATAATCGGTCAGGATGCGGCGCAGGTCGTTGTGGCCGTCGAACAGGATGCCGAAAAAGTCGAAGGCTTCACGCTCGTACCAGTTGGCCGCAGGCCAGACGTCAACCAGCGACGCCACCAGCGGCATGTCGTCGTCGGGCGCAAACACCCGCACGCGAAGCCGCCAGTTATGCGTCATCGACAGCAGGTGCGAAACAACCGCGAAGCGCGGGCCGTCGTAGGCGCCGTCGCCATACGTCGAATAGTCGAGGCCGCAGAGGTCGATCAGCTCTTCGAACCGCAGGTCGGCATGGTCACGCATGACCAGCATGGCGGACAGGTAGTCGGCCGCCTTCACCACCACCGTGATTTCACCCAGCGCGACAGTCAGGCTCTGCAGATGATCGCCGAGCGCATTGCGCAGCGCGGCTTCCAGCGTTTCAAGTTTCGTCGTCATAGTTCCGTCTGGATGCCGTTAGCGGGCGATGGTGTTGGTGCGCTTGATCTTGTTCTGCAACTGCATGATGCCGTAGATCAGTGCTTCCGCCGTCGGCGGGCAACCGGGCACATAGATATCGACCGGCACGATGCGGTCGCAACCGCGCACCACCGAGTACGAATAGTGGTAATAGCCGCCGCCATTGGCGCATGAGCCCATGGAGATCACCCAGCGCGGCTCGGCCATCTGGTCGTAGACCTTGCGCAAGGCAGGCGCCATCTTGTTGCACAGCGTGCCAGCCACGATCATCACGTCGGACTGGCGCGGCGATGGGCGGAACACCACGCCGAAACGGTCCAGGTCGTAACGCGATGCGCCCGCGTGCATCATCTCGACTGCGCAGCAGGCCAGGCCGAACGTCATCGGCCACATCGACCCGGTCCGGGTCCAGTTGATCAGCTTGTCAGCGGTGGTGGTGACAAACCCTTCGTTCATGACACCTTCAAGAGACATGGCTTATTCCCAATCCAGAGCGCCCTTCTTCCAGATGTACCAGAAACCGACGACAAACTCGACGATGAAGATCAGCATCGTGACGAAGCCGGCCCAGCCGAGGTCGCGCATGGCAACACCCCAAGGGAAGAAGAACGCTGTTTCCAGGTCAAACAGGATGAATAAAATAGCGACAAGGTAGTAACGCACGTCGAACTTCATGCGCGCGTCTTCGAATGCCTCAAAGCCGCATTCGTAGGGTGAGTTCTTTTGTACGTCGGGCCGGTGCGGCGCCAGCACACGGCCAAGCACCTGGGGCGCGATACCCACGCCGATGCCGACGAGGATGAACAGGAGTACGGGGAGATAGTTTTCGAGGTTCACGATGGGTCGCCGTATGATGAATGTTCAGGCTGAATGGCCAGTCGCTGCAAATGCGCTTGCAAACTAAACAACATTCTCGAGAAAAAGCCAGCTTAGGATGTCCCCAGCTGGCTTTATTGTTTTGGTGCCGACGGCGAGACTCGAACTCGCACAGCTTTCGCCACTACCCCCTCAAGATAGCGTGTCTACCAGTTTCACCACGTCGGCAAGCCCTGCATTTTAACCGGTCTGCACTCTTTATTCAATGCACGATTTCGTCCGGCAAATGCACAAAACGTAAAATTTTTTACTTTGGAATCTGACCCGACTGACCCTGCTCCACCGGTGCGACAGGTGCTGGCGCCGGTGTGGCCGGGACGGTGCTGGCCGGTGCGGTGCTTGCGGGCAGATTATCCATGACACCGCCAGTCACCGACGCAGCCGGCCGGTTGCCGAGGAAGGCCAGGCCCAGGGTAGCGCTGAAGAAGATTGCAGCAGCAACGCCGGTCGATTTCGACAGAAAGTTGGATGAACCGGTTGCGCCGAACAGGCTGCCGGAAGCGCCGGATCCGAATGCGGCGCCCATATCGGCACCCTTCCCGTGTTGCAGTAAGACTAGGCCAATGATCGTCAGTGCGGAAAGCACCTGAATGACGACCATGGCAGTAAGCAGTGTGTTCATTGCGAAAAATTCCAGTTCAAAAAGTTAGAGCATTACGCCGCGGCGTGAATAATTGCCAGGAAATCTGCTGCCTTGAGGGCCGCGCCGCCGATCAGGCCACCATCGATGTCTTCCATCGCCAGCAGGTCAGCGGCATTGTCCGGCTTCATGCTGCCGCCGTAGAGTATCTGTATCTGCGTGGCAGCCGCGGCATGGCGTGCAGCGAGGCGGCCACGGAGGAAGGCATGCACCTCCTGCGCCATTTGCGGCGTGGCAGTCTTGCCAGTGCCGATTGCCCACACAGGCTCGTAGGCGATAACCAGCCTGACCAGGTCTGCATCGGCAACTTCCTTCAGCACGGCTTCCAGCTGCCGCTGCACCACCTGCTCGGTGCGGCCCGACTCGCGCTCTTCCAGGGTCTCGCCTACACATACGATAGGCCTCAAGCCGGCAGACAGCGCCCGCGCCGCCTTGCGTCCAACCAGTTCGTCGCTCTCACCATGGTAGGCGCGCCGCTCCGAATGGCCAGTAATAACGTAGATGCAGTCGAAATCCATCAGCATCGCCGCAGATATTTCGCCGGTGTAGGCGCCCGACTCGTGGGACGAAAGATCCTGCGCCCCCCAGGCGATCGCGCTGTCGGACAGCGCGCTGCGGCACTGGTCCAAATAAGGTGCGGGCGCACAAACCGCCACGTCACAGTTCGGCGAGCCCAGGTTGGCTTGAATACCGGACAGCAGCGCCGCGTTGGCGGCAAGGCTTCCGTTCATTTTCCAGTTACCAGCGATGAATTTGCGGCGCATATTTTCTGAATTTTCAATAACCCGTCATTTTAGCGCGGCGCGTCAAACCGGGTCAAATTAGCGGGCGGGATAGCCCGATGCCTGACCCGGGATGGTCCAGTCGGCCAGCGCCAGGCAATCGCCAGGCAGAAGGGTTCAGACGACTTCGAGCACGATCTTGCCGACGTGCGTGCTGGACTCCATCAGCGTATGCGCCTGTGCCGCCTGCTCGAGCGGGAATGTCTTGAAAATGACGGGCTTGATCTTGCCAGCCTCGAGCAGCGGCCAGACCTTTTCCTGCAGCTTGGCGGCAATCGCTGCCTTGAAGGCGACCGGGCGCGGCCGCAGCGTCGAGCCAGTGATGGTCAGACGGCGGCGCAGTACGTCGCCAAGGTTGATCGACGCCTTGGCGCCGCCCAGCAGGGCGATGATGACGATACGGCCATCGTCCGCCAGGCAACTGATTTCCCGCGGCAGGTAGTCGCCGGCGACCATGTCCAGCACCACATCGACACCTTTGCCGCCGGTCGCCTCCTTGACCACTTCCGCGAAGTCCTCGTTGCGATAGTTGATGCCCTTTTCCGCGCCGAGGTCGACGCAGGCGCGGCATTTGTCGTCTGACCCGGCTGTCGCGAAGACGCGATGGCCCATTGCGCTGGCCAGCTGGATCGCCGTCACGCCGATGCCCGACGAGCCGCCCTGTACCAGCAGGGTTTCCCCGTCCGACAAACGGGCGCGGTCGAATACATTGCTCCATACGGTAAAGAAAGTTTCCGGAAGCGACGCCGCCTCGACTGCGGAAAGCCCCTTCGGAATCGGCAGGCATTGTTCGATCGGTGCTGCACAATATTCCGCATAGCCGCCACCCTGCACCAGCGCGCACACCATGTCGCCCTTGGAAAACCCGCTGCCAGCCAGTTCGCCGTCGACGATTTCACCGGCTACTTCCAGCCCCGGCAGATCGGACGCGCCCGGTGGGACCGGGTAGTTGCCGGTACGCTGCAATACGTCGGGACGGTTGATACCGGCGGCATGGACCTTGATGATGACTTCGCCCGCCTTGGCAACCGGCATTGGCCGCTCGCAGAGTTGCAGTACGTCGGGTGCTCCGGGCTTGGTGATTTCTATAGCGCGCATGGAATGTCCATCAAAACAGTCGCAGGGACTGGGGGTTGAAAAAGGCTGATTGTAATAGCAACAGCCGATAGCCGCACTTACCCGACCTGATCGATGCCGCGCCGCCGCACTGGACGCCCACCTTCCAGCACATCAGGGGCCTCGTCCGTGCCGACGACCAGGCGTGCATTGCGCTTGAAGGTGAAATAAGCCCATGCCCAATCGGTCAGCACCATCAGCCGGCTACGGAACCCGATCAGGAAATAGACATGCACGAAAAGCCAGAACAGCCAGGCGGGAAGCCCGGAAAACTTGATCTTGCCTACCTGGGCGACAGCCGACTTTCGGCCTATGGTCGCCAGCGAGCCATAGTCCTTGTACCGGAATGTCTCCGGCGCCTTGCCCTGGATTCGCAACAGGATATTGCGTGCCGCCGTGCGGCCCATCTGCTTGGCCGCAGGAGAGACACCGGGTACCGGCTTGCCGTCGGATGTGGCCGCCGCGAGGTCGCCGACCACGTATATTTCGGGATGTCCGGCGATGCTCAGGTCCGGCCCGACCGGCACCCGGCCGGCGCGGTCCAGCGGTACGCCGAGCGATTTGCCGATGGGCGAAGCGGCGACCCCGGCCGACCAGATGACGGTCTTGGCGGCCAGGCGCTCTTCGCCATTGGGCCCGGTGTAGGTGACGCCATTCGCGTCGATATCGGTGACGCGGCAGCCAGTACGGACCTCGACGCCGAGCTTCTCGAGCTGGATACGCGCCTTCTCCGACAAGTCCGGCGGGTAAGGCGGCAACACGCGGTCGCTTCCCTCGATCAGCACGACCCTCGCCTTGCGCGAGTCGATCCGCCGGTATTCGCCATTGAGCGTATAGCGGCCTATTTCGGTCATGGTCCCGGCCATTTCCACGCCGGTTGCGCCGCCGCCAACCACGGCGAAGGTCAGCCATGCCGAGCGCGTCTCTTCATCGACCTCCCGCTCAGCATGTTCGAAGCTCATCAGGATGCGGCGCCGGATCTCGAAGGCATCGCCCAGCGATTTCAGGCCGGGCGCAAACTCCGCCCATTTGTCATTCCCGAAGTAGCTATGGGTCGAGCCGGTCGCGACAATCAGGTGGTCATACGGAATGACCCCGCCGTCGCTCAGCATGACCATGCGCCGGTCGACGTCGACCGATGCTACCGAGCCCATCAGCGTCGTCAGGTTGCGCTGACGCGCCAGGATATGGCGGATCGGCGCCGCGATGGCCGGACCCGACAGACCCGCCGTGGCAACCTGGTAAAGCAGCGGCTGGAAAAGGTGATGGTTGCTACGATCGATCAGTGTGATCCGCACGTCGGCGCGGGCCAGCGTGCGCGCAGCTTCGAGACCGCCGAAGCCGCAACCCAGGATAACGATATGAGTCATAGGCAGCGTTGCTGCCGGTGAGAAATGGAAGACCGGCAGAGAGTGACGAAAAGGGAACCGGCGCCAGCGCCAGGCAATAATAAACTGGCAAGAACCTTAGCACGAAATGCGCCGAAGCCAAGCTCGCAGGCAGGCCTATCGCTTCCCTGGCCGATTTTCGTCAAAGCTGCGGATTCAGTTTTTCCATCTTGGAATGGAGCTTGTTCAGCGCCGACAGGTAGGCCTTGGCGGAGGCGACGACGATGTCGAGGTCGGCGCCGACGCCATTGACGATGCGTCCCGCCTTGGACAGCCGCATGGTCACCTCGCCTTGCGACTGCGTGCCGGTGGTGATGGCATTGACCGAGAACAGCAGCAGTTCGCAGCCGCTCTGTGCATTCGACTCGATGGCGTTGACGATGGCGTCGACCGGGCCATTGCCCTGCCCGGTGCAATGCACTTCCTGGCCATCGACGGAAAACACGATATCCGCTGTCGGCTTTTCGCCTGTTTCGGAATGCTGGGACAGCGACACAAAACGGTAGTGTTCCTTCTCGTGCGACTGCTGTTCGTCCGACACCAGCGCCATGATGTCTTCGTCGAAAATGTCCGACTTGCGGTCTGCAAGCTCCTTGAAGCGTCCGAACGCGGCATTGACTTCCGACTCCGACTCGAGCTTGATGCCCAGTTCTTCCAGCCGCTGCTTGAACGCATTGCGGCCCGACAGCTTGCCCAGCACGATCTTGTTGGCGGTCCAGCCCACGTCTTCCGCGCGCATGATCTCGTAGGTGTCGCGTGCCTTCAGGATGCCATCCTGGTGGATGCCCGACGCGTGGGCGAACGCATTCGCGCCGACCACCGACTTGTTCGGTTGTACCGCAAAGCCGGTAATCTGCGAAACCAGCTTCGAGGTCGGCACGATCTGCGAGGCATCGACGCCAATGTCGAGATTGAAATGGTCGCGCCGCGTCCGCACCGCCATCACGATTTCTTCCAGCGCGGTGTTGCCCGCACGTTCGCCAAGGCCATTGATGGTGCACTCGACCTGGCGTGCGCCGCCGATCATCACGCCGGCCAGCGAATTGGCCACCGCCATGCCGAGGTCGTTATGGCAATGCACCGACCAGACTGCCTTGTCGGCATTGGGAATGCGCTCGCGCAGGCTGCGTATCATCTGGCCGTACAGTTCGGGCACGCCGTAGCCGACGGTGTCGGCGAAATTGATCGTGGTCGCGCCCTCCTTGATGACGGACTCGATCACGCGGCAAAGGAAGTCCATGTCCGAGCGGCTGCCATCTTCCGGGCTGAACTCGACGTCGTCGGTGAACTGGCGGGCGAAGCGCACCGCCAGCTTGGCCTGCTCATGCACCTGGTCCGGCGTCATGCGCAGCTTCTTTTCCATGTGCAGGGCCGAGGTCGCAATGAAGGTATGGATGCGCTTGCGTGGCGCCGCGGCCAGCGCTTCTGCGGCACGGGCAATGTCGCGGTCGTTGGCGCGCGACAGCGAGCAGACCGTGGAGTCCTTGATAATGCCCGCGATGGAGCGGATGGCTTCGAAGTCGCCCTGCGACGATGCCGCGAAGCCGGCTTCGATGATGTCGACCTTCAGTCGCTCGAGCTGGCGGGCGATGCGTATCTTTTCGTCCCTGGTCATCGATGCGCCCGGAGACTGTTCGCCGTCACGCAAGGTGGTGTCGAAAATGATCAGTTTTTCTGCGCTGGCGGCCATGGCTGCTCTCCTGGTGATGACGAAAGTCGGGTCTGTATTGGTGACACTGTATGCCTGTTAGGCAGCTTAGTCGTGTTCATCGACGTGGTCGGGTTCCGGACGGGTCTGCACGATGCTGACCGGCTTGCCCTTGAACATGCGCCAGAAGAAGATCGCATAGCCGGAAAGGCCATACAGGATGAACAGCCCGAACAGTACCTTGGGCGGGTCGCTCGACACGGCAACGAACAGCAGGACGATGACAAAGACGGCGATGAAGGGCACCGACTTGCGGAAGTTAATGTCCTTGAAACTATAGAAAGGAACGTTGGTTACCATGGTCAGTCCTGCGAACAGCGTGATGCCCCACGCAGCCCAGGTCAGCTGGGTGCCCGCGTAACGCAGGTCGTCCATGACCCAGACAAAACCGGCGACCAGCGCCGCGGCTGCCGGGCTGGGCAAGCCCTGGAAATAGCGCTTGTCGACGACGGCAATGTTGGTATTGAAACGTGCCAGGCGCAGCGCGCCACCGGCGCAATAGACAAAAGCGGCGAGCCAGCCCCACTTGCCGAGGCCGCGCAGCGACCATTCATACATGATCAATGCCGGCGCGGCGCCGAATGACACCATGTCCGAGAGGCTGTCGTACTGGGCGCCGAATTCGCTCTGGGTGTTGGTCAGGCGCGCAACCCGGCCGTCGACCGCGTCCAGCACCATCGCCGCAAAGATGCCGATGGCAGCCTGGTCGAACTTCAGGTTCATCGCCATCACGATGGCATAGAAGCCAAAGAACAGGGCTGCCGTGGTAAAGGCGTTCGGCAGAAGATAGATACCGCGGCGCCGGCGTGTAACCGTCGATGCGGCCGGCACTTCGGGCGGCGCACGACGCAGGCCGTGACGCAAGGAACGCGGCGACTTTGGAAATTGCGTGACGTTGCCCTTGGGCTTGCGCCGGTTGAATGTACCCATATTTTTCCGTTCAGTAAGATGCGAGTAGACCGGCATGGTCGCGCCGTGCGCCCGCGAAACAGACAACGGATGCGCACATGGGTTCGATGACGCTACGGCGGACAGGTTAAAACGTCGCTATTCTAGACGAGCGCTGCCTAAAAGTAACCTTCGCGGTCTCACCGGAACCGGACCTTGCCGACCGCACGCATTTGCAGTGTGGTCTCCCCGGGCTCGAAGCTGGGTTCCTCCACCGCCGGCGCGTCCTGCATTGCGGCCGAGCGCATCATCTTGGGCGCGGCTTCCTGCTGCACGTAATTGCCCGAGCCTTCGAAATCGAGTGTGTCGAGGACCGCGTCACCGGGGTTACGACCCATTGCGCGCGAAATTGCCGCGATCCGTTCGCCAAGGTTGCGGTACGTTGCGGCGATGCGCTCCTCGTCGAGCTTCCTCGCGCTTGCCGAAGAGAGACCGAAGCGAAGGCTGTTCACCGCGAGCACTTTTTGTGCAGCCGCAACGGTGGCCGGCAGCGTCGGAAGGCTGGTCGTCGTCACATCGAGATATTGCCCGACGCGCCAGCCTACCGGTTGCAGGCGCGTGCCTGGCGCACGCGGCGACTGGTTTTCAGGGTAGACCGGATACGTGTAGTAGCCCCGCGTCTGCAACACCGCGCCCGGGTCCTGCCGCCTGACGATCTCGGTACCCTGCTTCATTTTCTGGTTGACCCGCGACGCCGCGGCCAACTTGTCCTTGTCCTGCTCTTCCACCATCAGCGTGAGTACTGCTTCGTCGTTGGCAAGGCGTACCTCGCCGGAGGCCGGCACCACGACCAGCGTGCCGCTGGTCTGGAACGGTTGCGACGGTTGCGGCGCCTGCGCCGATGCACCGGACGCCATGGCGGCGGCAACCATCAATGCTGCGAGTTTCTTCATCATGTGTTCCCCAAAACAGGCGAAAAAAAAGCTGCGCGCA
The DNA here is from genome assembly GCA_963522035.1 of uncultured Noviherbaspirillum sp. Lineage (GTDB taxonomy): Bacteria > Pseudomonadota > Gammaproteobacteria > Burkholderiales > Burkholderiaceae_D > Noviherbaspirillum_A. Next base: position 7,054 of record CAUQYP010000028.1, on the reverse strand, counting down.
ATGCACAGCTTTTGGTGTCGCATTAAACCAGATCAGTTCTTGCTTTGATCGACCAGCTTGTTCTTGGCGATCCACGGCATCATCGCGCGCAGCTTGGCGCCAACTTCCTCGATCTGGTGCTCCGAGGTCAGGCGGCGGCGGGAAATAAGGGTCGGTGCGCCGGCCTTGTTTTCCAGGATGAAGCTCTTCGCATATTCGCCGGTCTGGATATCCTTCAGCACCTGGCGCATCGCGTTCTTGGTGTCTTCGGTGACCATGCGCGGGCCGGTCACATACTCGCCGTATTCCGCATTGTTGGAGATCGAGTAGTTCATGTTGGCGATGCCGCCTTCGTAGATCAGGTCGACGATCAGCTTCAGCTCATGCAGGCATTCGAAGTAGGCCATTTCAGGTGCATAGCCTGCCTCGACCAGCGTCTCGAAACCGGCCTTGATCAGTTCCACGGTGCCGCCGCACAACACGGCCTGCTCGCCGAACAGGTCGGTCTCGGTCTCTTCGCGGAAGTTGGTCTCGATGATGCCGGCACGGCCGCCGCCGTTGGCCATCGCATACGACAGCGCGATATCACGGGCATTGCCGGACTTGTCCTGGTAGATTGCGACCAGGTGCGGCACGCCGCCGCCCTGTGCGTAGGTCGAGCGCACGGTGTGGCCCGGCGCCTTCGGTGCGATCATGATCACGTCGAGGTCGGCGCGCGGCACGACCTGGCCGTAATGCACGTTGAAGCCGTGGGCAAACGCCAGCACGGCGCCTTCCTTGGCGTTCGGCGCGACATTTTCGTTGTAGACCTGGGCGATGTTCTCGTCCGGCAGCAAGATCATGATGACGTCGGCCGCCTTGACTGCCTCATCGACCTCGGCCACGTTCAGGCCAGCCGCCTGGACCTTGTTCCAGGAAGCGCCGCCGCGGCGCAGGCCGACGGTGACCTTGCAACCGGAGTCGTTGAGGTTTTGCGCATGAGCGTGGCCCTGGGAGCCGTAGCCGATGATGGCGACATTCTTGCCCTTGATGAGGGACAGGTCGCAGTCTTTGTCGTAAAAAACTTTCATGATCTTCCTAAGATGTTTTCGTTGGTGGCTGGTTAAACTTTGAGGATGCGCTCGCCGCGGCCGATGCCGGAGCCGCCGGTGCGTACCGTTTCAAGGATGGCGCTGCGGTCGATGGAGTCGATGAACGCGTCGAGCTTGCCCTTGTTGCCGGTCAGCTCGATCGTGTAGGTTTTCTCGGTGACGTCGATGATGCGGCCGCGGAAGATGTCCGCGGTGCGCTTCATCTCTTCACGTTCCTTGCCTACGGCACGCACCTTGATGAGCATCAGCTCACGCTCGATGTGCGCACCCTCGGTCAGGTCGACCACCTTGACGACTTCGATCAGCCGGTTCAGGTGCTTGGTGATCTGCTCGATCACGTCGTCCGAACCCGACGTGACGATGGTCATGCGCGACAGCGTCGGATCCTCGGTCGGTGCGACGGTCAGGGTTTCGATGTTGTAGCCGCGGGCGGAAAACAGCCCCACCACGCGGGACAGGGCGCCGGCTTCGTTTTCCAGCAAAACAGAGACGATATGGCGCATTACAGATCCTCCGAACCCAGCAGCATTTCAGTCAGGCCCTTGCCGGCCTTGACCATCGGCCAGACGTTCTCGGTCTGGTCCGTGATGAAGTTCATGAACACCAGCCTGTCCTTCATCGCAAATGCCTCGCGCAGTGCGCCGTCGACGTCGTTCGGATTCTCGATCTTCATGCCGACGTGTCCGAAGGACTCGGCCAGCATCGTGAAGTCCGGCAGCGAATCCATGTAGGACTCGGAATAACGCGAGCCGTAATCGATCTGCTGCCATTGCCGGACCATGCCCAGGAAACGGTTGTTGAGCAGGATGATCTTGGGCGTCAGGTGGTACTGCTTGCAGGTCGCCAGTTCCTGGATGCACATCTGGATCGACGCCTCGCCGGTAATGCAGGCGACGGTGGCGTCGGGGTTGGCCATCTGCACGCCCATTGCGTAAGGCAGTCCCACGCCCATGGTGCCGAGGCCGCCGGAATTGATCCAGCGGCGCGGCTTGTCGAAGTTGTAGTACTGCGCAGCCCACATCTGGTGCTGGCCGACGTCGGAGGTGATGAAGGCATCGCCATCGGTAATTTCCCAGACCTTCTGCACCACCGACTGCGGCTTGATGACTTCGCGCGAAGTCGGGTACTTCAGGCAGTCACGCTCGCGCCACTGGTTGATCTGCACCCACCAGCTCTCCAGCGCTGCCGGATTCGGCCGGATCGACTGCGCGTCGGCGGTCTCGATCTGAGCCAGCAGTTCCTGCAGCACGTCCTTCACGTTGCCGACGATGGGTATGTCGACCTTGACCCGCTTGGAGATCGACGACGGGTCGATGTCGATATGGATGATCTTGCGCGGATGGGACGCGAAATGCTTGGGGTTGCCGATCACGCGGTCGTCGAAGCGGGCGCCGATGGCGATCAGCACATCGCAGTGCTGCATCGCCATATTGGCTTCATACGTGCCATGCATGCCAGGCATGCCGACGAACTTGTCGCTCGAGGCGCGGTATGCGCCCAGGCCCATCAGCGTGTTGGTGCACGGGAAACCGAGGCGGTCGACCAGCTTGTTCAGCTCGGGCGATGCGTTCGCCAGGATCACGCCGCCACCGCTGTAGATCATCGGCCGTTCGGCGGACAGCAGCAGCTGCATCGCCTTGCGGATCTGGCCGGCGTGCCCCTTGTCCACCGGCTTGTACGAGCGCATTTCGAGTTCCTTCGGATACTCGTACGCGCAGGTATGCATGGAAATGTCTTTGGGAATGTCGACCAGCACCGGGCCGGGACGGCCGCTCGTGGCGATGTAGAACGCTTTCTTCATCGTCATCGCCAGGTCCTTCACGTCCTTCACGAGGAAGTTGTGCTTGACGCACGGACGGGTGATGCCGACGGTGTCGCACTCCTGGAACGCGTCCTGGCCGATGGCGGTGGACGGCACCTGGCCGGAAATGATCACCATCGGGATCGAATCCATGTAGGCGGTCGCCAGGCCCGTTACCGCATTGGTCACGCCCGGTCCGGAAGTCACGAGCGCCACGCCGACCTTGGTCGAGCTGCGCGAATACGCATCTGCCGCATGGATGGCGGCCTGCTCGTGGCGGACCAGGATGTGCTGGAATTTGTCTTGCTTGAAGATGGCGTCGTAGATGTAGAGCACGGCGCCGCCGGGATAGCCGAAAACGTGTTCAACACCTTCTTCGGCCAGGCAGCGGACGACGATGTCTGCGCCGGTGAGTATTTCCTGGGTCATTACCAAGTCCTTTCAAGGTCCCAATGGAGATTGATCGGATGCTCTCTCCTGACGAAACCGCCGTTGAAACAGTCCTGGGGCATCCCTTCCTTGTGCGGTCACGCCGGTTCGTCGCGCAGGGTTGTATGCGGTTCAAATCGACGCTAAACGCCACTCGTTCAGCCGGAGGTTCTGGGTTCTTGTGCGGGTTTCTCGCGCTTTTGGCGCGGGTTAGAGCAAACAGCTTTCAAATGAAGCGCGTCTTCGTCGGCGGCATCATCATGGGGCGCGCGCCGAAAGACATGAAACACCCCGAGTTGCGGGGGAACGATACGGTACTGCGTGATGCACTATTGGTCAAGATAAATTCTTTGCAAGATCGGCCAAACCGCTGCCATTCCAGCCAGAAAAAGCGCACAACGGAAGGGTTTTTTGCTAGCATGCGCAAAATTGCAAATTCGCATCAGCAGGCTCCCCGGGTTTTCGACTCTTTCACCCTTAGCGCCGGCAACACGAGCGCGTCGTACCGAATGGCCTCCGACAAAGAACTCTCCGACTTTCTCCAAAGCGTCGAACGTCGTGCGTTCAAGCAGGCTGCATTTGCGGTGCGGCGGGACGAGGCGGCATTCGACATCGTGCAGGATGCGATGATCAAGCTGGCAGAAAAGTACGGTGACAAGCCAGCGGCCGAACTGCCGATGCTGTTCCAGCGCATCCTTCAAAATACCATCCACGATTTTTTTCGTCGCGAGAAGGTCAGGAATACCTGGGTGACCCTGTTTTCCGGGATGCGCGGCAATGGCGACGACAGCGATCAGCACGATGTGCTGGAAACCTTCGAAGCGGAGGAAGGCAGCATGGCTGCCGAGTCCAGCGAGGACAAGGTGTCGCGCGACCAGGTGCTCAATGCGATCGATGCAGAAGTACAAAAGCTGCCGGGACGTCAACGAGAAGCGTTTCTTCTACGTTATTGGCAGGATATGGACGTCGCGGAAACCGCCGCGATCATGGGATGTTCCGAGGGTAGCGTAAAGACCCACTGCTCGCGAGCGACACACACCCTGGCTCATGCCCTGAAATCCAGAGGAATACGTTTATGAACACCAAAGAAATCAATTTCGCATACCGCATCCGGCATGCGCTGAATGAAAACCTCGACCACCTCCCCGCCGCAAGCACCAACCGCCTGGCTGAAGCACGACAGCGGGCACTCTCCCGCAAGAAACCCGACACCGCCCGACATGCCGTCGTCATGCATCCTGCATCGCCTTATGGCCGTGCTGGCGACGGATTTTTCGGCCGGCCGCTTTCCTGGCTCGGCCGGATGAGCCTGGCTCTGCCGGTGATCGTCGTCTTCGTCTCGCTGGTCGGCATGTATCAGGCGGAAAAAAAGCAGCATATCGTCGATCTTGCGGAAATAGACGCGATGCTTCTTTCCGACGAGCTGCCGCTGACCGCATACATCGATCACGGTTTCAATGCCTATCTTGCGCAGCATGGCGAATGACATGTTGCAGGCAGCAGGCCGAATTGCCGTTGCGCTCGCGTGCATCGGCACGCTACTGACCAGCCCTTCATTTGCGCATAGCGTCGGCGCGCAGCCGGCGGTGCAGTCCAGGTCCGCAGCGCCGGCCCGGCAGGCGCCGCTCGCCAAGCCGCTGTGGGCAGAGTTGAATCCGGAGCAACAGCTGGCGCTGGCGCCCCTGGCGGCTGACTGGGACCGGCTGGAAGGCGCACGCAAGAAGAAATGGATAGAACTAACCAAGCGCTACTCCAGCCTGTCCCCTGAACAGCAGGCGAGAATGCAGGAGCGCATGCGCGATTGGGCAAAGCTGACGCCGGATCAAAGGCGTGTCGCCCGTGAAAGCTATTCCCGGACGAAAAAGCTGGAGCCGGACCAGAAGACTGCGCAGTGGGAGGAGTATCAGCAACTCCCTGACGAACAGAAAAAGAAGCTTGCGGACGAAGCGGTCGCCAAAAAGCGCGTGACCAACCTGCCGCCGGCTGCCTCCGACAAGAACAAGCTGGTTCCGCCGTCGAAATCCGTCCTCCGGCAACAGCCGGTGCAAGCGCCAGTGACACAATAAGTATTTATCTTGGAAACACAAGCCATTCCTCCGTTGAAGGTGCGCCTGGCCTGCATGGTCTATGAAGCCATGCTGCTATTCGGCGTACTGTTCATTGCCGGTTACCTGTTCTCGACGCTGACGCAGCAGCGGCATGGGCTCTACCTGCGCGGCGCCATGGAGGCCTGGCTATTTCTCGTGCTGGCGGCTTATTTCTCGTGGTTCTGGGTGCACGGCGGCCAGACGCTCGCGATGAAAACCTGGCGCATACGGGTCGAACGGGCGAATGGCGATCCGCTGCCCGCCTGGCAAGCCTTGCTGCGGTATGTGCTTGCCTGGATGTGGTTCCTCCCTGGCCTGCTGCTGGCCTGGCTGGTCAATGCAAAAGGCTGGATGCTGGTCCTGCTTCCCGCTGCCAGCATGATTGCCTGGGCGCTGACCATCTACTTCAGTCCGGACCGCCAGTTCTTGCACGACAGGCTCGCCCGTACCCGCCTGGTACGTTTGCCGCTCACCCTGGGCAAACGCAAGCTGACCCGGCGCCGCTAGGCATGCGCTGCCGCTGAGCGACCGCCCTTCTCCCTATGGTCATTCGGGTCACCCGCACGCTCCTTGCGATACAACTGCTATGTGCAGCCGCCATTTACCTGCTGCTGGTGCGTTACGCTGGATGGGGCAGTCACTGGCTTGCGGCTGTGATCGCGGCGGCCACCGTATTGCTGGTTCGCATGGCGATTACCGCCAACAACTTCGGCCTTTCCTGGGTTTACCGCAGCGAAACGCCGCTTGACCACCGGCTTCGCCGACTGGCGGTAGCGCGGCTGTTCTTGCAGGAATACCGCGCGTCGATGATTTCCTCGTCCTGGACCATGGGTTTTTGTACCTTCCGCAATCGTCCGGGCAAGGCCGGCACGCTACCGGTGCTGCTGGTGCACGGTTATGGCTGCAATAGCGGTTACTGGCATTCGATGAGCCGCGCACTATCCCGCGCGGGCATCGGGCACTACGGCATCGACCTGGAACCGATGCTGGCCAGCATCGACCAGTTCGTGCCGGCGCTGCATGAACGGATAGAAGAGATTTGCCGCGAAACGGGACAGCAGCGGCTGGTCATCGTCGCACACAGCATGGGCGGACTGGTTGCGCGCGCCTACCTGCGCGACCATGGCGCGGGCCGCATCGCGAAAGTCATCACCCTGGGCACGCCGCACCGCGGTACCGGCCTTGCCCGATTCGGCGCCGGACAAAATGTCAGGGAAATGCTTTGGACCGGAAGCGCGGAAAACGGACGCTGCAGCGACTGGCTGGACAGCCTGGCCCGCCGCGAAGACCCTGGACTGCGGCCGCTGTTCGTCTCGATATTTTCCCACCAGGACAACATCGTGTCGCCGCAACTCTCGTCCCATCTTCCCGGTGCGCGCAATATCGAGCTCAATGGCATCGGCCATGTGGCGCTGGGACTGGACCGGCGGGTGCAGCAGGTCGTCATCGAGCTTATCAGGGCCGCCTCTTCGGCCGGGCCAACGTAGAGTAGTTTCGTGCTGACTTGCCCGAGCCGGTCTGTAAACAATATTGCATGTTGCGCAGCGACAGTTGCCGTTGCCCGCGCAGCGACAGTTGCAGTTGCAGTTGCAGTTGCAGTTGCAGTTGCAGGTGCTTTTGACGCTGCCTTTGACGTGGATCCCCGTTAGACGGCGACGCGTCGCCAG
>CAUQYP010000027.1:0-31503 GCA_963522035.1 uncultured Noviherbaspirillum sp. | reverse complement strand
GTGCGCCACCTGGCTTCGCGCGCACCGTGGCGGCCGCTGATGCGTTCGGGCAGGATCAGCGCCAGCAGGCAGCCGGCCAGAAGGCCGCCGACGTGGGCAGCGTTGTCGACCCGCTCGCTGCCGAAACCGCGCACCAGTGCGTCCAGCATCAGCAGGCCGATGCCGCCCAGCGTATAGACGCTCAGCACGGTCGGCAGGAAGCGGCGATGCCGCAGCGCGGCCACCAGCAACGCGCCGGCCACGCCGAACACGGCGCCGGAAGCGCCGACCGCCGTTGCCTGCTGCGCTGAAAAATGCAGGCTCAGCGCGCTGCCGGCAAGGCCGGCGCCGAGGTACAGCAGCAGGAAACGGCGGCTGCCGTACACCCGCTCCACCGTCGGCCCGCTGCAGAGCAGCGCCGCCATGTTCATCGCCAGGTGCATCAGCCCACTGTGCAGGAAGACCGCGGTGAGCAGGCGCCACCAATGCCCGCGCTGCACTTCGGAGGCGGCATTGCCGCCCCAGACCAGCATCTGGTCGGCGGGCGCCTGCAGCAAGGCCGCGCCGGACAGGAGCGTCAGCAGCCACACCGCGACATTGACCAGCACCAGCGCATAGCTGACCCAGGGCTGGCGGGCCAATGCCTGTCTTCGATTGGCCAGCCCAAGCGCAATGGCCGGATGTGCGGCTTCGCCCTGCTTCAGGGTCGGGTTATTTCCGGGATAGTCCACAGTGCTCCAGTATCCAGTGTCCGGTATCGAGGCGGATTGCCTGCGTCAGGGTCGGTTCGATGGCGGGGCGGAAGCAGCCGGCCCCGGCATGGCCAATGTCCGCGCCCGCGTGAGCAGGCCGCCGATCGGCGCTTCCACCAGCCGATAAAAAATCGCGCCGGCAGCCACGCTGGCAGCCCACGCCACCATCATACCGGCCCCCTGCCACCCTGCAGTTGCAGGCGCGAAGCGGGTAAAAGCGGCGTTGACGACCAGGCAGGCCCCGAAATGCACGAGGAACACCGAATAGGAAATGCGGCCGAGCCAGAGCAGCGCGGAAGGCGCCGCACGGTCACGGAGCGCCGGCTGCTGCGCAGCCCAGGCAATGAAGGCGGCTGCCAGCAGCGCCAGCGCAATGCGGCTGCGGAAGTCCAGCGCCAGCGCCACGACCGCCGGCACCAGCAGGGCCAGCGCCAGTGCCAGCCTACGCTGCCGCTGCAGTTTTCCGGCCGCATTGCTGGCCCAGCAGGCCAGCGCGCCCAGCCCGTAGCTGCCGAAGAAATACAGGGCCCAGGCATCGAATCCATCATCGCGATTGAACCAGAACAGCGAGCCGCACAGCAGCAGGACGACCACTGCCGGCAATAGCCAATTGCCTGCTGTCGGCACATGGCGTGCCGCACGGCTGCAGGCCCATACCAGCAGCGCAAACAGTGCATAGAGCTGGAAGTCGATGGCCACATACCAGGCGCCGGCCGACAGCGCCTCATAGCCCAGCAGGTCATGCAGCAGCAGGGCATGGGCGAGCAGCTGCGCCAGCGTCGGCGCCGCCGAGATCGAGTCATGGTCCATCCAGCTTCGCGCCAGCGCCGACGCTCCCACCGTCAGCAATATGGCGACCATGAAAGGCGGCGCGAGGACCAGGTAGCGGCGCGCAATCGTGACACCCACCCTGCCGCCCTGTACCGCCATGCCGTCGCCGGACAGCGAGCGCGCGGCAAGGAAGCCGCCTATCACCAGGAACACCTGCACGGCGAAGCGCGCATGTTCTTCCAGCCAGCCGACCATCAGGGGCGCAAATGGCCTGACATGGTCCGACATCGGGCCATAGAAAGCGAGATGATGCAGCACGATCATCTGCGCAGCCAGGCCCTTGAACACGGTGAGGAATTGCAGGTAGCCTGCGCGTGATGCCACCGGCGCGGCGCCAGCAGCGACCGTTCCCGGTGCCGGGCGCGAAGGCGTCATGAGCGCGGACATCAGGGCTGCGGCGCCAGCACCAGTTGCCAGTAGCCGACGTCCAGCCACTGCCCGAACTTGCGCCCTACTTCGCGCATCTGGCCGACCTTGCTGAACCCGAAGGCTTCGTGCAGCCCGATGCTCGCGCTGTTGGGCAGGGCGATGCCTGCCAGCACCGCATGCACGTCGCGCTCGCGCAAGTCCTGCAGCAAGGCCTGGTAGAGCCTCGAGCCCAGGCCCATGCCGGTGTAGCCGGGCGCCACGTAGACCGAGCTTTCCACGGTATGGCGATACGCGCTGCGCGATTTCCACGGCGCGGCGTAGGCATAGCCGGCCACCACGCCGTCGAGTTCGGCAACCAGGAAAGGCAGCCGGCCGGCATACGCGCCGACACGCGCGGCCATATCGTCCGACGTGATGGCGGCCTCCTCGAACGTGACGGTGGATTGGAGAATGAAAGGATTGTAGATGGCGCAGAGTGCCTGGGCGTCTGCGGCAGTGGCGCTGCGTATCATGAAATTTCCTGTGAGAATGTTGCTATTGTATCCTCACCGGTCTTTCCATGGCATTGCGCTAATCGACTGGAAACTCGTCGTCCGGCGCCAGCGGATGCGCCCGGCGCTTGTCCACCGACAGGTATTTCGTTTCGCAGTGGCTGACGTCGACCGTCGCCACGCAAGCTTCGAAGTCGTCGGCCACGCCGGCGCTTTCGAAGGTATAGATGGTTTCGTCGACCTGCACTTCGGTCGGGGAAATACGGATATTCGGCATGGCATACCTTTCATGGTCGGGAAGAAAAAATGGTAGCACGGGCCAGCCGATTGCAAGCGACAGCGTGGCGGGGAAACGGGGGAAAGCGCAAGTCGCGGCACGGCCCGGCTTCCGCTTATTCCAGCGGCAGGTTCGACGGCGGCTGGCGCATGCCCACCGCCATCCGGTTCCAGGCATTGATCTGCGCGATGGCCCAGCACAGATCGACGATCTCCTGGTCGTTGAAGTGCTCCCTGAGCAAAGTGAAGCCGCTGTCGTGATCCGCCTGGTGGTCCGTCAGCCGGGTCAGCATTTCCGCCCAGTGCAGCGCCGCGCGTTCCCGCCCGTTGTAGAACGCCGTTTCGCGCCAGGTCTGCAGGCTGTTGATGCGCTGCCAGGTTTCGCCCAGCTTGCGCAGCTCGCGCGCATGCATGTCGACACAGAAGGCGCAGCCGTTGATCTGCGACACGCGGGCCACCACCAGCTCGATCAGGGCCGGACCCAGGGTAGACCCGGCCAGGGCGGCGCCGACTCCCGCCAGCGCCTGGTAGGCCTTTGGGGCAATTTTGGTCCAGGGCAGTCTTGCTTCGTTCATGGTTTCTCCTTGATGAAGTTGTGATTGATACGACTGCAAGACGCGCGGGCTGTGCGGCTCGTGACAGGCTGCGATGCGCTGAGGCGTACATGTTCGCCGAAAGCAGACATGCCGGGATGAACGCGTTCGTTCATCCCGTACGCTTCCATCTTCGCGTCCAGCGTCATTGCCGCACGTTTCTCGGGCCGGCGAACATGTCGCTGCGCAATTGCCTTCCCCGGATGGATTTTGCAGCATTTTCCGGCGCTGGCACAATCCATGCCTTGCTTCCGTACGGCATCAACCGATGCCGATGACAGGAGACCGTGACATGGGCGCAGTGATTGCTGTCGATTTCAGCCAACGCAAGCGTGCGCCAGCCGCGCTTGAAGCCGGCCACGCGCCGCTTCCGGATACCGGGTCGGCGGCCCTTCCCCACGCGTTCCAGCTGCTCTGCCTTTATGCGCCGATGCTTGCCCTGTGGGGCATCTGCTGCCTGCCCTTACCCGGGCAATCCAGGACTTGACGGCCTCGCAACCCATGCGCGGACCGTGCCCACGTACCACCCGTGGCGAGCCGTCAAGTTCCGTGGTGCGGACAGTGCAGGCAATTGCAGGCGCTGTAATACGTCGTAACAGAAAAACGGTTTTGTTTTGGATAGCGGGCGTCATGTAGAGCGTGCTCCCCGGCCTACCCGCAGGTCGCACCGACGCTGCCCCGGGGCTGCAAGCGCTGCATCATGCTGTGCCGAATGGAGGTGGCAAATGGTCAAGACGGTGAAGCCGACCAAGGAGCAGGTCCGGGAGTACATGGGACGGCGCCAGGCCGAACACAAGCCGCCGCCCAGCTGCAAGGAAATCCGGCGGCAACTGGGCTGGGAAATGGACGAAATGGCCGAGATGGCGCATGACAAGCTGCGGCGCCGCCAGGACTGACTCAGGACTTCCTTTTCCGGCCAGGCTTGCAGTACAGCTCGTACAGCACGGTCATGATCGCCATCGCTTCCTTGCTGGCAATGCTGTAGAACACCTGCTTGCCTTCACGCCGGGTCGACACCATGTTTTCTTCCCGCAGCACGGTCAGCTGCTGCGACAAGGTAGGCTGCCGGATCGCGGTCGCCTCTTCCAGCTCGCTCACGCAATATTCGCCCTGCGTCATCTGGCACAGCAGCAGCAGGCGGTCCTGGTTGCCCAGCACCTTCAGCAAGCCGCACGCCTCGCCAGCCGACTTGCGCAGTTGCGTGATGTCGATGTTTTCCATGGTCTTCACGCGCCCTGTTTAATCTTCCTCATGCGTTGAATTCATGCCTTGAACGATGGCGCTGTCGACGCTGTCGAAAAGTTACATTATATATTGCCACATAATGAAACCCCGGGGCTGTCCTGCCGTGAATGCAGCAGCCCGCATGAAAGGACTGCCATGAATAGACCAGGCCGACGCGCCCCTCTTACACTTACATTGCTTGCCGCGGCATGCCTCGCGCTACCGGCAGCCTATGCGCAGGATACGGCCGCGCCCGACACAGCCGTCCCCGGCGCGCCCAAATCCGCCAAGACCAGGACGCTGGAAGCCGGCGCAAGGCTGCTCCAGGGCAATGCTCCGCTGAAAGGCTTCGACATCTACTTGGTCGGCTTTCATCCGATGAAGGACCAGCCGGAAATGCAGATGGAAGCCCACCATTACTGCCACCAGGTCAACGAGGACTTTGCGCAGTGCGTGCTATTCGACGGCAACACCGGCAAGGCCAACATGAATGGCGTGGAATACATCATTTCCGAGAAGCTGTTCGGCACCTTGCCCGAAGAAGAGCGCAAATACTGGCACCCGCACAACGGCGAGATCCTGTCCGGCCAGCTGATTGCGCCGGGCATCCCGAAAGTGGCGGAAAAGTCGCTGATGAAAGACAAGATGAACAGCTACGGCAAGACATGGCATGTCTGGAGCACCGGCATGCCAGGCCACGCCGGCGACAAGCTGCCCATGGGCGACCCGAAACTGGCCTGGTCCTTCAACCGCGACGGCGAAGCCATGCCCGGCATGGTGGAAAAACGCGACCGCACGCTGGGCACCGACACCGCCCAGACACGCCGCGGTCGGGAGGACTTGCAGCCACTGGCAAAACCGCAGTCGGGCGTGGATGTGTTGAAGGGGAAGTTCGGGAGGGATACGCGGGAAATTCCGGGGGTTGTGGATGTGGAAACGGGAGTGAGGGCGCGGTGAATTACCGTGCTGGCGGCGTGGAAGGTGATGGAGGAGCAGCGACTGTGTGCTGACTGGAGGTGCTTGGTCTTGCATGACTAATACCAATCCCAAGTCATGAGACGCCAAATTAAATCGATGAGTACGATCCGATCAGCGAGGTTCGCAGGGTGTAATAAGCAACGCGCATTACACCAATCGTCGACCATTGGAGCCGGTTGATCATCGACCAATGGTGTAATGCCCTCCGGTTATTACACCCTACGAATATTCATGGCACTTTATAACTTGGGATTGGTATAAGCTCCGGGAATATTCCACGAGCGCCATACAGGCTTTTCTATCGGCCGAAATACAAAAAGCCCCTGACGGGGCTTATTGAATTTTGGCGGAGAGACGGTCTGTAGAATGCCTGTTTGCAAGCGTTCATATAAGTGCGCAGGAAGTGGATAAGTAATTGAATATATTATGTTTTTTGTAATTCATTGTCCGTGGTAGTTCTTTACGGTATCATGGCATCCGCTTATCAATTGGGGGTAGAACCATGGGCAGCCGTCGGGCTAATCTCTTAAGTCCTGTTGCAGTTAACGCAAAAAAAGAGCCTGGCTACTACTTAGATGGCAACGGGCTTTACCTTCAAATCAGCACCGGCGGTTCGAAGTCGTGGGTGCTGCGATTCAGTCTCAACAAAAAGGCTCGAGAGATGGGCTTGGGGTCAATTTCAGATCGCACCCTTTCCGAAGCACGCGAGCAGGCCCGAAAGTACCGCCAGCAGCTCTCTGATGGCATTGATCCTATCGAAGCACGCAAGGCGCAGCGGCAGGCTAACTTGCTTGCCACCATGGCCCGCAAGACTTTCCAAGAATGTGCTGTCGAATATCACAAGCTTCACGCCAGCGGCTGGAAGAATCCTAAACATGCCGACCAGTGGATTAACACACTCACTGCCTATGCTTTTCCCCTTTTTGGGGGTAAAGATATTTCGGCTATTTCAAAGGCCGACATCCTACAGGCGCTGGAGCCGATTTGGCATACCAAGACTGAAACGGCTTCCAGGGTAAAGCAGCGAATCCGCGCTGTGCTCGAATGGGCGGCCGCCCGTGATTACCGAACCGGGCATGATCCGCGGCTGTGGGAACAGGTTGACCGATCTCTCCCTAAGGCACAGGCCATCAAGAAGGTAACTCACTTCAAGGCTTGCCCTTACGCTGTTGTCGCTGGCGCCTTGGCTACCATCAGGCATTGCAGCGCCACCGACACAATCAAGGACGCTATCGAGTTCACGGTCCTAACGGCGGCGCGATCCGGCGAGGCTCGCGGCGCCAAGTGGGAAGAAATCGATTTCAGCGGCCGCCGCTGGATTATCCCGGCAGAGCGCATGAAAGCCAGACGCGAGCATCGTATTCCACTCTCTGGCAGAGCAATACAACTACTGGAGGCACGTCGGACGATCGCAAACGACTCTCCCCTGATATTTGCTACCGATCGCAACAAGCCACTCAGCGATATGGCTTTCACGATGCTGCTTCGCCGTGAAGGCTTGGACTTTACGATGCATGGATTCCGCTCGACTTTCCGCGACTGGAGCGCTGAGCAGACATCGTTCCCGCGGGAGGTCTGCGAAGCTGCCCTATCCCATGTGAATCAAGACGCTACTGAGGCGGCTTACTTCCGCAGCGATCTTTTCGAGAAACGCCGCGAGCTCATGGAAGCTTGGGCAAAATTTTCCGCAAACTCCAACCTTTAATTACACCATGCCCCAAGAAAAATCCGTTCGCGAGCAAATCGAAGATTACAAAGCAAATAGAGCGGCAAAGATTGCCATTACAAAGATCGAAATTGAGGCTATGGGCTTTAGCCAATCTCAATTGATTGCGAAATTAGCGGAGATGGACTTTGTGAATAAAGAATTGCGGATACGTATTGATGAGATGAAAAAAAGAAGATCAGAGACTGACTCTATTATTCCTATCGTTATGCAAATTAAAAAAGAAGGGGTTACATTAAACGGCTACCTTCGAAAGGACGCAAAAAAAAGTGCTGAGACAGGAAAAATTATCTCGACATTGCTTTTTGAGCCTGAAGAAATCGAAAGGTACGAAGCAACGAAGCGCGCTCAAAAAGGAGGCGCCGCAAGAGCAGCTCTATTTAACAACCTCGAGAAAGAAACCATACGATTCTATCTGGAGCGTGAATGGAATAGCGCGCCAGAAGCAGCTTTAGAAATTACGCCTCTAATCGTCCAAATGTCCCGAAATGGCAACGGAGACCTTGCACCGACGACAACAAAGCCGCTGGCCTGGATAAGGGCATACAACCGAACAAAAAAATAACTCGTGCCAAGCACGTTGTACATGCAACTAGGCTCCGTGTTCACTTTGCCCAGACGCGGTTGTATATAAGAAATATTCATCCGCATAACCTTGCTTTTGCGCACTACCGCGCTCTTCCAAGGACAATGAGAATGCAAATCGTACGACTGCGTGCCGCTGAGGCCAAGACCGGAATAAAGAAAACCAAGATCTACATGCTGATGCGGGAATCCAAGTTTCCCCGATGCATTCAGCTTGGCGGAGGCCGTGCCGTCGGCTGGCTTGAGGAGGACTTGGATAAGTGGATCCAAGAGCAAGTGAAACTATCTACCGCAGCCCGTAAGTAGAGGCCGCCAATGACTTCAAATGAATTAATTCTTAGCTACACCATTCCTCAGTTTGCAGCGGCGTATCACATTAGCCGAGCTTATTACTACACGCTTAAAGCCGAAGGAAAAGCGCCGCAAGAAATTCGTCTTGGAAGGCGAGTAATCATCACTCGCCGAGCAGCTCAGGCATGGGAAGACAGCATGGCAAAGGAGCAAAACGCCAACTTGTGCGATAAGTCGTCAACTACTCCAGCGGTTATTGTCTTGTAATGGAGGCCATAATGATTTCTCAAGAAAAAAGCGCATGTTCCCGCCAAGAGAATGCGCCTTCTAAAACACTACGTCCGCAGGATACCAAGGAATCTATGATTCTGACAATCATGCGCGAAGGTCAGAGCCTAAACCGATTCGAGGCTGAACGTCTGGGCGATCACTGCCTTCATTCCACTATTGCGACCCTGCGCGGCAAAGGTTACCTTTTCTACGATAAATGGGAATGGGTGCCAACTCGCTTCGGCGAAACACACGTCAAGCGGTATTCGTACTTGGGAATATCGAGTGAGTAGATCAGCGAAGGCTGCCCTAAAGGAAGCCAAGCTGAAACGAGAGCCTGGCGGCTTTGCCGCCTTGCCTTTCGCTCTTCTGCGGAGTCGTTCATTTGCCCAACTAACCCCGTATGCGGTGAAGCTCCTGTTCGATCTGGTTGCGCAATACAACTTGCGAAACAATGGGGACCTCTCAATCGCTTTTGAAAAGGTCATGCGGCCCCGTGGATGGAAAAGCAAGGATACGCTGAACAAAGCGCGCCTCGAACTTATAGAGACCGGCTTCGTCGTGCTCACCAGACAGGGCGGCTTGCACCAGTGCTCGCTGTATGGCCTGACCTTTTATGCGATTGATCACTGCGATGGAAAGCTAGAGATCAGTGCAACACGAACGCCCTTGGGCGGCTGGTTTAAAGACGAATCTGTTCGGGCCGACATGCCCAGTACGCTAGCCGTACTAGGTAGACCCCGTTTAGGTACGTCAGCCGTACCATAGGACCCTTGTCGAAGCCCGCTTAGATACGCCTCCCGTACTTAGACGGGCTTTTTTTCTATGTTCACTGGTACGCCACCCGTACACCTTCTAAGAATTACCATCTGTACTATCAACGAGAGGACGGATTTGTAGTCACTTGCAATGGCTCCAAATAGACAAAGTTGTTAGTCCAAGTTCCGGCAATCGGTGGCGTGTGTCGTAGCGCTTCTGCCCATTGCACTTCGAAAAATTCCGGCACTTCAATAGTCAAAAAAGTAACCGCAGGTAATGAACCCGCAGCGCGTAGCTGACTTCGCTCAATCGCCGGCAGACCAAACTCGTTCAGTTTGTCTGTGACTACGCTTTCATCAGCAGAATAAATTCGTACCGTAATCGACCTAATCGCATAGCGGGGTCGCGGACTTGAACCATCACATATAGCTTCAGAAGTATTAGTAGTCGGTCCACACTTATATATTCCTTGAGGACGTTCATAACGTGCGCCGTTGACAACCAACGTCGAACCTTCATACGACACCGAACCACTTATGGACGAGCCGCCACATGCGGCCGAGGCGAGTGTAAAGCTGGCTAACAAAAACAATCGGCATAGCGAATAGCACACCATTTACTTTCTTTATTGAATTATTGCAAATAGTACACTAGTCGCCTTCGCTACTCATCAACGGCAAGCCGGCAGTCCAAAAAAAATTGGTCGATGTTCAGAACGTCGAGGGCAGTGTAACGACTGCTGGCGCTGGTCAATCCTCGGCACGAAACGCCGAAGGTGCTCACTCAAATTACATGAGCATCTTCCCAAGCTTTAGGTTTTATGATCCTATAAACATTCAAAACAAACGCACTCTTTTGATCTAAGCCAGAAAGTCTTAAACCATATGTGAGACTGTCTGTTAGTCTGCCAATGGCTTAAAGCGCTGGATGGAAAAACTAATATGGATGCAATTGCATGGTTTATGGGTTATCGAATTCTAATCGTGTTAGGCGGAATTCTAAGCATTTACTTTGGTTACAGGCTCTTTTACTTAGAAAAATCTCGGCAGGGTGAATTGCAAATTAAAACCGGAGAGCATTATGCGCTTACAATGCGAGACGTTGCGCCTGGAATCTTTTTTTCTCTATTCGGTTCACTAATCTTAGCGACTTGCTTGTTGCGTGGTATTACCATCAGACCTGGAGCCGTTGTCGAACTCACTCCTTCAGAGAAACAAGCTTCTACCACCAAACCCAGCTCCGCCGATATTAGTCAAGGCGTGACCATTTCTAGTGATCCGCCTTCTGATGCTGAGTTAGGTCCAGTGATCTCTAACGTTTCGCCCGATCAAAAAGAACGTATTCTTGAAGAATATAGAGCGCGTCAGGAAAAAAAAGAAATCGCCAAGCTACTCAAATCCAGTCCTTGTTATTCTCAAAGAGCAGGAGAGTGCTAACTAATTTCTATCAATGTTTGTTAAAAACCGCATTTAGAGTTCACTGAGGTATATAGAAGTTTTTAATTAAATACCGACTTTAAACAACATTTGTTCTTTGCTATAAAGAAATATCTAATTTCTTTCGCAAAGGACAAACATGCTTCACAACCTTAAAGAGCAGCGGGCTCTGGCAGTCGCCGAAATGCGCGGGATGGTCGAAAAGGCTCAAGGCGAGAAGCGCAGCCTTTCCGGCGACGAAGCCGCCAAGTTTGAATCCCTGAAGACCAAGATCACCGACCTGGAAGGCCAAGAGGCCCGCGCCTTGTTCCTTGCTGACGCCGAGCGCCGCATGATCGGCACGCCAGTGGATAAGGCCCAAGCCGACCTGGAGAGCAACGTCAGCCTGCTGGAAGTCCTGCGCGCCGGCATGGAAGGCCGCAGCCTGACCGGCGCCGCTGCCGAATACTCGAAAGAGACTGAGCGCCGCACCGGCCGCAAAGCGGACGGCATGTTCATTCCGATGTCGCTGCTTGAAAAGCGCGTCAACACCACGTCGAGCGCCGGCCAGATTGTGCCGACCGATCACCGGGCAGATCAGTTCATTGAACCGTTCCGCAACAAGCTGCTGGCGCGTCAACTGGGCGCCCGCGTCCTGACCGGCCTGTCGGGCAACGTCGAGATACCGGCCTATGGTTCGGGCGTGTCGAGTGGCTGGGTTGCCGAGAATGGCGCCTTGACCGCATCGGGCATGACGTTCGGCCAGAAAACTTTGACGCCTAAGCATGTTGGCTCGCTGGCTGAGATGTCCCGCCAGTTGATCCAGCAATCGTCCCCTGCCATAGAGCAGCTGCTGCGCGACGACATGGCCTTCGCCCTAGCGCAAGCGATCGACTCCGCAATGATTCTGGGCGGCGGCACGAACGAGCCGACCGGCATCCTGGCCGCAGCCGGCACGCAGACCGCAAGCCTGGCAACGCTGGATTGGCCGGCCATCCTGGAGATGCTGGAGAAAATCGAACTGGTCAACGGTTCGGCCGGCTCCTGGCTGACTTCCCCGCAAGTGGCAACCAAGCTGCGCAGCACGCTGAAATCGGCAACCGCCGGCGCCGCGTACCTGTCGGAAGGTGGCCGCATGGCTGACCTGACCGTCAACAGCACCAAGCAAGTCCCGCTGAATGGCGCGACCGGTCAACTGATCCTGGGCGACTTTTCCCAAGTCATGCTGGGCATCTGGTCGGAGCTCGACATCCTAGTCAACCCGTTCGACTCGACGGCCTATGCCCGCGGCGGCGTCCTGGTGCGCGCAATGGCAACCTGCGACATCGCCATCCGTCACCCGGAAGCGTTTGTTGTCGCTAACGATGTCGTAATCGTTTAACGGAGAGGCGCGCATGAAGACCAATACTTTCGAGATACGATCGGGCGGCGATCTGCGCGCCATCTCCACCAACAAACTGGCCGGCTATGCGGCCGTTTATAACTCGCACAGTCAAGACCTGGGCGGGTTTGTAGAGCGCATCATGCCGGGCGCGTTCACACGTTCTCTCACCAAGCCGGACCAGATCCGCGCCTTGTATGAACACGACCAGCAACGCATGCTGGGCCGCGTCGGCTCCGGCACGCTCAAGCTGCAGGAAAACAGCAAGGGCCTGTACTTCGAGTTGGAACTGCCGGATACCAGCTACGCACGCGACCTGGGCGTCCTGGTCGAGCGCGGCGACATCAACGGCTGCTCGTTCGGCTTCCAAGTGCCAACAGGCGGCGACCATTGGGAACTGCGTGACGGCCAGCTAACACGCGATCTGCTCAACGTCGATCTACGCGAGATCACCATCACCGGCAACCCGGCCTACCTGGACACAACGGTCGCAGTGCGCAGCATGGAAGACTGGCAGCGCGATCAATACATTCGCGAGCCGCTGATCGTCAATCTGGATAGTACGCACGCACTTTGGATAAGGACGGTATGAGCCTGCTCACTCGCGCATTGAGAGCCGTAGGGCTGGATAGTCGCACAGTCAATCCGTCATGGCGTGGCGCCGAGCTACTTCGAGGCGGCAATGTCACACCCGGGAAGGCGGAGAGCTTATCGGCTGTCTACGCCTGCGTCAGTGCCATAAGCGAGACCATCGCTTCCCTGCCGCTGATCCTTTACCGGCGCACCGAGGACGAAGGCCGCGAGCGTGCCAACGACCACCCGCTCTACAAGGTGCTCCATTCCGAGCCTAACGAATTGCAATCAGCATTGGAGTTCCGCGAAATGATGCAGGCATCGGTTCTGCTGCGCGGGAATGCCTATGCTGAAATCAAGCGCGGCTATGACGGCCAGGTGCGCGCACTGGTCCCGCTGCTGGGCGATCGCGTCACCACGTTACAACTTGAAAACGGCCGCATGGCGTACGACGTTGCGGACGGTAAGGGCAACGTACGGCGCCTGCTCCAAGAAGAAGTGTTCCACCTGCGTCACCGCACTGATAACGGCCTGGTCGGCGTGTCGCCTATCACCGCCAGCCGCGAGACAGTGCAACTTGGATTGGCAGAACGTGACCACGGCAATTCGACGTTCATCAATGGCGCCAGGCTGTCCGGCCTGCTCAAGTTTCCCGGCAAGCTGAACACGGACCAGCGAGCAGGCATCGCGCAAAGCTGGAGTTCTCAGTATGCCGGCGGCGCCAATGCGGGCAAGACTGCAATCCTGGAAGAAGGCGTCGATTTCCAATCGCTCAGCATGAGCATGGAGGATGCTCAGTGGTTGGAAAGCAGGCAGTTCAGCGTTGAGGAGGTCGCAAGGCTATTCCGAGTTCCACCCACGATCATTGGCGACCTGAGACACGGCAACTACAGCAACAGCGTGGAGATGAACCGCGTGTTTGTCGTCCATACGTTACGCCGTCACATGGCAATGTGGGAGCAGGCAATCAGCCGCGCTCTGCTGACCGATGCCGGCCGGCGTGTCTATTTCGCCGAGCACAACGTCGAGGGACTTTTGCGCGGCGATAGCGCGAGCCGTGCGGACTTCTACAGCAAGGGCATTGCCGATGGATGGCTCATGCCTGAAGAAGTCAGAAAATATGAAAACTTACCAAAGCTGACAAATGCCGACATCAATTAAAACGCACAAGCTGCAAACACTCAAGCCACGGATCAAGGAACTGGCACCGCGCCTAAGGACACTACCAACCCGAACGCTCAAGCAAAGGCAGGAAGCTAATGGCCGAACTCTTGCGCTCAATGGTGCGGCATGGGCAAGACTGCGCAGCCTGGTACTTAGTGAGCAGCCTCTCTGCCCTGAGTGCGAACGTATGGGCCGCATCATGCCAGCGCGTGATGTCGATCATGTGGACAACGATGCCAGCAACAACGAGCGTTCTAACCTGGTCGGCCTTTGCACTCCCTGCCATTCAGTGAAGACGCAACGACATGAGCACTTCCTGCGCACTGGTACATGGCTGCCAGTGAAGGGCTGTGATGTCCACGGCATGCCGCTCGACCCGCAGCACGCTTGGAACCGCGAGAAATCACCAGAACCGCAAGGCTACGAACCGACCGTGTACCTTCACGCACGCGACCGCACTTGAATATTTCATAATGCGAAATTGCAATGGCTAATCGACCGACACCTACCGCGATGAAGAAGCTTGCTGGCAATCCTGGCAAGCGTTCGATCAATGAACATGAGCCGATGCCGGCCGGCGGCGCTCCTGCGTGCCCGGATTGGATGACAGGCGATGCGCTGCGCGAGTGGAACCGGATCGTGCCCGAGTTGGACCGGCTGGGCGTGCTGACATCCGTTGACGGCGCCGTGCTCGAGGCGCACTGCCTGACGTATGGCGAGATCGTCTCGACCGTGAAGGCCGGCGAGCCGCTCAAAGCCGCGCTGCTGGGCCAGATGCGCGCCTATGCCTCTGAGCTGGGACTAAGCCCGGCGTCACGTGCAAAGCTGATTATTCCAAAGGGACAGGACAATGACGAAACCGCGCATTTCTTCAGCCACTGAATACTGGTTCGATGAAGCGGCGGCCGATCGTGCCGTCCAGTTTTTCTCCAAGTGTTTAACCCACAGCAAGGGAGAGTGGGCCGGCCAGCCGTTGCACCTGGACCCGTGGCAAGCCGACCAGATCATCCGGCCGCTGTTCGGCTGGAAGCGCAAGGACGGCACGCGCAAGTATCGGACTGCGTTCATCATGATTCCGCGGAAGGCCGGCAAGAGCACGCTTGCCGCCGGCATCGCCAACTATCTGCTGTTCGCGGATAACGAGCCAGGCGCCGAAGTGTATTCAGCCGCTGCGGACCGTGAGCAGGCCGCCATCGTGTTTGAAATGGCGAAGTCGATGATTGACGCGTCCGAGCCGTTGCGCAGCCGCTCGACCGCTTACAAGCGTTCTGTCGTGGTTCCATCGAGCGCATCGAGCTACAAGGTGCTTTCCTCTGACGCATTCACCAAGCATGGCCTGTCCGCACATGGCATCGTGATCGATGAAGTTCACGCACTGCCGAACCGCGAACTTTGGGACGTACTGACGACATCGACCGGCGCCCGCCGGCAACCGTTGACCGTTGCCATCACAACGGCAGGTTACGACCGCAACAGCCTTTGTTATGAGCTGTACGATTACGCCGTCAAGGTCCGCGACGACATCATTAAGGACGAGGCATTCTTGCCGGTCATATACGAGGCCGGCAAGAATGATGACTGGACGCAGCCGACAACCTGGCGCAAGGCGCACCCCGGTCTAGGCGTAAGCGTGAAGGAAGAATATTTTGCGGCCGAATGCGCGAAGGCGCAGCAACTGCCAGGCTATGAAAACACGTTCAAGCGGCTGCTGCTC
Organism: uncultured Noviherbaspirillum sp.; assembly: GCA_963522035.1. Classification (GTDB taxonomy): domain Bacteria; phylum Pseudomonadota; class Gammaproteobacteria; order Burkholderiales; family Burkholderiaceae_D; genus Noviherbaspirillum_A. Next base: position 16,132 of record CAUQYP010000027.1, on the reverse strand, counting down.
AATATCTGGACCGAGCAGAACACGCGCTGGCTGCCGATGGAGACATGGGACCGTTGCGCCGCTGACATGCCGGACCTGACCGGCCGCCTCTGCTTTGCCGGCCTGGACCTGGCGAGCACGACCGACATCGCGGCGCTGGTGCTTGCGTTCCCAATCGGCGGCTTGGTTCACTTCTTGCCTTTTTTCTTCGTTCCTGCCGAGGGCATAAAACGGCGCTCAGACCGGGATCGCGTGCCGTATGTGGATTGGGTCCGGCAAGGTCACATTATTGCGACTGAAGGCAACGTGATCGACTATGACGTCATCCGGGCGAAGATCAACGACCTGTCCGAGCAGTATCAGATTAAGGAAATCGCCATTGACCGATGGAACGCGACCCAGCTGTCCACACAGCTGACCGGTGACGGCTTCGAGATGGTCGGCTATGGCCAAGGATTTGCATCTATGAGTGCCCCGACAAAGGAACTGGAGCGCCGCGTCCTGGCGCAAGAAATCAACCACGGCCACAACCCGGTCTTGCGCTGGATGGCATCGAACGTCAGCATCAAGCAGGATCCGGCCGGCAACATGAAGCCGGACAAGTCCAAGAGCACCGAGCGCATTGACGGCATCGTCGCAGCTCTTATGAGTTTGGGACGCGTCATGGAATCCGACCATGACCGCGGTAGCGTTTACGATAGAGGAAGTTTTATGTTCGTTTAGACTGTACGCTTACAAAAGCAAGATATAGTAAATTCTTTTACTATGATTTTAGATCTTTAAACATTTTAGCGATTTGCTCAAGGCCGTCAAATTGGGTTGGAACATTATTTGGATCCGGAGAAATACCATTAAATATTAACAACTCAAACCTTTCAAACAGCTTATCATCATTTCCTTTTCTAGCCTTTTCTGCAAATTCGGAATACCCTTCAATAAACGCGCAGATGTGATAACGCAACTGAAGTTGAAGAAGTTGTGCTTTCACGGAATAAAAATTATTGACAAAAATACGAAAGAAATACAGGAAAATAAGTTCGAGTACAACGAAAGGAACTGAATACGGAATCCAAGAAAAGCTCCATAGTTCAGTAATGCCTAATAATCGGGAAAGTATTAAAGGTCCAAGTGGGATTATTACTAGAAATATGCCAAAAATAAACATCATAGCCACTTGCCAATTTCTCTCAATTTCTTTAGCGGCGATCATTTTCGAAAATGCGCTTGATAAGCCGACAAAATTCAACTCTCCAGAAGAAGTTTTAATTTTGTCTTCTAACTCTTTTGCTCGCTTGTCCCATTTCTCGATATTCTCATTCCAGTTGGAAACAGTAACTTCAGCTTTCGTTATTTTGCTGAATACTTCTTCAAGCTTTTCTATCCGATCGTCGGCGGTTGCCTCAATACGCTCCAACAAATTTTGTGTTCCATAAGAAACCACCTCCGCTATTAATTTAGTTTTAGCAATTTCGGAACGAACCTTATATTCGGCAGGAAATTCTACTAATCTAGTGGTATAAAACCCTAAAAATTTTTCCTCATGACCGTTATAACCACTACTTAAAAGGGCCTTTTCTAAAATCATTATATAAATGCAGAACGCCAAATGAAATATAAGCGTTGAGCTAGAATTTACGGATAAGTCGTTTGACCGAAAAAAGATGCCTTCGAAATCATCTTTCAAATTTTTCGAAAAATACGGAAGGTTTCCGTAAAGGTTTGTTCCAGTACTGCTCTCATTTGCAGGACGAATGGAAGTTTCAATAAAAATAATGAGTTCCCCAGACAAGTCTCCCCGAAGAGTCGTAGGCGGTTGATTTATAGTGTTACTTTGCAAGGCACTAATAACTTGAGCAATCTGCCCTTTTTCAATTTTGAACACTTGCATTCCTTAAGACCCTAGCCATGAAGCGCCTATACAGGACGGAACCATGGGTAAGAATTGGGGTGGCGCTCTGAAAAATAAAAAAAGCCCTTGTTTTTCAAGGGCTTATATTAATTTTTGGCGGAGAGACGGGGATTCGAACCCCGGATAGGCTATGAACCTATACACGCTTTCCAGGCGTGCGACTTAAACCACTCATCCATCTCTCCTGCATCTGGCGGCAGCGCGGCTGGACCGGCTGCCCGACGAAGGCGCAGATTATAGCAAAATTTCTTTAAAACACACGTCGTTTTTGAACGCGCAAAAAAGCGCAGTTCCAAGCCCTCTCCCGCTGCCCAAAATACAAAAAGCCGCCGCGCCGTGAGCGTGGCGGCTCTGAGACCGGTCACCTCATATCGCGTGCTTCAACTGCTCGAGGATGGCCGGGTTTTCCAGGGTCGAGACGTCCTGGGTGATTTCCTCGCCCTTGGCCAGTACCCGCAGCAGCCTGCGCATGATCTTGCCGGAACGGGTCTTGGGCAGGTTGTCGCCGAAACGCAGTTCCTTGGGCTTGGCGATCGGGCCGATTTCCTTGCCGACCCAGTCGCGCAGCTCCTTGGCGATCTGCTTGGCCTCGTCGCCGACCGGGCGCGGGCGCTTCAGCACGACGAAGGCGCAGATCGATTCGCCGGTGGTCTCGTCCGGCTTGCCGACCACCGCGGCTTCGGCTACCAGCGGGTGCGCCACCAGCGCCGACTCGATTTCCATCGTGCCCATCCGGTGGCCCGAGACGTTCAGCACGTCGTCGATGCGGCCGGTGATGGTGAAGTAGCCGGTGTCCTTGTTGCGGATGGCGCCGTCGCCGGCAAGGTAGGTCTTGCCGCCCAGCTCTTCCGGGAAATAGCTCTTCCTGAAACGGGTCGGGTCGTTCCAGATGGTCCGGATCATCGACGGCCATGGCCGCTTTACGACCAGGATGCCGCCCTGCCCGTTCGGCAGGTCCTGCCCGGTCTCGTCGACGATGGCGGCCATGATGCCGGGCAGCGGCAAGGTGCATGAGCCGGGCACCATCGGCGTTGCGCCCGGCAGCGGCGAGATCATGTGGCCGCCGGTCTCGGTCTGCCAGAAGGTGTCGACGATCGGGCACTTTTCGTGGCCGATGTTCTTGTAGTACCACATCCATGCTTCCGGGTTGATCGGCTCGCCGACCGAACCCAGCAGGCGCAGGCTGGACAGGTCGTACCGGTCGGGATGCACGGCGGCGTCCGCGTCGGCGGCCTTGATCAGCGAGCGGATCGCGGTCGGCGCGGTGTAGAAAATCGAGACCTTGTGGCGCGCGATCATGTCCCAGAACCGGCCGGCGTTCGGGAAGGTCGGGACGCCCTCGAACACCACTTCGGTGCAGCCGGCCGCCAGCGGGCCGTAGGCGATGTAGCTGTGCCCGGTCACCCAGCCGATGTCGGCGGTGCACCAGAACACGTCGGTCGGCTTGATGTCGAAGGTCCACTTCATGGTCAGCATCGCCCACAGCAGGTAACCGCCCGACGCATGCTGGACGCCCTTGGGCGTGCCGGTGGAACCCGAGGTGTAGAGGATGAACAGCGGATGCTCGGCCTCGACCCACTCCGGCTCGCACTGCTGCGGCTGGCTGGCGACCAGTTCATGCATCCAGAGGTCGCGCCCTTCCTTCCAGCTGATTTTGCCGCTGGTGCGCTGGTACACGACGACGTTGCGCACCGCGTCGCAGCCGCCCATCGCCAATGCGTCGTCGACGATGGCTTTCAGCGGCAGGTGCTTGCCGCCGCGCACCTGCTCGTCGGCAGTGACGACGGCTACCGCGCCGGCGTCGATGATGCGCTCCTGCAGCGACTTCGCGGAAAAGCCGCCGAACACCACCGAGTGCGTCGCGCCGATGCGGGCGCATGCCTGCATGGCGATTACGCCTTCGACCGACATCGGCATGTAGATCACGACCCGGTCGCCCTTGGCGATGCCGAGCGACTTCAGGGCGTTGGCGAACTGGCAGACGCGGCCATGCAGTTCGCGGTAGGTGAGCCGGGTGACTTCCCCGCCGTCGGCCTCGAAGATGATCGCGGTCTTGTCGGCATTGCCGTTGTCCAGGTTGCGGTCGAGGCAGTTATAGGAAACGTTCAGCTTGCCATCGGAAAACCACTTGTAGAACGGGGCCTCGGACTCGTCGAGCGTTTTGGTGAAGGGCGTTTGCCAGGACAGGTTTTCCCGGGCCAGGCGCGCCCAGAATCCTTCGTAGTCGCGTTCGGCTTCGTCGCACAGCGCGCGGTACGCGTCCATGCCGGAAATTGCCGCGTCTTTTACCATGTCCGCCGGCGGCGTAAACACGCGGCTCTCCTGCTTCAGCGATTCGATATCGGCCATGCTTGTCTCCTGCTTGATGTGGAAGTTTCGTCGCCAAGATAGTCGTTGCGACTTACTCTTTGCTTACATGACAACTTGCCTGCTATGCGCCTTCCTGGACAGGCGCGGCGCGATCTTGCGATCCGGTTGCGGTGTAGAATGCCGGCGGCGCACGTGCGCGAATTGACCTAGGTTAAGATTCGGATGACAACACCTAATACTTCAGAGAAACAGGCCACGAAACCCATCGGGCCGCTCGCAAGCTTTATCTTCATGAGCCGCTGGCTGCAGTTGCCGCTCTATCTCGGTCTTATACTGGCCCAATGCGTCTATGTCTACCATTTCTGGGTCGAGCTTTCCGACCTGATCGGCGCGGTGCTGGGCAATCCCGCCTCGCTGGCGCACATCCTTGACGCGGTCACCGTCGAAGGCGCGCCGCGGGCGACCAAGCTGACCGAAACCACCATCATGCTGGTCGTGCTGGGACTGATCGACGTGGTCATGATCTCCAACCTGCTGATCATGGTGATCGTCGGCGGCTACGAGACCTTCGTGTCGCGGATGAACCTCGAAGCCCATCCCGACCAGCCCGAATGGCTGTCGCATGTCAATGCGACGGTGCTGAAGGTCAAGCTGAGCACGGCCATCATCGGCATCTCGTCGATCCACCTGCTCAAGACCTTCATCAATGCCCGCGCCTATGATGAAAAAACCCTGCTGGCGCAGACCGGCATCCACATGGTCTTCCTGGTCTCGGCGCTGGCGATCGCCTACAGCGACCGCATCATGGCGCAGACCGCGAACGCCGACCGTAACCAGCACTGACTTCCGAGGACCCCAACATGACCACCATCATCAAGCAGGACGACCTGATCGAATCCATCGCGGCTGCGCTGCAGTACATCAGCTACTACCACCCGGCCGACTATCTGCAGCACCTGGCGCGCGCGTACGAGCAGGAACAAAGCCCGGCGGCCAAGGACGCCATTGCGCAGATCCTGACCAACTCGCGCATGTGCGCCGAGGGCAAGCGGCCGATCTGCCAGGACACCGGCATCGTCAACGTGTTCCTGAAGATCGGCATGGACGTGCGTTTCGAGGGCTTTGCCGGCTCGATCCACGACGCCATCAACGAAGGCGTGCGCCGCGGCTACAACAACCCCGACAACATGCTGCGCGCCTCCATCGTGGCCGACCCGCAGTTCGAGCGCAAGAACACCAAGGACAACACGCCGGCCGTGATCCACATGGACGTGGTGCCGGGCGACAAGCTCGACGTGCAGGTCGCGGCCAAGGGCGGCGGCTCTGAAAACAAGACCAAGTTCGTCATGCTCAACCCGTCCGACTCGCTGGTGGACTGGGTGCTCAAGACCGTGCCGACCATGGGCGCGGGCTGGTGCCCGCCCGGCATGCTGGGCATCGGCATCGGCGGCAGCGCCGAGAAGGCCATGCTGATGGCCAAGGAGTCGCTGATGGAAGACATCGACATGTACGAGCTGCTCAGGCGCGGCCCGCAGAACAAGACCGAGGAACTGCGCATCGAGCTGTTCCAGAAGGTCAATGCGCTGGGCATCGGCGCGCAGGGCCTGGGCGGCCTGACCACGGTGCTGGACGTGAAGATCAACATGTACCCGACCCACGCGGCCTCCAAGCCGGTGGCGATGATCCCGAACTGCGCGGCGACCCGCCATGCGCATTTCACGCTCGACGGTTCCGGTCCCAGCTATATCGAGCCGCCGTCGCTGTCCGACTGGCCGGACGTGCAGTGGACGCCGGACACGGAAAGGTCGAAGAGCGTCGACCTGAATACGCTGACGCGCGAGGAAGTGGCGTCGTGGAAGCCGGGCCAGACCCTGCTGTTGAACGGCAAGATGCTGACCGGGCGCGACGCTGCGCACAAGCGCATCCAGGACATGCTGGCTCGGGGCGAGAAGCTGCCGGTCGACTTCACCAACCGCGTCATCTACTACGTCGGCCCGGTCGACCCGGTGCGCGACGAGGCAGTGGGCCCGGCCGGTCCGACCACGGCCACGCGGATGGACAAGTTCACCGACACGATGCTGGAACAGACCGGCCTGATCTCGATGATCGGCAAGGCCGAGCGCGGCCCGGTCGCCATCGAGTCCATCAAGAAGCACAAGTCGGCCTACCTGATGGCGGTGGGCGGCGCCGCCTACCTGGTGTCCAAGGCCATCAAGGACGCGAAGGTAGTCGGCTTCGAAGACTTGGGCATGGAAGCCATCTACGAGTTCGACGTACGCGACATGCCGGTCACGGTGGCGGTGGATGCCAACGGCGTGTCGGTCCATAACACCGGACCGAAGGAATGGCAGGAACGCATTGCGAAAGACAGCAGCGTGAGCCGGATACCGGTGTCGGTTGCCTGACCCGTCTTCTCCAGCACCAGCCCGAATGCCTGCCGCGGCCCATGCCCCGGTGGGCATTTTTGATTCCGGGCTGGGCGGGCTGTCGGTGCTGCGGCATATACGGGCGCGGCTGCCGCATGAAAACCTGGTGTACTTTGCCGACTCCGCGTACGCGCCTTATGGTGGCCGGCCGGAAGCGGCCGTGCTTGAACGGACGATGGCCGTCGCCGGCTACCTGGCCGCGCAGCAGTGCAAGGCGCTGGTCATTGCCTGCAATACCGCTACGGCGGCAGCGGTAGCCGCGGTGCGTGAACGCTACCCGCTGCTGCCCGTGGTCGGGGTCGAACCGGGGTTGAAGCCGGCAGCGCTGGGTTCCGCCAGCCGCGTGGTCGGCGTGCTGGCGACCGCCCGCACGCTGGCGAGCGCACGTTTCCAGGCGCTGGAATCCAGGCTCGCCGCGACCACCGGCGTGCGCTTCGTCAGCCAGGCCTGCAGCGGACTGGCCGACCAGGTCGAGAAAGGCGAACTGCGCTCGCCGGCCACGGCCGCGCTGGTACGGCGTTACGTCGAGCCGCTGGTCCGCCAGGGCGCCGACACGCTGGTGCTGGGCTGCACCCACTACCCTTTCCTGCTGCCCCTGATCGCGGACGCAGCCGCTCGGGCCGGTGGCCACGGGGTCATGATCGTCGACACCGGCGAAGCGGTTGCCCGGCAACTGGCACGGGTGTTGGCCGAGCGGACTCTGCTGCGCACGATGGAAGCACCTGCCGCTTCGATCACTGCATGCACGACCGGCAGCGCGAGTACGCTGGAGAACGGGCTGATGACATTACTGGGGATCAAGGCGCCGGTTTCGGCGCTTGCCGAAAGCCGGGATTAAATTTGCAAGCGGTGGAAGTTGTTTGTATAATTGCGCCCTGTCTCGCGAGCAACAGCACGCAAGGCAGTGTCAGCGGTGGCCGTAGCTCAGTTGGTAGAGTCCAGGATTGTGATTCCTGTTGTCGTGGGTTCGAGCCCCATCGGCCACCCCAAGATTCAAGCAAAAAGCCCAGTTCAAAAGACTGGGCTTTTTGTTTTCTGCGCGGTCGATTTCGAACGTATTCGTCGCCAGCCGGCGATTCATAATGAACGCCGGGTCGGACAAAGCCATTTTACGACGACGCGTTCAGGCCCTCGCCTCCCAGCCTTGCCTGCGATTCGCTCCCGCCAATCTGGAGTGCCTCTATCTCCTGGGAACGGAGCGTCTTCGCCTGGTTCGCCGACTCCACGAGCGCACGGTACAGTGCCAGCGGTTTATCGGTCCGCTGTCCCTTCCTGGACAGGGTGTAGATAAGACGGCTCAACTCGTCCAGCATGTCGTCCAGTCCCTCGACCAGATTGTCCAGCGTGGCAAGGAAGGCTGTTTCGTCTGCATTGGTATCCGTCATGTGACCGCCCGAACTGTTGTCGCGAAACGGGCATTGTCTTTTAAACGCCGCGACAACTCGGTATTGTTGCGGACATAGCGGTCAAATGGCATCGCAACCGATATATCGACGGTCGACGAACCGAACCCGGTGCGGCCGAAACCGAAGGGAAACAGCTTGAAGAAACATCGCCTGATCCTGTTGCTTGCAGCTGCCTGCCATGGCCAAGCCCACGCCGAAGCGGCGTCGGCGGTTGGCAACGACCCGGGCACGGCTGCAGTCGCCGGGACGCAACGAGACCCTACCGTCGGCAAGGACACGAAGACGCCCTTGCCTGCCACTACGACACAGCCTGGCGCTATCAATCCGGCAACCGGTCAATATTACCCGCCGACGGGAAATGGCGATGTGATTAACCCGGCAACCGGGGAACGGTATATCGGCACGCCAGGCGGGTTTATCAATCCGAATACCGGCGAGTTCATGCCACGGATACGCTGAACCAATTAACAGCGTGAGACCCAATCCATGCCCTGCCTTATTCTAAAATGCTTGACCGAAAGCAATTAATGAACGGAGCATCATTGCTATCGTTCGGCTATTATTAAATTGTCACGTAAAATTGGAAAGTGTCCATGTCCAGAAAAATCGCCGCCCTGCTTGCCGCCGTCACCCTCGCTTTCAGCGCAGGCTGCTCCACCCTCGCCGATACCCGTGCAGCCAAGGGTTCCGGTCAGGCACGGGTGTACAACTCCCCGTTCGAACAGGTATGGAATGCCGTGCCGGAAGCGCTGAAGGAACTCGGCGTGAAGGAAGAAGGCGTCAACAAGAACGCAGGCTATGTGGTGGCACGCAGTCCGATGATGGTCGGTGAAAAAATTCCGGTTGCCGGTGTGGCCGACAATATCGCGATATTCGTCGACAAGGGCGACAACGCCCGCCAGACGCGGGTCGAGGTCGTGGCCCGCAGCAGTGTCCCGCTCAATTCGCTCGCACAGAAATGGGAAGCCCGGGTGCTCGACAAGCTTTCCGAGAAGTTGCCCCGCTAAGCTAATACCGATTGCGCGCCGCCCGATCAGGCGGCGTGCCGGCCTGGCGCCTCGCCGGGAAACAGGGATTGCCTGCCGAAGAAGGCAACCGCAAGTGCGGCCGGCACGGGCTTTGAAACAAGGTAACCCTGCACCTCGCTACAGCCCAGGCTTTGCAGCATGCTCAATTGCTCCTGGGTCTCGACCCCTTCCGCCACCACCTGCATGTCGAGGATATGGGCCATCGACACGATGGTCATGAAGAACGCCTCGCCCTGCCTGCCATTGGTCAGCGCCTGGGTAAATGCGCGGTCCACCTTCAGCACGTCGAGGTCAAGGCGCTGCAGTTGCGACAGCGACGAGTAACCGGTGCCGAAGTCGTCCACTGAAATGCGTATGCCCAGCGACTTGATCGCGGCGATCTCCTGCGCAACCTTCTCGCTGTCCTGCATCATGCAGGACTCGGTGACTTCCGCTTCCAGCAACGCCGGGTCGACCCGGTGGCGTGCCAGGCTTTCGGCGAAGACCGTTTTCAGGTCGCACTGGGCAAACTGCACCGGCGACACGTTGACGGACAACGGCACGACCGGCAGGCCCTGCGCCTGCCAGGCGGCGATCTGCGCGCATGCCTGGTCGATGACGAGCTTGCCCAGTTCGACGATGAGCCCGGTGTCTTCCGCCAGTCCGATGAATTCCAGCGGCGGCACCAGGCCGCGTTCCGGATGCATCCACCGTACCAGCGCTTCCATGCTCAGCAGCGCGCCGGACGCGGCATTGACCCGTGGCTGGAAATGCAGCACGAACTCGTTGACCTCGATCGCGCGGCGCAACGCATATTCGTTCTGGATGCGATAGACGATGGCCTCGGTCAGCGCCGGCGTGTAGAAGGCATACCGGCCCTTGCCGTTGTTCTTGGCCGCATACATCGCGGTGTCGGCATGCTGCAGCAACGCTTCGGCGGTCTGGCCGTCGTCGGGATAAAGGCTGATGCCGACCGATGCGCATACCCGCGGCTGCTGGCCGCCGCGCACATGGAACGGCGCCGACAGCGCCTCGACGATGGCGGCGGCGATGCCGGTCACGTCGTCGCGCCGGTCGGCCTCGCCGAGCAGCACCGTGAATTCGTCGCCGCCCAGCCGCACGACATGGTCGCCCGGACGCAGCGCCGAGGCGATGCGCTGCCCGGCCTGGCGCAGCACGTGGTCGCCCGCATCGTGGCCCAGGGTATTGTTGACGTCCTTGAAATCGTCGAGGTCGAGATAGAGGACAGCGAGCCTGGCACCGTCCTTCTGCGCCCTGTCCAGCGCCCGGGGGAGGTACTGGGTGAGCCAGTAGCGGTTGCGCAGCCCGGTCAGCGCGTCGGTGGTGCCAAGCGACTCCAGCGCGGCTTCGTGCGCCTTCGCTTCGCTGATGTCGCGCAGCGTGATGGCGATGCCGTCGCCCGAGCGCACCAGGCGGCGATGTATCCAGACATGCTCGCCACCCGCGCCTTGCTGGACGAACTCGTCCTCGTGAAAACCTTCCTCCATGGCCTTGCGGAAGGTCGAGGTCACCCTTTCGGCGAGCCGGCCCGCATACATCTGCGAAAAGCGCACTTCGAGCAGTTCGTCCCTTGTAAAGCCGATCATGCGCGCACCCTGCTCATTGCAGTTTTCCACCACGAAATCGATGACCTTCCTGTCCTTTCCATACAGCGCGCGCGCCATGAAGAAGCCTTCATGCGCTCCCTCGATGGCGAGCCGGTAAGTGTCGGCGATCACGGCTGCCTGGTGCTTGCGCCAGACCAGCCGGCCGCAGAGCAGGCCGCCGAGTATCCCGGCCAGCATCAGCAGGAAAGTGGCGGCGGTGGCCATGCCCATCGTGTTGCGGCGTATGGTCTCGTAGGGGAGGTAAATATCCTCGTGCGCCAGGGCCACCACTGAGACAAGCGGATAGTTGTCGAGGGTTTCCCAGGCGACGATGCGGGAACGGCCGTCATTGAAACGCCCGGCTGGCGCCGCCATGGTCCCGCTGGACTTCGAAAATACGACCGCGCCGTTGACCAGCTCGGTCTGCGAGCGCAGCTTCCTGCCCAATTTGGACACGATGGTGTAGCCATCTGCCGTTAACAGGGCCAGTGCACTCCTCTCTCCTTCCGTCGCCTTCTCATAGAACGACGCCAGGAATTCAGGCGGGACCGTCACGCAGACGAGCCCGGCAAACCCGCCTGCGGTATCGACCAGGGACCGGCTGAAGACGACAACCGGCTTGCCGCGGCCTTCTTCCGACTCGAGCCGCGTTACCTGGAGAGTGCTGACGGCCTGTTTCCTGTGCGCCTGAAAATAAGGCCGGTCCGACAAGTCGTCGGTGCCCTGTTTCTCCCGCAAGCTGGTCAGGAGCTTGCCTTCGCGGTCGAAAATGGCAACCGAGAACCCGGCCACGTCGGGGTAAAGCCCCAGCGTTGCCTGCTCCTGCAAGCGCAGGCGTCCCTTGGTTTCCCTCCAGTAATAGGCCAGCGTCAGTGTGATCTGGTCAAGCTGCTCCACCGTGCGAGCCAGTTGCTCGGCATAGGAAAACGACAGGGTAGCGGCGTCGGCGGTCGCCTTGGCGCCGATGCGCGCCTTTTCCGAAGCCACATAGGCGAATGCCATGGTCCAGATCAGCGCCGCGATACCCAGGCATAGCACCGGCCAGGCAATGAACTGGCGGAAACTCCCCTTGAGAAATGCCATCTGGGCAAGCGCAGTGTCGAGCTTCTCAATCAATTCTTTGGTGTGCACATTCGTCTCCAGCACTCGCTTGCCCGTCTCCCTTAGCCGGCCTGGCGCGAGACTTCCCGGCGGAATAGCTCATGATCAAATAAATTTTCCCACAAGAAATATTTAACCACGATTCGAGGCCTTTAGCGGCTTAAAAACAGCCAATGTCGACACTCTTTACAGTCAGCTTATCCGATAAATATTCCTGGCAGCAACATGTTGTTTATAAAGAACATTTATTTTGGGCATGATTAATGCTTTGATATCGATCAATAGAAATGCAATGAGGAAACTATGACATCGCTGCGCCATCCGACTCTTGCCATCCTGATCGCCCTGGTATCCACTGCGGCGCTGGGCCCGGGAATATTCCTTGGGGATGATTCCACTGCGCTTGGCCGGCAAGCCGCGCGAATCGCGCTGCATGAAGGGACGACATTGACCGACCTCCAGGAACTGATGCGCCTCGCGCCGGCCGAGCGGCTGAACGGCGTACTGGTGCCGCTGCTGCTCGATGAACTGCCGGACACGACGCAGTTTCATGCAGTCGACTTCGGTCAGGCTGTGGGAGGCAACGCGTTCGTGGTGGTTGGCGGTTCGGCAGGCTTCCCTGGTGTGGCAGGGCGCGAAAGTGCCGGTGCAGGATACGGGTACGTGGCAGGAGCCGGTTACGGCAGCGCGTCGTCGGCGGGTGGCGCGCCCTCTTCCCGGCAACACGCGCAATTTGCCGGCGACAACGGCCTGCTGGACAGCACGGGCGGCCGGTCGTCGGGCTTCCTCGCCGCGCCTGCAACTGAAGATTCTTCCGCCATCGCGCCCGAGGACATCGCGCTGGTCGACCGCAATGTCGAGCAACTGCCGCTGCTGGCGCTGAAGCCCGCCAATGTCGATACAGGCAGCCAGGCCAGCGCCGATGCAGCAGTGAACGCGGTGCCGGAACCGGCTACCGGCTTGTTGCTTGGCCTGGGTTTGCTGGGACTGCTGGGCGCCCGGCGTAGCCGCCGCACGCCTTCCGGGACGGCGTCATTCTCCTAGGCGCCGTCTTCCACTACGTCGCGCCTGGATTGCGGCGGATGGTCCAGCGCGCAATGCGCCACGTCCAGCGCGGCCACGCACGCCTCGAATGCATCAGCCTGGCTGGCGCTTTCGTAGACATAAATTACCTGGTCCACCTGCACTTCAGTCGGCGTCAAACGCACGGTTGCCATGTTGTTTCTCCCTGTTTTTAAGAAGCCCGGATGCTAGCACGCGGGTCTGCCGGGTCCATTGCGCAATTCGTCAAGGCCGGCACAAGCTGCCGCGACGGTTCAGGCCGCCAGGACCAGCGCTTCCCGGGCTGCCGGTTCCGTTGATATACGGTAGCGGTTCTTGCCGCTTTTCTTGGCTTCGTACATCAGGCTGTCGGCAATATGGAGCACGGCGTCGACGCCGTTGGCGCCAGCATGCGGCAGCATGCACACGCCTATGCTGGCGCTGAGCGCAAGCGCCGGCTGCTGGTCGATCCGGATGTCGGCGATGGCCGCCAGGGCCAGCGCCGCCAGCTGCTCGACCTGGGTCTGGTCGCTGACATCGGCCAGCAGCACTGCAAACTCGTCGCCGCCTATTCGCGCGACCCGGTCGGATGCGCGAAAACAGCGCGACAGGCGGTGGGCGGTGTCGACCAGCACCATGTCGCCGGCGGCGTGGCCGCAGGCGTCGTTGACTGCCTTGAAGCCATCCAGGTCGAGCAGCATCAGGGCGCCCTTGCGTTGGCCGTCCCTTGCGCACCGTTCGCCGAACGCGCTCATGAAACCGTAGCGGTTGAGCACGCCGGTCACAGAATCGGTCATGCAGGCCAGCTCGAAGCGCGCGGCGCGGCGTGCCAGGCGGCGCTTGGCCTGGGCCATCCGCGCATTCAGCGCCGAGGCATAAAGCGGCACCATGATGGCCGACAGCACCACGCCGACCGCGACGCCCGGCATGCTGCGCCAGTAAGCCGATGCCGTCACTGCCAACGTACAGGAAAGCGTGCCCGCAACGACGGCGAGCTGGGTGTAGCGCCGGCCGAACCGCAGGCCGTTGCCGATGGCAATCGCAGCGGGCAGGAAGACCAGGGGCGCGCCATAGGCTTCGCCAAGATAAAGTCCGGCGCCAAACGCCAGTTGGTCGGCGAGGATGGCGACGATGCGGCGCACGCGCCCAGGCAATAGCGAGCGCCGGACCACCTCGGTCCAGGCGGCGGCGTAGCAGGCATAGGCCACTGCCAATATCGTCATTGCGCCGGAAGCCGGCCCGATCGCCAGGGAGCCCATCAGCCCGACTGCGGCCAGCAGCAGCAAGGCCATGCAGAGCCTGAGGTAGCCTTGCCCGATTTCGGTGGAAAGCCGTGTTCGCCTGATTGCCGACCTGACGCCTGCGATGTTCATCGATGCCTGTCCCGGATGAGTGAACTGGTGCCCTAGCGTGGCCCAGGATAATTCTAACGGGCAATTAAGCCCGAAAAGAACAGCCTGCGCCATGACGTGAATTAACTATGAAACACCGGCACCGCACGGAGGAACCGGAACCAGACCATTCTAATTTTTAGAATAGTTTCTAATTATAAACAATCTATCGCGGTCGACATAGCAAATCAGCCCGGCCGGCGCCAGGCTCAGCGCTCGAGCGCGACCACCCGGTCGCCGAGCGCGCCCAGCTTCTTTCGCAGGATCTGGTAGACGTCGCGGTCGAAGCGTTGCTGGCCGCGCCGAAGCAGGATGCGCGGGTCGTCCTTCGCATGGATGGTGCCGAGATAGGCCCAGCCGTCGATAACATGCAGGCTATCGCCTTCGGCGATGGCGACCGGGCCCGGATAAGGCCAGGCTTTCAGGCGCAGGCCGGCCAGCGCCTCGCGCACCCTGGCGTTGTGCTCGGCGACCGGCTCCCGGCCGGCACAGACGCCCAGGCATTTTTTTACCTGGCTGGCAAAGCAGGCCTTGCCGCCGCGCGGCTTCTCCAGTCCCAGCGTGACATGGCACAGCGTATGGGCGTCGGCCACCGCCTTCATCGCGTCTGTGGCGCGGCGCTTGCTGGTGTAAAGGCCATACAGGGCCGTGTCATGGCCGAAGAACAGGTCGTCGGTCACGGCGAGGCCCAGGCGCAGGCTGCCGTTGCGCTCCAGCAGGCGCCACGAGCAGATTTCCTCGTTGGCGCGCAGCTTGACGTTATGCGCCGGCTTGAGCTTCTTGATCAGCTCCGCTTCCTTCAGCAGCGCGCCGAGTTCGCCGGACGCATGCAGCCAGTCGATGCGTTCGACCTGCTGGCTGATCGCCAGCTCCTTTGGCAGCGCATGGTCGGTGCTGAAATGCGAGAGGATGCGGCGGCGCAGGTTGTTGGCCTTGCCGATGTACAGCGGCAGGTCGTTCTCGCCATAGAACAGGTAGACGCCGTGGGTGGACGGCACATTGTCCATCTGCAGCGCATCGAGCCGCGACGGCAGGGTCGGCCGCGTCAGCAGCCGCGACACGGCGTCGTCGATGGCTTCCGGCGGATGGCTCTCCGGCAGCTTTTGCCAGAACTGCCAGATCAGCTGCGCGTCGCCGAGCGCACGGTGGCGCTGCGTGACTTCGAGCCGGTGCCGCTCGACGATGGAATCGAGGTTGTGCCGGGCAAAGCCCGGAAACAGCCTGCGCGACAGCCGGACCGTGCACAGCACCGGCGGCCGGAATTCATGGCCGGTGCGGCGGAATTCGTTCTTCAGGAAGCCATGGTCGAAGCGGGCGTTGTGCGCGATGAAGACCCGGTCGGCCAGCCTGGCATGGATGTCGTCGGCCAGTTCGGCGAAGGTCGGCGCGTTGGCGACCATGTCGTTGGTGATGCCGGTCAGGCCCTGGATGAAAGGCGGAATCGGCATTTCCGGGTTGACCAGGCTGCTCCACTGGCGCACGCCATCTTCATCGACCTCGATGATGCCGACTTCGGTGACGCGGTCGGTGGTGGCGGTGCCGCCGGTGGTTTCGAGGTCGACGAAAGCCAGGCGTTGAAAGGGAGTCTTGGACAAGGTAGAGGCGCGGCGAGACTGTATGAAAAAACAGTATGCGGGCGAAGCAGCGGTTTCGCAAGAGTGCGGCGTCCGCCCGGCGCATCGGATCGCGCCTGGAGGGAATAGATCGTTTCGCCTTGGAGCATTTTCATGCTGGCTTGCAGCGACAGTTGCCGTTCCGCGCAGCGACAGTTGCCGTTCCGCGCAGCGACGGTTGCCGTTCCGCGTAGCGACGGTTGCCGTTCCGCGTAGCGACGGTTGCCGTTCCGCGTAGCGACAGTTGCCGTTCCGCGTAGCGACAGTTGCAGTTGCAGTTGCAGTTGCAGTTGCTTTTGCTTTTGCTTTTGCTTTTGCTTTTGCTTTTGCTTTTGCTTTTGC
>CAUQYP010000026.1:0-31657 GCA_963522035.1 uncultured Noviherbaspirillum sp. | reverse complement strand
CGGCAACGGCAACGGCAACGGCAACTGTCGCTGCGCGCAACAAGCAATATCGCTTACAGGCCCGCTGGGCAAGTCAGCATGAAACGGCTTTAGTGCCGCTCGGTTCGACCAGTAATGCCGCAGCATCCTGCCTGGCAATCCAGGCAAACTGGAATGTATAGCCGGCCTGCCCCGATTGCAGAGAGACCTGCCGCCGCACTGCAACACACTCTGCCGTTTCGGTTTATGCTTGGCGTTTGCTTTTTCCCCGGGCCTCCCATGCGCGCTACCTTCCCCCTGTTGGTCGACACCGACTTCCCCGTGCTCCGGCGCCAACGCCCCGACACCCTGCAGGTCAACCTCGGCTATACCTGCAACCAGAGCTGCGTGCATTGCCATGTAAACGCCGGTCCCAACCGCACCGAGCAGATGGACCTTGAGACGGTCGAACAGGTACTGCAGGTGCTGCGCGCCGGCGGCATCGCGACGCTGGACCTGACCGGCGGGGCGCCGGAAATGAATCCGCATTTCCGCTACCTGGTGGCGTCGGCGCGCGCGCTGGGCGTCAAGGTCATGGACCGCTGCAACCTGACCATACTGGAAGAGCCGGGCTACGAGGACATGGCCGCCTTCCTCGCGGAAAACGCGGTGGAAATCGTCGCGTCGCTGCCTTGCTACCTGGAAGACAATGTCGACCGCCAGCGCGGCAAGGGCACCTTCGACACCAGCATGCGCGTGCTGCAAAAGCTCAATGGCCTGGGCTACGGCAGCGACCCGGCGCTGCAACTACACCTGGTCTACAACCCGCAGGGTGCAGTGCTGCCGCCGCCGCAAGCCAGGTTGAAAGCCGACTACGACCATTTCCTCGGCGAGCAGTTCGGCATCCGCTTCAACCAGCTTTTCACGATTACCAACATGCCGATCCAGCGCTTCGGCAGCATGCTGCTGTCCAAGGGACAGTTCAACAGCTACATGCAGTTGCTGCGCGACGCGCACCAGGATGCCAACCTGAAGCAGGTGATGTGCCGCTCGCTGGTCTCGGTGGATTACCAGGGTTACCTGTACGACTGCGACTTCAACCAGATGCTGGGCATGCCGATGCGGCATGAAGGCAGCGGCCGCATGCACCTGTCTGACCTGCTGGCGCGTGAGCTGCAGGGCCAGCCGGTGGCGGTGGCGGACCACTGCTGGGGCTGCACCGCGGGCGCCGGCAGCAGCTGCGGCGGCGCGCTGGCTTGAGTGGTGTCGCCGCGCTGGCTTGAGCGGCGCGGCGGCGTCGAGCCGCACGGGCTGGAATACCGTTAGCAAGCCCCGGCATGCCGCCGCGGCCATAATAAAAACATCACCGGGAATTTCCATGAAAACCAGACGCCTGTTGCTGCTCCTGCTGGCCGCCGCCGCGATTGCCGCTTTCTTCCTGTTCGACCTCGGGCGCTACCTGGACCTGGACGTGCTGAAGGCGCGGCAGGAGGGACTGCAAGCCTATGCCGCCGCTAATCCGCTGCGCAGCGCCGCGATCTTCTTCGGCATCTATGTCGGCGCCACCGCGCTGTCGATACCGGGCGCAGTCATACTCACGCTGGCCGCAGGCGCGATCTTCGGCCTGTGGCGGGGCTTGCTGATCGTGTCCTTCGCCTCGGCGATCGGCGCAACGCTGGCGTTCCTGGCAGCCCGTTTCCTGCTGCGCGACGCTGTCACGCGCCGCTTCGGCGATCGCCTCAAGGCAATCGATGAGGGTGTCCGGCGCGATGGTGCGTTCTACCTGTTCACGCTGCGGCTGGTGCCGCTGTTTCCCTTCTTCCTGATCAACCTGCTGATGGGCCTGACCGCGCTGCCGGCGCTGACCTACTACTGGGTGAGCCAGGTGGGCATGCTGGCCGGCACCGCGGTCTATGTGAATGCCGGCACCCAGCTGGCACAACTCGACTCGGTGCGCGGCATCCTGTCGCCGGGCCTCTTGCTGTCGTTTGCGCTGCTGGGCATCTTCCCGCTGCTCGCGAAGAAGGCAGTCGATTGGTACAAGGCGCGCAAGGTCTATGCGAGGTGGCCGAAGCCGCGCAAGGCCGACTACAACATGGTGGTAATCGGCGCAGGGTCAGCCGGGCTGGTGTCGGCCTACATCGCCGCCGCGGTCAAGGCGAAGGTCGCGCTGGTCGAGCGCCACAGGATGGGCGGCGACTGCCTCAACACCGGCTGCGTGCCGTCCAAGGCGCTGATCAAGAGCGCGCGGTTGATGTCGCAGATACGCAAGGCCGACGAATACGGGCTGAAGGATGCCGCCGCGCATGTCGACTTCGCTGCGGTGATGGAACGGGTGCGGCATGTCATTGCCGACATCGAACCGCACGACTCGGTTGAACGCTATGCGGGGTTGGGCGTGGAAACGGTGAAGGGCGACGCCCGCATCGTCTCGCCGTTCGCGGTGGAAGTCACGCTGGACGATGGCAGCAAGCGCACGCTGACTACCCGCAGCATCGTGATCGCCGCCGGCGCCCGGCCGTTCGTGCCGCCGATACCGGGGCTGGACCAGGTCGGCTGCCTGACGTCCGACACGCTCTGGGAACTGCGCACGCTGCCGCGCCGGCTGCTGGTGCTGGGCGGCGGGCCGATAGGCTGCGAACTGGCGCAGGCCTTTGCGCGGCTGGGTTCGCAGGTCACGCAGGTCGAGATGAGCGACCGGCTGATGGCGCGCGAGGATGCGGAGGTGTCCGATCTGGTGGCCGCGCGCTTCCGCGCCGAAGGCATACGGGTGATGACCGGGCACAAGGCTGAGCGCTTCCTGGTCGAAGGCGGCGAGAAGCTGCTCATTGCGAGTCATACGAGCGGCGAGTTGCGCATCCCGTTCGACGAGCTGCTGTGCGCGGTAGGCCGTGTTGCCAATACCACCGGCTACGGGCTGGAAGAACTGGGCATACCCGTCACGAAGGCGCGCACGGTGGAGACCGACGACTACCTGCAGACGCTCTATCCGAACATTCTGGCGGCAGGCGATGTCGCCGGGCCGTACCAGTTCACGCACGTGGCCGCGCACCAGGCCTGGTATGCCGCCGTCAACGGCCTGTTCGGCCGCTTCCGCCGCTTCAAGGCCGACTACACGGTGATACCGTGGGCGACTTTCGTCGAGCCGGAAGTGGCGCGGGTAGGGTTGAACGAGCAGGACGCGAAGGATAAAAATATCGCGTATGAAGTCACGCGCTACGACATCGGCGAACTCGACCGCGCCATTGCCGACGGCGTCGCGCACGGCTGGGTCAAGGTGCTGACCGTACCGGGCAAGGACAAGATACTGGGCGCGACCATCGTCGGCGAGCACGCGGGCGACCTCGTTGCCGAATACGTGCTGGCGATGAAGCACGGGCTGGGCATGAACAAGCTGCTGGGCACCATCCACATCTACCCGACGCTG
Source organism: uncultured Noviherbaspirillum sp. (assembly GCA_963522035.1). GTDB lineage: Bacteria > Pseudomonadota > Gammaproteobacteria > Burkholderiales > Burkholderiaceae_D > Noviherbaspirillum_A. The sequence goes on along the minus strand of CAUQYP010000026.1, from coordinate 28,272 downwards.
GCCGAGGCCAACAAGTACGCGGCCGGCAACTGGAAGCGCGCGCATGCGCCGGAACGGTTGCTGGAATGGGTGCGGCGCTTCCATGCGTGGCAGCGCGGGTGACTTTAATATGCAACTATCCATAGTCATACCGGTGCTTAACGAGGCAGCCGGCATCGACGCCATGCTGCTGCGGCTTGCGCCGCTGCGTCGCAATGGCGCACAGATCATCGTGGTCGATGGCGGCAGCGAGGACGGCACGGCCGCGCTGGCCGCCGCCCACGCCGACACCGTGCTGTCATCCCCACGGGGGCGGGCGTCGCAGATGCATGCCGGTGCGCTGGCGGCAAGCGGCGACGCGCTCTTGTTCCTGCATGCCGACACCATGCTGCCGCCGCATGCCGGCGAACGGGTCGCGCAGGCGCTGCGCAGTCATGCATGGGGCCGCTTCGACGTCGCGCTTGACGCCGATGGTCCGGCCTACCGGATGATCGCCGCGATGATGAACCTGCGTTCACGGCTGACGTCGATCGCCACCGGCGACCAGGCGATCTTCATGCGGCGCGCCTTCTACCAGGCAGCGGGCGGATTTCCGCCGCTGGCGCTGATGGAAGACATCGCCTTCTGCAAGCGTGCGCGCCGGCTCGCGCGACCTGCCTGCCTGCGCGACAAGGTGGTGACCTCGGCGCGGCGCTGGGAAAAGAACGGCGTCTGGCGCACCGTATTCCTGATGTGGCAACTGCGGCTGGCCTATTTCATGGGCGCTGATCCTGAGGCCCTGGCCTACCGCTACGGCTACCGGAGAAAGCCGTGAGCGTCCTCCATGTGGCGATCTTCACCAGGGCGCCGGTAGCCGGCGCCGCCAAGACGCGCCTGATACCGCTGCTCGGTGCGGAAGGCGCGGCCCGCGCGCAGCAGGCGATGACCTGGCATGCGCTGGAAATGGCGGCCGCGCTGCCCGGCGCCACCGTATCGCTATGGTGCGCCGGCGATGTGGCGCATCCCTTCCTTCACCGCTGCAGCGCCCACTTTCATGTCGAATGCGTGCCGCAGTGCGATGGCGACCTCGGCCTGCGGATGGCGGACTGCCTGCGCCGCGGACTGGCGCTGCATGAAAGGGTGCTGCTCACCGGCAGCGACGTTCCGGCCATGACGACCGCCGACCTGGCGCAGGCAGCAGCCGCGCTGGACCATGCGCGCATGGTGTTCACCCCGGCCGAAGACGGTGGCTATGTGCTGGTCGGCGCACGGCGCGGCGGCCTGGAAGCGAGCTGTTTCGACGATGTGGCGTGGGGCAGCCCCGACGTCATGGCGCAGACACGGCAGCGCCTGGCGACGCGCGGATGGCGCAGCGGGCACGACTGGCGCGAGATGCCCGTGCTGTGGGACGTGGACACGCCGGCGGATTTTGAGCGGGCGCTGGCTGAAACGCGGCTGCACCCCGATCAGCCTGACTGATTCGGGCAGTCGTGCAGCGGGCGGAATACCTTCAACGCCGCGCTTCCCGGCGTCCAGGTGTCCTCCGGCATAAATAAGCTGCATCACATCGTCGAGGCAGCGAGCCGTCCATTCGCCCTGCTGGCCACTTCCTCATTCACGTCGGGCAGCGGACGGGGTGAAAAGGAGATGAAGTCGAGATGGGCGGCATTGGATGCGTTAGCCGAAGGCGCCGAACCAGGCTGCAACGAAACGGCGTAGTCAAATCCAACCGACCGCTTCCACACATCAACCTTACTCCGGTGCTCGCCGGCGTTATCCCATCGCTGCAGCGCATCCCAGTCAGCCGCGTGCAGGTGACGCGAGTTCATCTTGATCCAGGCGGGCACCTTGACCAGTCGTTGCGGGTCGTGGTTCAACTCGGCAGCCTGGCGGCGGCTCTTCAGCCAAGGCTCGCTCCAGGCATAAAAGCCGTCGAGCGATCCGGATGCCTGCCATGATAGACGCGCGGTGTAATGCGCTGTCGCTTATTACACCTTACTTGTCGTGCGTCGCAAGAAGCAGTTGCTCCCATTCGCTTTCTGTAATGAAGTGCTGCTGAAACAGGGTTTCCCGGACAGCGGCAAGCGCCGCGGGCACGTTCCGGACAGCCTGCACCAGCGATTGTAGGCTTGCAGTACCTGGGCTGCCCGGACGCCAGGTTTGCTCCGGCGTGAGCTCGGTCGACATGAGGGCGAGCGTGCCGGCCAACGGTGACAGCGTGAGGTTCTCATTTAACTGTGCGAGTGTCGTGACGATGCGGTGGATCGCGCTGATGAAATCAAATGCTTCGCTCGATCCAGCCTTGGGCCTGCAGTTGTACCAGCTCTGGATGAGAGCCGATAGCATGGGCTCCCGCCATTGCATGTGCGAAGTCTTGCCATTTTCAACGTGATGACTTTTTGCGAGTCCCTGCCCGAGCAGCTGCAGGACGAGCGCCGGTGAACGCTGGGCGACCATGACCGACTTCATCGCCATCTTAAGATCATCAAACAGCATTGAACGCGCCTGGACAGTCATCGTTGCCGTGTTTTTCCCAAGCCAGCCCGTCGCGCCCGCCAACACATCGTATTGCCACGCCTCGCCGGTAGGCTTGAACTCCACCAGAGCGCGATCTGCATTGACGGCCAGCCGCGCATTGGCTTCCCGGGACGCCTCCGGATTCACGTCCGCCAGCAGGCGGGGAGAAAAAAGGATGAAGTCGAGATGGAAGAAGTTGATCGGCTCTATCTGATTCGCTGGAACATAGCCGCGCATCGGTGAATGGGCTTTGCTGGCGGTCGTATACGACGGCGCTTTTAAAACAACAGAATTTTCCAGGTCCTGCATATCAGGCGCCCAGCCCTGCAGTGCCTTCCAGTCGGCCGGATGCAGGTGCTGCGTGTGGGTCTTGATCCATGCAGGCAGTTTTACCGGCCACTGATGATCGCCGCGCAGCTCGGCAGCCTGCCTGCGGCTCTTCAGCCACGGCTCGCTCCAGGCGTAAAAGCCGTGGCAGGTACAGGCCAGCCGCTTGAAGTCCTGGCGGTCTTCCACGCGCAGCATGATGTTCGGCAGCACGTCGTCGGGTAATGGTGAATACGCTTGAACGTTGCGCGTGGTGCGCGCTACTGAATTGGCCATTTGTTTGCTCTCCGGGTTATGCCGTTCATAAGTTGGACGGCACATGCTAGTAACCCGGGAATGCGGCTTGTTCAAGCGTGGATGAAACCTGCGGCAGGCATCGTAGGGTGTAATAAGCAATGCGCATTACACCATGGCCGTTGAGCAATCCGGACGCCGGCCGTGATCGACGCGTGGTGTAATGCGCTGTCGCTTATTACACCCTACGGGCCTGGTGGCGGGAAACGGGTGACCGAAGCGTCGTCATCTTCAATCCTGCGCCTTCCTCGTCAGCCCCAGATACGTATCGATCACCTTCGGATCATTCGCCAACTGCTCCGCCGGCCCTTCCAGCGCGATGTCGCCGGTCTCCAGCACATACGCATAGTCGGCCACCTGCAGCGCCGCCCGCGCATTCTGCTCGACCAGCAGGATGGCGACGCCGGTCTCCTTCAGGCTGACGATGATGTGGAAGATTTCCTTGACGATCAGCGGCGCCAGGCCAAGGCTGGGTTCGTCCAGCATCAGCAGGCGCGGCTTGGCCATCAGCGCGCGGCCCACCGCCAGCATCTGGCGTTCGCCGCCGGACAGGGTGCCGGCGTCCTGCTTGCGGCGTTCCTTCAAGCGGGGAAAGAGCCGGTAGACCTCGTCGAGCTGGTCGCCGTAGTTGCGTTCGCCGGCCTTGTAGCGGCGGTAGCTGCCCAGCTGCAGGTTGTCTTCCACGGTCATGGTGGCGAACAGCTCGCGCTTCTCCGGCACCAGGCACATGCCGCGCGCGACCCGCGATTCGATCGCCACGCCCGTCAGGTCGCCGCCGTTCAGCATGACCTGGCCGCGGGACGCGCCCGCGGCCGGCAGCGCGCCGGCAATCGCGTTGAGCATGGTGGACTTGCCGGCGCCGTTGGGGCCGATCACGGTCACGATCTGGCCCGGGGCCACGGTCAGGCTGGCGCCGTGCAGCGCCTCGACCTTGCCGTATCCCACGTGCAGGTCGCGTACTTCAAGTATCGGTGTGCTCATCAGGTCTCCGCGCTCTTAATCTATGCCGCCCAGGTAGGCTTCCAGCACCGCCGGGCTCTGCTGCACGTCGGCCGGCAAACCTTCGGCGATCTTGGTGCCGAACTCCATCACGACCAGGCGGTCGGTCAGGTTCATCACGAAGTCCATGTCATGCTCGACCAGCAGGATGCTCATGCCCCCGGCCTTGAGCTTCTTCAGCAGTTCGGCCAGCGCCTGCTTTTCCTTGTAGCGCAGGCCGGCCGCCGGCTCGTCGAGCAGCAGCAGGGTAGGGTCGCAGCATAGCGCCCGCGCGATTTCCAGAATGCGCTGCTGGCCCAGCGCCAGGCTGCCGGCTTCCTCGTACAGCAGGTGGCCCAGGCCCACGCGTTCGAGCTGGGTCCTGGCCTCGAACAGCAGCGCCTGTTCCTCGACCCAGTTGGCGCGCACGATGCTGGTGGCGACGCCGGCAACGTCGCCGTGGCTGCCGCGCAGGTGGGCGCCGATGGCGACGTTCTCCAGCACGGTCATGGTCGGCATCAGCCGCACATGCTGGAAGGTGCGGGCAATGCCGCGCCGCACGATGTCGCGCGAGGCCAGGCCGTCGATGCGCTGCAGCGTGCCGCCGGTGCGGAACAGGATTTCGCCGCGGGTCACGGGCAGGACGCCGGTCACCAGGTTGAACATGGTGGACTTGCCGGCGCCGTTGGGACCGATCAGGCCCATGATCTCGCCGGCGCGCACGTCGAACTGCATGTCGTTGACGGCGACCAGCCCGCCGAACTCCTTGCGTGCGCCCTTGACCTGCAGCACGATGTCGCCGTCCGCATGCCTGGCGCGCATCGGCAGGGCCGGGGCCGATGCCGGCGCCACCGCCTGCGGCTGCTGCGGGAACAGGCGGCGCACGAAGGGCCAAAGGCCGTCGCGTGCGCGCTGCAGCAGCAGCACCATCAGGATGCCGAAGACGATGACCTCGAAGTTGCCGTTCGCGCCCAGGAGGCGCGGCAGCAGCGACTGCAGCTGGTCCTTCAGCAGCGTCAGCACTGTCGCGCCGAGGATCGCGCCCCACAGGTGGCCAGCGCCGCCGACGACTGCCATGAACAGGTACTCGATGCCCTGGTTCAGGCCGAACGGCGTCGGGTTGACCGCGCGCTGCATGTGCGCATACAGCCAGCCGGATATGCAGGCCAGCAGCGCGGCGATGACGAAGATCACGATCTTCATCCATGCGGTGTTGACGCCCATCGCCTCGGCCATCACGCCGCCGCCCTTCAACGCGCGGATCGCGCGGCCGGGCCGCGAGTTGAGCAGGTTCTGCAGCGCGATCACGGCGACGATCACGACTACCCAGATCAGGTAGAACATGGCGCGGCCGCTGCCCAGCGTGGCGCCGAACAGGCTGATCGGCGGGATGCCGTTCAGGCCGTCGTACTTGCCGAGGAAGTCCATGTTCCCGAACAGGAAGTAGAGCGACAGCCCCCAGGCGATGGTGCCCAGCGGCAGGAAGTGGCCGGACAGCCGCATGGTGATGGCGCCGATGAAGAAGGCGGCGCCGGCAGTGATGAGGATGCCGGCCGCGAGGCCGAGCCAGGGCGACATCCCGAGCTGCGTGGTCAGGTAGGCGGTGGCGTAGGCGCCCAGGCCGACGAAGGCAGCCTGGCCGAAGGACGTGAGGCCGGCCACGCCGGTCAGCAGCACCAGCCCCAGCGCGACGATGGAGTACAGGCCGATGTAGTTGGCCAGCGTGATCCAGAACTCCGGCGTCGGCAGCAGCGGCAGCGCGGCCATCACGACGATGAACAGCAGGAATGACTTCTTCATTATTCTTCCTCCTCCTCGACATGCTTGGAGGTCAGCGATCGCCACAGCAGCACCGGGATGATCAGCGTAAAGACGATGACTTCCTTCAGCGCGCTGGCCCAGAACGACGAGTAGGACTCCAGCAGGCCCACCAGCACCGCGCCGGCGGCGGCAACAGGATAGCTGCCGAGGCCGCCGATGATGGCGCCGACGAAGCCCTTCAGGCCGATCAGGAACCCGCTGTCGTAATAGACCGTAGTCAGCGGCGCGATCAGCACGCCGCACAGCGCGCCCATCGCGGCGGCCAGCGTGAACGCCAGCCGGCCGGCCTGCGTGGTGCCGATGCCGACCAGGCGCGCGCCCAGCCGGTTCACCGCGGTGGCGCGCAGCGCCTTGCCCGACAGCGTGCGCTCGAAGTACAGGTAAAGGGAAACGATCAGGATGATAGACACGGCGACGATCACCAGGCTCTGGCCGGAGATGGTCAGCGAGCCGATCTCGATGCGGGCGTCGGAAAACGGCGTGGTGCGCGAGCCTTCCGCGCCGAACATCACCAGGCCCAGCCCGATCAGCGCGAAATGCACGCCGACCGAGACGATCAGCAGCACCAGCGTGCTGGCTTCTGCCAGCGGCTGGAAGGCCAGCCGGTAGACCATGGGCCCCATCGGGATCACGATGGCCAGCGCCAGCGCGACCTGCGCCACCATCGGCAGCGCCGTCCCGGTCGTCATGCGGGCGGCTGCGTACAGCAGCACCGGGAACACGATGAACTTCACCGCCGCCAGCGCAATGCTGCGCGCCGCGCCATGCCGGCGCTCGGCGCTGTTGAACGTGCCGACCGTTTCATAAATGAAGCAGCAGAGGCCCAGCGCCACCAGCAGCGTGGCCGAATGCGGAAAGCGGCTGGACTGCATGGCCGCCAGCGTCAGCGCGCCGAAGGCGACGAACTCGCCCTGCGGGATGAAGATCACGCGCGTGACCGAGAAAACCAGCACCAGCGCCAGCGCCAGCAGCGCATAGATCGCGCCGCTGGTAATGCCGTCCTGCGCCAGGATGGCGGCTATTGAAAAATCCATGTTCGTTTCCCTGGAAGGAGGACGTTAAAAAGGCGCGATGGTCATCGCGCCCCGGTGGCCTGTTATGGCTCGATTACTTTGCGTCGCCGCCCAGTTTCCACTTGCCGTCGACGATCTGCACCATGACCCGCGAACGCTGGTCGAAGCCCAGGTGGTCGGTGGCGCTCATGTTGAAGATGCCATGTGCGCCGGCCAGTTCCTTGGTGCCTTCAATCGCGTCGCGCAGCGCCTTGCGGAACTCCGGCGTGCCCGGCTTGCCGGCTTTCAGCGCGGTCGGCACCGCATTGGCCATCAGCGCGCCCGCGTCCCAGGCGTGGCCGCCGAAGGTGGAGACGCTGCCCGGACCGTAGGCTTTCTCGTACGCGGCCTTGTACGTCAGCGCGGACTTCTTGACCGGGTTGGAATCGGGCAGCTGCTCGGCCACCAGGATGGGGCCGGACGGCAGCCAGGTGCCTTCGCAGTCCTTGCCGCAAACGCGCAGGAAGTCGTTGTTGGCAACGCCGTGGGTCTGGTAGATCTTGCCCTTGTAGCCGCGTTCCTTCAGGGTTTTCTGCGGCAGCGCGGCCGGCGTGCCGGAACCGGCGATCAGCACCGCGTCCGGGTTGGCCGCGAGGATTTTCAGGATCTGGCCGGTGACGGAGGTGTCGGCGCGGGCGAAGCGTTCGTTGACGACCATCTTGATCTTGCGGATGTCGGCCAGCTTGGAAACCTCGCGGTACCAGCCTTCGCCGTAGGCGTCGGCAAAGCCGATGAAGCCGACGGTCTTCACGCCGTTGTCTGCCATGTGCGACAGGATGGCGGTGGTCATGTGCGAGTCGTTCTGCGGCGTCTTGAAGACCCAGCGGCGCTTGGGGTCCTGCGGCTCGACGATGGCGGCGGAAGCGGCCATGGAAATCATCGGGGTTTCGGACTCGGCGGCGACGTCGATCATGGCCAGCGAGTTCGGCGTGACGGTGGAGCCGATCAGCACGTCGACCTTGTCTTCACTGACCAGCTTGCGGGCATTCTTCACCGCGGTGGTCGAGTCGCTGGCGTCGTCGAGCACGATGTATTCGACCGTCTGGCCGGCGATGGTCTTCGGCAGCAGCGGGAAGGTATTCTTTTCCGGGATGCCGAGCGAGGCGGCAGGGCCGGTAGCCGACAGGGTGACGCCGACCTTGATCTGCGCTGCAGCGCCGCCGGCATAGGCCATGGCGATCAGGGCGGGTAAGAGTACGGCTGCGAATCTGGTTTTCATGCATGGTCTCCGGATTGGTGAATACTTTTTTGCGGGCTTGGCCCGTCGGTTTGTGCGTCTATCCCGGGTGGGCTGGAGAGAGTGCGGCGGGTCCGCCTCGGCGCTCGGGCCGGTAGCACCTGCCCGCGATTTTTGCTGGCAGAACTATATCATCAAAGAGCCGGAAATTGACCGGTTTTGCTTGCTTTTGAGCATGACTTAGATATGGAAATCCGTTTATCGGTTACTAAATGAAAAAGAGAAGCGCACCCGGCAGCGCTCCCCTTTGGTGCACGCGATGGCTGATTTCTTGAGCTTCAAATAAGCGGCAGCCGCGTGATCAGTGTTTGCGCGTTTGCCGCAGTCCTCACACCCCCAAATACCGCCCCAGCGCATCATGGTCCCGCGCCAGCGCCGCCGACTCGCCGCCCAGCACGACCCGGCCCTTTTCCAGCACCACCGCCAAATCGGTATGCGCCAGCACCATCCGGTAGTTGCGGTCGACGATCAGCGTGCTGATGCCGGTCTCGCGGATCTGGCCGATCACGCGCCAGATCTCCTGCACGATCAGCGGCGCCAGGCCCTCGGTGGCTTCGTCCAGGATCATCAGGGTCGGGTTGGTCATCAGCGCGCGGCCGATGGACAGCATCTGCTGCTCGCCGCCGGAGAGTTGCGCGCCGCCATTGTCGAGCCGCTCGGCCAGGCGCGGGAACAATGACAGCACCCGCTCATAGGTCCAGTCGCGGCCGCCGCCGACGCCGGCGCGCGCGCTCATCACCAGGTTTTCCTTGACCGACAGGTTGGGGAAGATGCCGCGTCCTTCCGGCACGTAGCCGATGCCCAGCCGCGCCATCTTTTCCGGCGGCCAGCCGCTCACATCCCGGCCGCGCCACCTCACCTTGCCGGCGGCCATCGGCACATAGCCCATCAGCGAGCGGATCAGCGTGGTCTTTCCCATGCCGTTGCGGCCCAGCAGGCCCAGCGCGCGGCCAGCGGGAATCTGCAGGTCCACGCCCTGCAGGATATGGCTGTCGCCGTAGTAGGTGTTGATGCCGGTAATGTCGAGCATGGCTGCGCCGGTGTTGTCAGTGTTCATGGGCGTCACCGAGGTAGGCGGTCTGCACGTCGGCATTGGTGCGGATGTTGTCGGGCGTGTCGCTGGCGATGACTTCGCCGTTGACCATGACGGTAATGCGGTCGGCCACGCGGAACACCGCGTCCATGTCGTGCTCCACCAGCAGGATGGCATGGTCGCGCTTCAGGCGCTCCAGCAGCGACAGCATGCGCTCGGCTTCTTCCGCGCCCATGCCGGCCAGCGGTTCGTCCAGCAGCAGCACGCGCGGCCTGGTTGCCAGGCACATCGCAATTTCAAGTTGCCGCTTCTGGCCGTGGCTCATGCTGCCGGCCTGCCGCTCGGCGAACGCGGCAAGGCCGGCCACGTCCAGCACGTCGCGCGCGATGCCGACACTGGCGGCACAGCCGCGTGCCGACTGCCACAGGTGCCAGGGCCGCTGCAGCGCCGCCTGCGCGGCAAGGCGGCAATTTTCGAGCACCGTGAACTGCGGGAAGATGGTGGTGCGCTGGTAGCTGCGGCCAATGCCGGCGCGGGCGCGCTTCGGCTGCGGCCAGGCGGTGGCGTCGGCGCCATCGAGCTTCAGCATGCCTTCGGAGGCGGCAATCTCGCCCGAGAGCATGTTGATCAGCGTCGACTTGCCGGCGCCGTTGGTGCCGATGACCGCATGCAGTTCGCCCACATGCAGGTCGATGGAGACTGCCTTCACCGCGACCAGGCCGCCGAAGCGGCGGGTCAGCGCGTTCGCGTGCAGCAGGGGTTCAGTGCGCATGGCCGGCCTCCGGCGAACGCTTCCAGCGCCTTGCCAGGCCGATCAGGCCCTGTGGCATCAGCGCGACGAACAGGATCATCGTCAGCCCCAGCGTCAGCTGCCAGCGCTCGGCGATGCTGCCGAGGAGGGCCGACGACGCATAGAATTCCTTCAGCAGCACGAAGGCAATCGCGCCCAGCACGGCGCCGCGCAGGCTGCCCAGGCCGCCCAGGATGATCATCATCAGCACGCCGCCGGACTCGTGCCAGGACAGCAGCTCCGGGTTGACCGCGCCGTTCTTGGACGCCATCAGGAAACCGGCCACGCCGGCCAGCATGGCGGCCAGGACGAAGGCCGCCAGCTTGTACCAGTAGGTGTTATAGCCGGCCGCGCGCATCCGTTGCTCGTTGATGCGGATGCCGGCCAGCGCATGGCCGAAGCGCGAGCGCAGCACCGCGGCCAGCAGCGCGTAGGTGGCGACCAGGCAGCCCAGCGCCAGGTAGTAGACATGGCTGGATTTTTCCAGGTCGATCAGGGTGACGCCGCCCACTGCCAGCACCGGCCGCGAGAGCAGGAACATGCCGTCGCTGCCGCCGCCTATCGGCGTGTCGTGGAAGACGAAGTAGGCCATCTGCGCGAACGCCAGCGTGACCATGATGAAGTAGACGCCGCGGGTGCGCAGCGATAGTGCGCCGGTGATGAGCGCATAGGCGCCGGCGGCCAGCATGGAGGCTGGCAGCAGCCACGCGATGGACGCCGCATTGTCGCCGGAGGCCAGCACCGTCACATAGGCGGCAATGCCGAAGAAGCCGGCGTGGCCGAGGCTCACCAGGCCGGTGGTGCCGACCAGCAGTTCCAGGCTCAGCGCGAAGATCGCATAGACCATGATGCGCAGCACCAGGTCGCTGCCATAGGACGACAGGAAGGACGGCAGCACGGCCAGCAGCACGGCGACCGCCAGCGGCACAACCGCTGCCTGCAGGCCGCGCCGCGATGCGGCGGCAGGCGCCGCGGCGGCGAGGGGAAGAGGGGTGGACGTCATGATCAGTAACCTTTGCTTTTCAGGCCTTCGGGCCGCCAGATCAGGATCAGCGCCATCAGCACATAGACGCTGATGCCGCTGTACTGCGCGAAAAATACCTTGCCGAAGGTGTCGACGAAACCGACCAGCAGCGACGCGATCAGCGCGCCCGAGATCGAGCCGATGCCGCCGATGACGACCACCACGAAGCAGATGATCAGGATCTGCCCGCCCATGCCCGGATAGACCGAGGCGGCGGGCGCGGCGATCATGCCGGCCAGCGCCGCCAGCGCGACGCCGGCGGCGAACACGATGCGGTACAGCAGGCGGATGTTGATGCCGAGGCCGCGCACCATGTCGCGGTTGCTGGCGCCGGCGCGGATCATCATGCCGAGCCGGGTGCGGTTGACCACGAAGTACAGGCCGATGGCGACGACGATGCAGGCCGCCGAGGCGAACAGGTTATAGACCGGGTAGGTCATCACGCCGCCCAGCGACAGCCCGCCGGACAGCCAGGGCGGCGCGGTCACGCCGTGGACGTCATTCCCGAACAGCATGCTGCGCAGTTCCTCGAACACCAGGATCAGCGCATACGTCATCAGCACCTGCTGCAGGTGGTCGCGCTGGTACAGGTAGCTGAAGAACACCCATTCGAGCGCGAAGCCGAGGAGCGCGGCCAGCACGATGCCGGCGAGCAGCTGCAGGATGAACTGCTCGCCGAACAGCGGCGCCAGCGCGAACGCCATGTAGGCGCCGATCATGTAGAAACTGCCATGGGCCAGGTTGATCACGCCCATGATGCCGAAGATCAGCGTCAGGCCGCTGGCGACCAGGAACAGCAGCAGGCCGTACTGGACGGCGTTCAGGCACTGGATGAGGAAGGTGGGGAAGTCCATGGTGTTCCAGGTCGGCCGGATAGGCCAGATAAAATTCGACCAAAAATCGTAGGGTGTAATAAACGAAGGGCATTACACCATTGCCCGATCACGGAAAACGGCCGTAAGTGAGCGACCGCCACTGGTGTAATGCGCTGGCGCTTATTACACCCTACGTATGGCTGCGCCTCACGTGTCACCGTGAGGCGCTTACCACCTTACATCTTGCAACCCTTGGCCGGATCGGCCAGGGCCTTCACCGCCACGCCCTTGACTTCATTCACATTGCCCTTGACCTGGCGCAGGTAGATGTCCTGCACCGGATTGTGCGCGGCCGACAGCTTGAACTTGCCGCGCGGGCTGTCGATTTCCGCCGCTTCCATGCCGGCCACCAGCTTGTCGCGGTTTTTGATGTCGCCGCCCGCGGCCTTCAGTCCCGCCGCCAGCATCTGCGCGGCGTCGTAGCCCTGCACCGCGTAGACGTCGGCATTGACCTTGTAGGTCTTGGCGAAGGCCAGGCGGAAGGCATTGTCGCGCGCGGTGTTGAGGTTGTCGGCGTAGTGCAGCGTGGTCATCATGCCCTGCGCGGCCTCGCCCTGCGCTTCCAGCGTGCCGTCGGTCAGGAAGCCGGGGCCGTACAGCGGCGCACTTTTCATCAGGCCCGCGGCCGCATAGTCCTTGACGAACTTGACTGCGCCGCCGCCCGCGAAGAAGGCGTACACGGCGTCCGGTTTCTTCGACGCGATCTGCGTCAGCAGCGCCTGGAATTCCACTTGCGGGAAGGGCAGGTTCAGCTGGTCGCTGACCTTGCCGCCCGCCGCCTCGAAGCCTTCGACGAAGCCCTTCACCGACTCGTTGCCGGCCGCATAATTCCAGGTGATGGTCATTACCTTCTTGTGCCCGCGCTCGGCGGCGACCTTGCCCATCGCATAGGCGGGCTGCCAGTTGGAGAAGGAGCTGCGGAAGATGTTCTTGCCGCACATCGGGCCGGTCACGACGTCGGCGCCGGCATTGGGCACGATCAGCAGCGTGTTCGATTCCTTTGCCGCCTTGGCCATGGCCAGCGCCACGCCCGAATGCACGGTGCCGACCAGCACGTCGACCTGGTCGCGCTTGATCAGCTTGTTGACATTGTCGGCGGCCTTGGCCGGGTCGGACTCGTCGTCCACCTTGAAGTACTGCACTTCGTTGCCGCCAAGCTTGCCGCCCTGTTCGGCGACATACATCTTGAAGCCGTTCTCTATCATCGTGCCGAGGTTGGCGAAGGTGCCGGTTGCCGGCAGCATCAGGCCGACCTTGATCGGCGCGTTCTGGGCTTGTGCCTGGCTGCCGATGGCGAGGACGGCGGCGGCGATGGCGAGGCGGACGGGCGTGAAACGGATGTGCATGAGGTCTCCTGAAGGTGCTTGTCGGTACTGCGCTTGTTATAAGTCGACTACGGTTTTTTATCTACGGCCCGCTTCAGCCGTGGCTGCCAATGAAATTGCCTGCTTCCCTGCTCAGGGCTTCCGGCTGGTCGCGGTGCGGCGAATGACCGCAGTCCGGCAACACCAGCGTGCGCGCCTGCGGCACCTTGCGGGCAATGCCATGAATCTGTTCCAGCGTTCCGTACTCGTCGTCTTCACCTTGCACCGCCAGCACCGGGCAGCGGATGCCTGGCAGCTCGGCCTCGATGTTCCAGTCCCTGAACGCGGGGTCCAGCCAGATGTCGTTCCAGCCCCGGAAGGCAGAATCGACGTCGGCATGGTAGCGCGCCAGCCGCTCGCGCAGCCCGTCGCGCAGGTAAGCCTCGCGCGCGACGCGTATGCTCGAAACGCTGATGTCCTCGACGAAGATATGCGGAGCGAGGACGATAACACCGCGCAGGTTTTCTGCAAAGCGCGCCGCATGCAAAAGCGCGATGGAGCCGCCGTCGCTATGCCCGAAGAGCCAGGGCCGGTCTATGTCCAGTGCAGCCAGCAGCGCCGGCAACACCTCGTGGGCCTGGCGATGCATGAAGTCGGGTTCCCATTGTTCGCCAGCGGGACGGGGCGTCGAATTACCGTAGCCATAGCGTGAATACAGCAGGCCGCGCAGGCCGTGCCGTTCGCAGAACTGCTGCGGAAAGTCCTTCCACATGGCGACCGAGCCCAGTCCCTCGTGCAGGAACACCACAACCGGCCGGGCAGGGTCGTCGCTGCCTACCCATTGCACCTCCAGCGATAGCGGCCGGCCGCGCCAGTCCAGCGCGACGAAGCCTGGCCGGGAGCGATCCTGTCCAGCCATCTCAGCCCTCCAGCGCACGCAGCTTGAAGCGCTGTATCTTGCCGGTGGCGGTCTTGGGCAGGTCCTCGACGAAGACGATGTCGCGCGGGTACTTGTGCGGCGCCAGCCTTGTCTTGACGAAGGCCTTCAGGTCGGCGCACAGCGCCTCGCCTGCCGCCTGGCCGCTGCGCGGCACGACATAGGCGGTGGTCTTGGTCAGGCCCTGTTCGTCGGTCCGCCCCACGACCGCGCATTCCAGTACGGCAGGGTGCGCAATCAGCGCCGACTCCACCTCGATCGGCGACACATACTGGCCGCTCACCTTCAGCATGTCGTCGCTGCGGCCGGCATAGGTGTAGTAGCCGTCGGCGTCCATCACGTACTTGTCGCCGCTTTTGACCCAGTCGCCCTGGAAGGTGGCGCGGCTCTTCTCGCGGTTGGTCCAGTACATCAGCGCCGCGCTCGGGCCACGGATATACAGGTCGCCGACTTCGCCGACCGCCACCGGGTGGCCCTGCTCGTCGCGCAGTTCGATGTCGTAGCCCGGCACCGGCTTGCCGGTGACGCCATAACGCACGTCGCCCCTGCGGTTGGACAGGAAGATATGCAGCATCTCGGTCGAACCGAGTCCGTCCAGGATGTCGGCGCCGAAGTGCTCGCGAAAACGCTCGCCCACTTCGCGCGGCAGCATCTCGCCGGCCGACGCGCAGATGCGCAGCGCGGTTTGCTCGCGCGCCGGCAGTTCCGGCGAAGCCAGCATGCCGACATACAGCGTGGGCACGCCGGCAAACACGGTGGGCCGATGCTCGACCAGGCGCTTGAACACCGCCTGCGGCGTCGGCCGCTCCGCCATCAGCACCGTGGTCGCGCCGACCGACAGCGGGAAGGTCAGGCCGTTGCCCAGGCCGTAGGCGAAGAACAGCTTGGCCGCGGAAAACACCACGTCGTCCTCGCGCACGCCCAGCACCGGCTTGCCGTACAGCTCGGCGGTCCAGTACAGGTTGGCGTGGGAATGCACGGTGCCCTTGGGGCGGCCGGTCGACCCGGACGAATAGAGCCAGAAGGCGAAGTCGTCGCAATGGGTGTCGGCATGGCCGCCTTCCGGCAGCGGCGGCGTGTCGAGCAGCGCAGCAAAGCGGCTGGCGTTGTCCGGCAGGGTGTCGACGGCGCCGGAGACGACCAGGCGCGGCGACTTGCCGGATTTTTCAATCGCCGCCTGCACCACCGGCAGCAGCGCCGCCGATACCAGCACGACACGCGCGCCGCAGTGGGCCAGCATGTAGGCGTAATCGTCCGCCGGGAGCAGGGTGTTGACCGGCACCGGGACGATGCCGGCGAACAGTGCGCCGAGCAGCGCGACCGGCATGTCGACGGTGTCCTGCATGACGACCAGCACCCGTTCCTCGGGCCGCAAGCCGAGCGCCAGCAGGCCGGCAGCGCAGCGGCGCACGCGCAGGTCGAGTTCGCCGTAGCTCAGCGTTTCGGTATCGTCGATATAGGCAGGCTTGGCGGCGCGCCCGCGGTTGGTCTCCAGCAGGTGCTGCGCGAAATTGAAGCGGTCGGGCGGGCTTGCGGTGGTCTGGTGCATGGTGTCTCCTCGGCGTGCCGGCGTAGGGAAGCGGTCCGGACTCAAGTGGCGGGGGTGAAATGGATGGCGCCCTGGGGCAGTAGGTAGAGCACCAGCGCCCGGCCCTGGCTGACGGTCGGGTGGTGGGCGCTGCCCGGTTCGTAGACGCACCAGCCGGCCGGGCAGCCGTCGAACTTTGCGCCCGGGGTCAGCGGCATGATCAGGTCGATCTCGCCGTTCGGGTGACTGTGGTGCGGTCCGGCCAGGTCGTTCATGTCCACCACGTCGACCGAGTAGCCGTGGGTGGCGTCGCTGGCCTTCAATACGCGGCCGTAGCGGATGCCGCCGCCTTCGCGGTTGCACAGCCAGCCGTCGGCAACACCGGTTTTGCATGCGTCGAACAGCGCATCGTAGGTATCGCTGCCGGGACCGAAATCGGCGTTCAGGTGTGCTTCCAGCGCTGCATCGAGCGGGGCGCCGGTAATTTCGCCGGTGAGCCGGGCTATCAGCTGCTGAAACTGGTTGACGTCCATCTTGGTTCTCCTCGTGCAGCACTTCGCTTATAGTGAGTGCCTTTATTTTTCGCCGTATGCAATTTATATTGCATCATGAATCGAGTGTACATGCACTATCTTGCAACAGTCAAGAACGAAAGTCATACTATAATTCATCGCACTAACCAGCCTGGATGCACCGCAGCCGGTAACCACGGGTAAAAAAACATGACGGACCTTTCCGATCCCATTAAAGACCCATTCCTGATCACGCTCGGCGAACGCCTGAAAATGTTGCGCGCCCGACGCGGCATGACGCGCAAGGCGCTGGCCCGACTGGCCGACGTATCCGAGCGGCATCTCGCCAACGTCGAATCCGGCGTCGGCAATGCGTCCATCCAGTTCCTGCGGCAACTGACGCTGGTGCTCAACTGCACGCTGGCCGAGATGATCGGCGACGAAACCGCCTCCTCGCCGGAATGGCTGATGATTCGCGAGATACTGCGCGGCCGCTCCGAAACCGAGCTGGCCAAGGCGCGCGCGGCCATGTCCGACCTGTTCGAGACGCCCACCAGCGAAAGCGCGCGCCGCCAGCGGGTGGCGCTGGTCGGCCTGCGCGGCGCCGGCAAGTCGACGCTGGGACAGATGCTGGCCGACACCTGGATGGTGCCGTTCATCGAGTTGAACCGCCAGATCGAGGCGCTGGCCGGCTGCAGCATCGCCGAGATCCATGCGCTGTACGGCGCGAACGCCTATCGCCGCTACGAATACCGGGCGCTGGAAGATGCGATCCGCCGCTTTCCCACTGCCGTCATCGCCACGCCCGGCGGCATCGTGTCCGACCCGGCCACGTTCAACCTGCTGCTGTCGCACTGCTATACAGTCTGGCTCAAGGCCAGCCCGGAAGAGCATATGGAACGGGTGCTGGCGCAGGGCGACAAGCGCCCGATGTCCGGCAACCGCGAGGCGATGGACGACCTGAAGAACATCCTCGACAGCCGCGCGCAGTTTTATTCCAAGGCCGACCTGACCTTCGATACCAGCGACATTGCGCAGGAGGCGGCGTTTATTGGACTGACCGAGCAGCTGAGGGGCAAGGCGCTGGCGGGGGCACGGAACGGGGGGTAGGGGAGGGTGCAGGGTACGGAAAGGCAGCGGAGGTACCAGCTGCAAACGCACCCTCAGGAAGTTTCAGGCGCCTTGTCCTCTGCCCTATCGAAGAGCAGCAGCATCCTCCTGCTGGCTTGATTTTATAGAAAACTGCGCTGTTAACTGCATTTAAATTCTTGACGCATCCCGAAAGATGCAATATAGTGCTTTCACTACCCGATGAATGCACCATATTGCTTTTAAGGATGATGCCATGAGCACAGCGCCGCAGGTCGACTACGAAACTTCTCCCGAGCAGTACAAGCACTGGACCTTGTCCTGCGACGGGCCGGTCGCGACGCTGACCATGAATGTCAACGAGGACGGCGGCCTGCGCGACGGCTACAAGCTCAAGCTCAATTCCTATGACCTCGGCGTCGACATCGAGCTGAACGACGCCGTACAGCGCATCCGCTTCGAACACCCGGAAGTGCGCACGGTGGTCATCA
Source organism: uncultured Noviherbaspirillum sp. (assembly GCA_963522035.1). Lineage (GTDB taxonomy): Bacteria > Pseudomonadota > Gammaproteobacteria > Burkholderiales > Burkholderiaceae_D > Noviherbaspirillum_A. The sequence goes on along the minus strand of CAUQYP010000026.1, from coordinate 10,505 downwards.
CCAGCAGCCGCGACCGGATCTTTTGCTCGGGCGCCAATATCTTCATGCTGGGCAAGTCGTCGCATGCGTGGAAAGTCAACTTCTGCAAGTTCACCAATGAAACCCGCAACGGCCTGGAAGATTCCAGCCGGAACGAAGGCCTGAAGTTCATTGCCGCAGTCAATGGCGCCTGCGCCGGCGGCGGCTATGAACTGGCGGCGGCCTGCGACGAAATCATCCTGGTCGACGACCGTTCGTCTTCGGTCAGCCTGCCGGAAGTGCCGCTGCTTGGCGTGCTGCCCGGCACCGGCGGCCTGACGCGGCTGACCGACAAGCGCCGCGTCCGCCATGACCATGCGGACATTTTCTGCACCACCTCCGAAGGCGTGCGCGGCCAGCGCGCGGTCGACTGGAAGCTGGTCGACGCCATCGCCAAGCCGGCTGTCTTCAAGGAGACCGTGCAGAAGCGCGCGCAGGAACTGGCTGCCGAAAGCGACCGTCCTGCAGATGGCCGCGGCGTCAGGCTGGCCCCGTTGAACAAGAGCGTGGGCGAGAACAGCGTCGACTACCAGTACGTGAGCATCGCCATCGACCGTGCCGCCCGCAATGCGGTGCTGACCGTGCGCGGTCCGCAAGGCCCGCAGCCGACCACCGTCGCCGCCATCGAGGAAGCCGGCGTGCAATGGTGGCCGTTGCAGATGGCGCGCGAACTCGACAATGCGATCCTGCACATGCGCACCAATGAACTCGACATCGGTACCTGGCTGCTGAAGACGCAGGGCGACGTGCAGGCGGTGCTGGATGCTGACGCAGTCATGCTGGCGAACCAGGCGCACTGGCTGGTGCGCCAGACGGTTGGCCTGCTGCGCCGGACCATGGCGCGGCTGGACGTGTCCTCGCGCTCGCTGTTCGCGCTGATCGAGGAAGGCTCCTGCTTCGCCGGCACGCTGCTCGAAATTGCGCTGTCTGCCGACCGCATCTACATGCTGGCGCTCCCGGACAGCCCGGAAACAGCGCCGAAGATCGCAGTCTCCGAAATGAATTTCGGCCTGCTGCCCATGGTCACCCGCCAGTCGCGCCTGCAGCGCCGCTTCTACGACGACGAAGGCTCGGTCGCCAGGGTGCGCGAGACGCTGGGCCGGCAGCTCGACGCCGACCAGTCTATGGACCTGGGCCTGGTCACCTTCAACCCGGACGACATCGACTGGGCCGACGAGACCCGCATGGCGATCGAGGAGCGTGCCAGCATGTCGCCGGATGCGCTGACTGGCCTGGAAGCCAATCTGCGCTTCAACGGCCCCGAGACCATGGAAACCCGCATCTTCGGCCGGCTCACCGCGTGGCAGAACTGGATCTTCATCCGCCCGAACGCGGTGGGCGAGTTCGGCGCATTGAAGGTCTATGGCAGCGGCAACAAATCCCAGTTCGACATGAACCGCGTGTAAGCAGCTTCGACGACACCAACGTACAGACAAGGAAAAAACCGTGAGCACAATCGACTACAGCGAAAAGATCCCGAACAATGTCAACCTGTCGGAAGACCGCACGCTGCAGCGCGCGCTTGAACATTGGCAGCCGAACTACCTGCAATGGTGGCGCGACATGGGGCCGGACGGATCGAACGGTTTTGACGTGTACCTGCGCACCGCGATCAATGTCACGCCGGAAGGCTGGGCCAACTTCGACTACGTGAAGATGCCCGACTACCGCTGGGGCATCTTCCTGGCGCAGAAGGACGAAAACCGCAAGGTCAATTTCGGCGAGCACAAGGGCGAGGCAGCCTGGCAGGACGTGCCCGGGGAACACCGCGCCAACCTGCGCCGCATGATCGTCACGCAAGGCGACACCGAGCCGGCGTCGGTCGAGCAGCAGCGCCACCTGGGCCTGACCGCGCCGTCCAACTACGACCTGCGCAACCTGTTCCAGATCAACGTGGAAGAGGGCCGCCACCTGTGGGCCATGGTCTACCTGCTGCACAAGCATTTCGGCCGCGACGGCCGCGAGGAAGCCGAGGCGCTGCTGCAGCGTAACTCGGGTTCGCAGGACAACCCGCGCATCCTGGAGGCGTTCAACGAGGAGACGCCGGACTGGCTGGCCTTCTACATGTTCACCTACTTTACCGACCGCGACGGCAAGTTCCAGTTGAATGCCTTGTCCGAGTCCGGCTTCGACCCGCTGTCGCGCACCTGCCGCTTCATGCTGACCGAGGAAGCGCATCACATGTTCGTCGGCGAGTCCGGCATTTCGCGCGTGCTGAGCCGCACGGCTGCCGTGATGAAGCAGCATGGCATCGAGGACCCGGAAGAAGTCCGGCGCCACGGCGTGATCGACCTGCCGACCATACAGCGCTACCTGAACTTCCATTTCAGCGTGACGATCGACCTGTTCGGCGCCGACCAGTCGTCGAATGCGGCGACCTTCTACACCACGGGCCTGAAGGGCCGTTACGAAGAGACCAAGCGCGACGACGACCACCTGTTGAAAGGCGGCCAGTACAAGATCCTGGATATTGCCAACGGCCAGCTGGTCGAACGCGAGGTGCCGCTGCTGAATGCGCTGAACGAAGTGCTGCGCGACGACTACATCCGCGACTCGGTGGCCGGCGTCGCGCGCTGGAACCGGGTGCTGGAAAAGGCCGGCCTGGCGTTTCGCCTGGTCACGCCGCACAAGGCCTTCAACCGCCACATCGGCACGTTTGCAGGACAGAAAGTGTCGCCGGACGGCCGCGTGATCTCGGAAGCGGAATGGGCGGCGAACGTGCGCAACTGGCTGCCGAGCGAGGAAGACCGCGCGTATGTCGCCTCGCTGATGGGCCGCGTGGTCGAGCCGGGCAAGATGGCCAACTGGATCGCGCCGCCGCCGGTCGGCATCAACCGCCAGCCGGTCGACTTCGAATACGTCCGGTTCAACTAGCCAGGCCGCAGCCCGGACTTGCGCCGCAAGCCCGGGCTGCGGCAACAACGCACGGAAGCACCACGCCATGAACGCTCCTGAACAGATCGTGCTGATCCGCCAGCACCTGATCGACCCCGAGGTCTGCATACGCTGCAACACCTGCGAGGAAACCTGCCCGATCGACGCCATTACCCACGACGACCGCAACTACGTGGTGGACCCGGCGATCTGCAACGGCTGCAATGCCTGCATCTCGCCCTGTCCGACCGGCTCCATCGACCACTGGCGCAACCTGCCAAAAGCCGCGGCCTACAGCCTGGAAGAGCAGTTCAGCTGGGACGAGCTGCCGGCGCAGCAAGACGTGCCGGACGACAGCCTGGTCGAAACCGCCGCCGGGACGCCAGCAGAAGGAACGCCGGTCGAGGGTATGCAGGTGAATGCGGCGCTGTCGCCGAGTTCCACCATCGCGCCGTGGTCGGCCGCGCATCCGTATGTAAACCTGTACCTGAACAAAAACCCGGTCATGGCGACTGTTGCCGGCAACTACCGGCTGACCGCGGCCGAAACCGAGAGCGATATCCACCATATCGTGCTGGACTTCGGCAACCAGTTCTTCCCGATACTGGAAGGACAGTCGATCGGCATCATCCCGCCCGGCGTCGATGAAAGCGGCAGGCCCCACTACATCCGCATGTATTCGGTCGCCAGCCCGCGCAACGGCGAGCGGGAGGGGTATAACAACCTGTCGCTGACGGTCAAGCGCGTGGTGTCCGACCATGAGGGCCGGGCGGTGCGCGGCGTCGGCTCCAACTATTTGTGCGACCTGCAGAAGGGCGACGCGGTGCAGGTGACCGGCCCGTTCGGCTCCAGCTACCTGATGCCCAACCATGCCGGCTCGAACATCCTGATGATCTGTACCGGCACCGGCTCGGCGCCGATGCGGGCCATGACCGAGCACCGCCGGCGCATGTTTGCGAAGGGCGAGCCGCTGCCCGGCAAGCTGATGCTGTTCTTCGGCTCGCGTACGCCAGAAGAGCTGCCGTACTTCGGCCCGCTGCTGAAGCTGCCGCCGGCCTTCATCGACATGCACCTGGCATTCTCGCGCCAGCCCGGCCAGCCGCGCGCCTACGTGCAGGACAAGCTGCGCGAAGCCGGTCCCGCGGTCATCGAGCTGTTGAACAGCGACAGCTACGTTTATATCTGCGGCCTGAAAGGCATGGAAGCCGGCGTGATGGAAGCGCTGTGCGAGACCTGCGAGGCGGCTGGCATCGACTGGCCGGCGCTGCATGCAAGGATGGTGCGGGAAGGCCGCTTCCATGTCGAAACCTATTGATCGCAAGGCACCGTGTAATGACGTCCATACCCGTAGACACCGATAACTTCCGCGTCGACATCGATGAAGGCGGCATCGCGCACCTGGTCTTCGGGCCGGCCGGCGCCATGCCGGTGACGGACGCGCGCGGCCATGCGGCCATTGCCACCATCTGGCGCGACCTCGACGCCCGCGCCGACGTGCGCGTGGTGCTGGTGCGCAGCGAGGGCCGCGCTTTCTGCGCCGGCGGCGCGCTCGACATGGTCGAGGACATGCTGCAGTCGGAAACGGCCAGACGGCGCGTGCTGCATGAGGCGCGCGAACTGGTCGCCGGCATGCTGGCGTGCGGCAAGCCCATCGTCTCGGCCATCCACGGCGCGGCGGTCGGCGCCGGCCTGGCGGTGGCGTTGCTGGCGGATATTTCAATCGCTGCAAAAAATGCGAAGCTGATCGACGGCCATACCAAGCTGGGCGTCGCCGCGGGCGACCATGCGGCGGTGATCTGGCCGCTGCTGTGCGGCATGGCCAAGGCCAAGTATTACCTGATGCTGTGCGATCCCTTGAGCGGCGAGGAGGCCGAGCGCATCGGCCTGGTCAGCCAGGCAGTGGAGGCCGAAGAACTGCAGCAGGCTGCGCTGGATATCGCCCGGCGCCTTGCCGCCGGCAGCGCCGCGGCGCTGATGCACACCAAGCGCTCGCTCAACCTGTGGTTGCACGCGGCATGGCCGGCGTTCGAGGCGTCGCTTAACGCCGAGATCATGGGGTTCGGCGAGGCCGATGCACGCGAAGGGCTGGCCGCGATCCGTGAACGGCGTGCGCCGCAGTTCACGCGCGGCGCATAAGCTTCGCCGCGCCTGATTTTTCTACCAATTCCAAGCCATCGGGTGCAGGAAAACCACGCCGGCAAGCGATCGATTTCCGACCCCTCCTTCGTCGCGGCATGGCATTAAATTCGTAAGGTGTAATGCGCTGGCGCTTGTTACACCCTGCGTTATCTGTTTACTCCACGGACCCCGGATCGAACAGGTTGCGCTGCACGTGCGCCAGGTGCGCCTGGATGGCTTTCCTCGCCAACCCCGCATCGCGCTGGCGCAATGCGTCGACGAGCAATTGGTGCTCGTGCTGGTAGGCCTGGCGCCGCTCCGGCGTCAGGCTTTGGCGCTTCAGCTGTCCCCACTCCGCCCGCTCCCGTTCCTCGCTCATCAGGTTGAACACTGTCAGCACGATGCTGTTATGCGTGGCTTCTGCCAGGCTGCGATGCAAGGCGCCGTCCCAGTGCTCGAACTGCTCGAAGCCGGCAGCGTTTTCGGCGTTGCGCAGGCAATGGTCCATCGTCGCGAAGTCGGCGCCGTTGGCATTGCGTATCACCATGTCCACCAGGGCCGGCTCGAAGGCGATGCGCGCCTCCATCAGCTCCGCCGGGCTGGTGCCGGCGCCTGGCGCGGCCCGTGCGGGAAGCGCCGGCTGCGGCAGGCGCATCAGCGCGTCGGGCGCGACATAGGTGCCGCTGCCGACGGACTGCGTGATCAGGCCCATGCCCTTCATCTGCGTCAACGCGCGGCGCACGGTGGAGCGGCCGACCTTGAAGGCTTCCATCATCTGCCGTTCCGCAGGCAAGCGTTCGCCCGGCCGCCAGCGGCCGTTACGCAGGTCGGCAAGCAGCATTTCCCTCAACTGGAAGGCGGTGTCGGTGCTCAAGGTTGGGCCGGGTGATGTAAAAACAAAATCATAATGGATGTCTGGCGGCATGACCACAGGAGAACTGCAAGTCCTATAAACGCACAATTGATTGACAATCATACTCTCCCACTGATAAATTGGTTCGTTATTGAAACCAATTTCAACCAATCTGGAGACATCATGCGTTTTGCCACACTCGAAGTAAATGGCCGTCAACTGGTCGCGGCGGTCACCGCCGACGGCACGCAGTATTGCGAGGCGAGCCGCCTGTTCCCCGGTTTCGACGGCGACATGCAGGCGCTGATCGAGCGCCAGCCGTCGATGGAAGGCGTGACGATGCCGACCGATGGCTTGAAGCCACTGGACGGCGTGCGCATCTGTGCTCCTATTCCCCAGCCGCGCCGCAACGTCTTCTGCGTCGGCAAGAACTACCACGAGCATGCAAAGGAATTCGGCCGTTCCGGCTTCGACATGTCGGCCGGGAAGGGCGAGGATGCGCCGCCGGCGCCGGTGGTGTTCACCAAGCCGGCCAGCACCGTGGTCGGCCACGGCGACGACGTGCTGTCCTTCCCCGAGGTGACGCAGCAGATGGACTATGAAGCCGAACTCGGCGTCATCATGGGCCGCACCGCGCGCGGCATCAGCAAGGCCGAGGCGCTGAACCACGTGTGGGGCTACACCATCATCAACGACGTCACCGCGCGCGACCTGCAGCAGAAGCACCGCCAGTGGTTCATCGGCAAGTCGCTCGACACCTATTGCCCGATGGGCCCGTTCATCGTCACCGCCGACGAAGTCGACGTGACCAACCTGCGCGTGCAGCTCTGGATCAATGGCGAACTGCGCCAGGACGCCAACACCAGCGACCTGATCTTCGATGTGCCGACCGTCATTGAAACCCTGTCGGCCGGCATGACGCTGTGCGCCGGCGACGTGATCGCCACCGGCACGCCGGCCGGCGTAGGCATCGGCTTCAAGCCGCCACGCTTCATGCAGCCCGGCGATGAGATGAAAATCACCATCGGCAACCTGGGCACCCTTACCAACCGCGTCAAGTGAAAGGGCCTGCCATGACCAGCCATCTGGGCGCGCCGTTCGCACGTGCCGCCGTTGTCTCCGTGCTTGCCGCCGTCGCCGCCCTGGGCGCGACATCGGCGTCCGCGCAAGAGTATCCGACCAAGCCGGTCAAGATCATCGTGCCGTTCGCGCCGGGCGGGTCGGCCGACGTGTATGGCCGCGCGGTCGCGGTGCACCTGCAGGAGGTGATGAAGCAGAACTTCATCGTCGAGAACCGTCCTGGCGCCGGCTCGCTGATCGGCACCGAGGCGGTGGCTAAGAGCGCGCCTGACGGCTATACGCTGCTGCTGATGTCGAACACGCATACGGTCAACGAGTCGCTGTTCACCTCCAAGTCCTTCGACCTGATGCGCGACTTCGCGCCGATTGCGCCGATCAACTACTCCGACCTGGTGCTGGTGACCCGGCCCGGGCTCGGCGCCAACAACATCGGCGACCTGCTGAAGATGGCCAAGGCCAAGCCGGGCAACCTGACGTACGCGTCGTCCGGGCCCGGCACGCCTTATCACATGGCCGGCGAACTGTTCAAGGCGACAGCCGGGGTATCCCTTCTGCATATCCCGTACAAGGGCAGCTCCGGCGCCCGCACCGACGTGCTGGGCGGCCAGGTCGACATGATGTTCGACGCGGTGCCGACGATGGCGGAGTTCATCCGGAGCGGCAAGGTGACCGCGCTGGCGACCACCGGCAAGACGCGTTCCGAAGTGCTGCCGAACGTGCCGACCGTCAGCGACAGCGGCGTGCCGGGCTACGAGGCGGTGATCTGGCTGGGCCTGTTGGCCCCGAAAGGCACGCCGCAGGCGATCGTTACCAGGCTCAACGAGGAAATCGGCAAGTTCGTGTCGGACCCGCAGACGGTGCAGGCATGGGCCAAGCAGGGCACGACGCCGATGAAGATGGCGCCTGCTGCCTTCTCGAAGTTCATGCAGGACGACATCACGAAGTGGGCGAAGGTGGTGAAGGTCTCCGGGGCGAAGGCCGACAGGTGAGTTCCGGCGGCACGGTGGCGCTGCAGGTCAACAATACGCCGCGCCAGATCGAGGCGGACGCGGACCTGCCGCTGATCGATGCATTGCGCGACCTGCTCGACCTGAAGGGCACGCGCTTCGGCTGCGGCGCCGGCCAGTGCGGCGCCTGTTTCGTGCTGGTCGGCGGCCATCCGATGCCGGCGTGCGACACGCCGTTGTGGGCCGTCGCCGGCAAGTCGATCACGACGGTCGAAGGACTGGGCACGCCGTCCGCGCCGCATCCGCTGCAGCAGGCCTTCATCGACGAGCAGGCGGCGCAGTGCGGCTACTGCACGTCCGGCATGCTGATCTCGGCAGCCGCGCTGCTGCGCCGCAACCCACAGCCGTCGGAAGCCGAGGTCAGGGAAGCGCTGGAGCGCAACCTGTGCCGCTGCGGCACGCACAACCGCATCGTGCGCGCGGTCCTGCGCGCCGCAGCAGGGAACCTGCAAACATGAACATGGCGTATGTCTACGCTGCCGGCGCGGCGCATCCCGGCCCCGCGCTGCCCGGCAGCCTGCAGCTCAACCGCAAGCTGGGCCAGTGGCTGCGCTTTGCCGAGCCGGGCCGGGTCGACGTGTTTTCCGGCAAGGTCGAGCTGGGGCAGGGCATCCTCACCGCCCTGGCCCAGATCGTCGCCGAAGAACTGGATCTGTCGGTGGAGCAGGTGCGCATGCATGCGGCCGGCACCGACACCAGCCCCGACGAAGCTGTGACCTCGGGCAGCCTCTCCATACAAGAGTCGGGCACGGCGCTGCGCTGGGCCGCGGCCGAGACGCGCCACCTGTTCCTGCAGGCCGCCGCCGCCGCGCTGCAATGCGCGCCGGCGGCGCTGCAGCTCGCCGACGGCGAGTTCCGGCATGCCGATGGCCGGTGCACAAGCTACTGGACGCTGGCCGACCGGGTCAGTCTCGACCGCGAAGCCAGCGGCGACGTGGCGCCCAAGGACGCCGGCGGCTACCGCATCGTCGGCCAGCCGGCGGCCCGGCGCGACCTGCCGTCCAAGGTGTTCGGCCTGCCCAGTTTTATCCACGACATGGCGTTGCCCGGCATGCTGCATGCGCGAATGCTGCGCCCGCCATCGCCGGGAGCGCAACTGGTGTCGGCCGATGCGGCCGAAACGGCGCTGGACCAGGCGCGGCTGGTGCGCGACGGCTCGTTGCTGGCCGTGGTGGCATCGACCCAATACCTGGCCAACCGCGCCGCCGCCGCTGCGGCCAGTCGGCTGGTGTGGGACGCATCGCTTGCCGCGCCGCTGCCGGACGAACAGGCGCTGCCGGACTGGATCAGGCGCCAGCCGGCCGAGACCAGCCTGGTCGCCTCGCACGGCGAACCGCAGGCGCCTGCCGCCGTTGCCCCGGCACGGACTTTCAGCGCCAGCTACAGCCGGCCCTACCTGGCGCATGCATCGATTGCGCCGTCCTGCGCGCTGGCGCAGTTCAGCGACGGGCGCCTGACCGTCTGGAGCCACAGCCAGGGCATCTACAACCTGCGCACCGACCTGGCGCTGGCCTTCGGCATGGCGCCGGAAGACATCACGGTCCGGCATGTCGAGAGCGCCGGCTGCTATGGCCACAACGGCGCCGACGACGCGGCCTTCGACGCCGCATGGCTGGCGCGCGCCATGCCGGGTCAGCCGGTCCGGGTGCAATGGTCGCGTGCCGACGAATTGTCGTGGGCGCCGTTCGGCCCCGCGGCGCTGGTCGACTTGCAGGCGGACGTGGACGGCGACGGCAACGTGCTGGCATGGCGCCATGCAGTGCGCGGCAACGGCCACAGCAACCGGCCTGGCCGCGCAGCCACCCCGGCGCTGCTGGGCAGCTGGCACACGGCCCGGCCGTTCCCGCCGCTGCTGGCAATGAATGCGCCGCTGAAGGCCGGCGGCGGCGCCGAGCGCAATGCCATACCGTGTTATGACTTCCCGGCGTGGCAGGTGCATAGCCACCGGCTGCTGTCGATGCCGCTGCGCACCTCGGCGCTGCGGGCGCTGGGCGCCCATGCCAACGTATTTGCCGTCGAAGGTTTCATGGACGAGCTGGCCGAGGCCGCCGGGCGCGACCCGCTCGAATACCGCCTTGCCCATTGCAGCGACCCGCGCGCCCGCGCGGTGCTGGCCGATGCGGCCCGGCGCGCCGGCTGGCCCGGCAGCGGCCTGCCCGAAGACCGCGGCCTGGGGCTGGGCTTTGCGCGCTACAAGAACACCGGCGCCTGGTGCGCCGTGGTCGCCGAGATCGAGGCCGGGGTCGAGATCGTGGTCCGGCGGCTGACCATCGCGGTCGACGTGGGCACCGTGATCAACCCCGACGGCGTACGCAACCAGATCGAAGGCGGCGCGATCCAGGCCTGCAGCTGGACGCTGAAGGAAGCGGTGCGCTTCGACGGCGAGCGTGTCACCAGCGACAGCTGGGATGCCTACCCGGTGCTGCGATTTTCCGAAGTGCCGGCAGTCGATGTCGGCATCGTCGACGGCGGCGGACCGGCGCTGGGCGCCGGCGAGGCGTCGCTCGGGCCGACCGCCGCGGCCATCGGCAACGCGGTGGCCCGTACGCTGGGGC
>CAUQYP010000025.1:0-32041 GCA_963522035.1 uncultured Noviherbaspirillum sp. | reverse complement strand
GTTTCGGCGCGCAGTTCGCGCCGCGCTTCGGCCAGCAGGACAGCGGCGGCGTGACGCAGTCCGCGGCGAACTACGGAGCGCTGTTCGACGGTTTGCGGCAGCAGTCCGACGCCGTTGCGGACATCCAGGTCGGGCAGGCAGCCGCGCCCTACGACACAGGGGCGCAGTTGCAGCCGCAGCCGCAAGCTTCGGCGCAGCAGGATGAATTTCCGCTCGGTTTCGCGCTGGCGCAACTGCACGGCGTCTTCGTGCTGGCGCAGAATGCGGCCGGCCTGGTGCTGGTGGACATGCATGCGGCCCATGAGCGCATCCTGTACGAGCAGTTCAAGCAGGCGCTGGACGAAGACGCGGTTCAGGTGCAGCCGCTGCTGATCCCGGTCACCTTTTTCGCCGACCCGGTCGAAGTCGGCGCCGCCGAGGAAAACCGCGAGACGCTGCAGGCGCTGGGCTTCGACATCGCGGTCATGTCGCCGACCACGCTGGCGGTGCGGGCGATCCCGGCGCTGCTGAAGAATGCCGACGCCCAGGGCCTGGCGCGCGACGTGCTGCGCGACGTACGCGAGTACGGCGGCTCGCGCCTTTTGGTCGAGCGCCGCAACGAGCTGCTGGGCACGCTGGCCTGCCACACCGCGGTGCGCGCCAACCGCCTGCTCACCGTGCCGGAAATGAATGCGCTGCTGCGCCAGATGGAAGCGACCGAACGCGCCGACCAGTGCAACCACGGCCGCCCGACCTGGGTGCAGCTGGGCCTGGCCGAGCTGGACCGGCTGTTCCTGCGCGGGCAATAGGCGGTGGCGAACGAAGCACAGGTGCGCCTGCCGCTGGCAGTCGCCATCATGGGGCCGACCGCCTCCGGCAAGACCGGCGCCGCGCTGGAAATCGCGCGCCGCCGTCCCTGTGAAATCATCTCGGTCGATTCGGCGCTGGTCTACCGCGGCATGGACATCGGCACTGCCAAGCCGACGGCCGACGAACTGGCCGCGGCGCCGCATCACCTGATCGACATCCTCGACCCTGCGGATAGCTATTCGGTCATGCAGTTCCGCGCCGACGCGCTGCGCCTGGTCGACGACATCGTCCAGCGCGGCGCATTGCCGCTGCTGGTGGGCGGCACCATGCTGTACTTCAAGGCGCTGCGCGACGGCCTCGATGCGCTGCCGCCGGCCGACGCCCAGCTCAGGGCGGAACTGGACCGCGACGCCGCCGAACTCGGCATGCCGGCATTGCACGCGCGCCTGGCTGCGCTCGACCCGCCCACCGCCGCCCGCCTGAAGCCGAACGACAGCCAGCGCATACAGCGCGCGCTGGAAATCATCCGGCTGACCGGCCGGCCGATGTCGGAACTGCTGGCGCAGGCCGTGCCTGCACCGCTGCCCTTTCGCCTGCTGCCCATTGCGCTGGAGCCGTCCGACCGTGCCGTGCTGCACCAGCGCATCGCCACGCGTTTCGACACGATGCTGGACCGGGCCGACGGCGGCCTGCTGGCCGAAGTGAAGCGCCTGCGCGAACGCGGCGACCTGGACCCGGGGCTGCCTTCCATGCGCTGCGTCGGCTACCGCCAGGCCTGGGAATACCTGGACGGCCAGATCGACCGCGCCACGCTGCGCGACAAGGGCATTGCCGCCACCCGGCAACTGGCCAAACGCCAGTTGACCTGGCTGCGCTCGATGCCGGACCGGATCGTGATCGACTGCCTGGCGCCGGACCCGGCGGAGCGTATCGTCGCCGCCATCGCGCAGCATGAGCGTACGGATGGCTGAAATTTGCATGGTCCGTATCGCACAGGCTTGACAGAATTTGGCCTGCACGTCAAAATCTCGGGCTTGTTTGGTGATATAGCTCAGTTGGTTAGAGCACAGCACTCATAATGCTGGGGTCGGTGGTTCAAGTCCACCTATCACCACCACGAATACGTTTTAAGAAGTCCGGTAATATTCAGAAACCCGCGTCTCTCCCAGTGAGAACGCGGGTTTTTGTTTGGTGGGGTGCTCGATCATTAACTACGAGCCCTGCAGTAGTTGTCTATTCCATCCGCCTCATAAAAAGTTGCTTTAAATTAACTAAAACCTTGGCGGACAGAAATATGGATCTGGACGAGGAGCGGGAAATTCTTGGGCTGCTGCTAGCAACGTCCGGAGGAAACCCAGCGCCGATGAAAGGGAGTCCAGCAATAGGCCGGAAATCGAGAAGGCAATCGAATACAACGAAGCTGGCCTTGGTATTGCGATCCTTAGCGACGAGCTCCGGTTTGAGCAGTTGTCGCAGGCAACTAATACAACTGGCGCCATTACGTAGAGATTGCGTTACGCCGACATGCATCCCCGATTCAGCGCGCGCAATCCGCATAACTGCAGCAAGCGAGACACCATGCAAGCGGGACAGCTTCCTAGCGCACAGCATCAAACCCCAAACAAGCTCAGCCTTGGTTCTAACATCATCACCGTCACCTGCAGACGATGAATAATATTTTTTTCATCAATATTTCTGTCAGTAAATTTTACACCGTGATGCGAGACAGCTGATTTCCTTTTCGCAACTTATTGTTTATAAACAATTATTTCTCTCAGGCACGCTTCCTGCTGAGGAAGAAGTATATCAACAGATATCGATTGGTCGCCAAGGCTGAAGGGCCACGGCACTATACAAACCGCCAAAATTAGGAAATCCATGAAAGTTGCTCAAGCCTTGCGTCTTTGCCTTGCCAGTGCCTTTGTCCTGTTATCTGTCGCGCCTGTAGCCCATGCCGCCGTTGTCAGTGTCAGCTTTGCCGGTGCACCCGTGGCGGTCCCGAGCAACATTGACGGCATCTACTTCAATTTTGTTACCGGAGCCAGGACCACGACCGAAGCATCTGGTTTTGATTTCAATCCTTACAACAACGGCAGCGGCCTGACTTTCTACGGCAATGCCTCACCTTCAGGCATTCTCGCAACAGGCACACCCGGGACATTGGCGCAAGCTCAAGTACTGACGTTTGGTCAGCTGATTTCCTCAACAGGCCAATATAACCAGTACCAGACTCGGGGTGACGCATTCGATGTTAATGGACAGGAATACGTCGGTCTGCGTTTCCTTAACGAATCGACAGGTATCCTCAATTATGGCTGGGCGTTGATGAGCACGACCGCTGGCAACGGCTTTCCGGCCGCCGTTCTCGGTTATGGATATGAAAACACTGGTCTGTCGATAACGGCCGGTCAGACTGCTGTAGCAGCCGTACCTGAACCGACAACTGTTGCCCTGCTTGGACTAGGCCTCCTAGGTTTCGCCGCATCACGCCGCACGTCAGCGAAAAGCAAGAACGTCTAGGCAGCCCATCTCCGTCAGCGAAGCCCGCCTTGTGCGGGCTTTTTGCATGTATGCCGGACCAAAAACGTGCTAAGGCGTGCGCCCAGCGATTGGAAGATTGAAGTTGAAGAAAATCCGAAATATTGGCGGTTCGGATTGTGGATTGGGCCAACCCAAAAGTTGGGCGCGGGATTACTCGCCCAACTGATGGATTTCCAGTCTATACAGCGATATTACTCATCCGGCGATACGCTGGAATGCTTCACGCAGCGCCAGGCCGCCACCGGCAAGCAGCACGCCGAAGTACAAGATCGTGACAAGGTTGGCGACATGGCCCAGCAGGATGCAAAGGCCGTCCCGTTGGACGAAGCCGACGGCCAGGCACAACAAGGCGACGGCCGGAAAGGTGTTGCTAAAAGGAATTATTCCAAACGGAGCCATTAGCAGCACAGCGCCCAGCACCAAGGCCAGATTGTTGACGATCTGGCTGACGCTACCGCCGACCAGCCAGGTCAGGCGATACGGCTTGGACACCTTTTCCAGGCGACCCATCCAGTGCAGCGAGCGCTGAAGCACCGGCCGCAGTTTTTCGGTGGACAAGGCACGGTTGCGCAGGCGCTCGGGAAGCCAAAGATCTCGACCGGCCAGCCTGCACAAGGCAATGAGCAGGATGGCTGCGCCAAACACAGTGCTTACGCCGGGTATTGATACTGGAATCAGGAATACCAGCGACAGTAGCGCAGTCAGGATCATCATGCCGTCCTGGCCGGCCATTGCCATCAAATGGTTCAGGGTAACGCTGGAAGCCGGCAGATCGCGGATCATGCCGGTCAATTTACTGCTTAGCAGTTCCGCGTCGGATTGGCTGGCTGGGTTCGATTTGCTGTAGTGGTTCATGCCCAAGGTGCCTTTGTGCTTTTTAATGGGTTCGCGACGATACGGGTACCAGTGGACCATACGCTAAGCCGCTTGGCACCGGGCGAGAGCCGGAATACGGCATTATAGGAGGAGTGCGGTGCAGAAAGATGACTAAACGGACGATTGCTACCTTTGTACCGTCCGTGCAGGTCTTGTCGCCCGGATTGCCAGGTGCTTACTTTTTAGTCCAAGGATGTCACTTTTAACCTCAACTCGGGATCAGGAAAGTTACTGGCAGATTAACCAGTACACAGCAGGAGGCGGCGATCCAACTTCCACAAACCGGATACATTCAGGTTGCCATTTCCAACCGCCGGACAAGAACGTGCTCAAGATGTTCATCCGGTCCTGATGCACATCTTGAGCACGTTCTTCGATACTGAGCGCCTGGCTGGCGCCAGGATAAATTGTGCCGATGGATTAATACAATCCAAGCAGCTTGAGCACAAAGCCCACAACCACGACGAGGCCTACGACATAAATGATGGTGTTCATGATTTTTCCTTGGCAAGGTTTAAAAAGTGTTCGAACATCATAAATCTGTTGCCAATTTAATATTCTACTTGCGCGCGAAAAGCTTACGGGCACGCAAGCCTCGATGTCGAGGAAGGCGTCGTTGCTGCGCTTGAACAGATTGGTTAATGCAAAAAGCCGCTGACCCGTCGAGTCAGCGGCCTTCATCCCTGCTGGTGCAGGCTAGTATCGAACGCTCAGTTAATTAACAACTGTCTCCCTGCCCGCACGCACAGGGCACTGCACTAATTAGAACTGCTTGCGCCTGCGGGCAGCCAGCAAACCGAACAGGCCCAGCCCGAACAGGGCGACGCCGGCTGGCTCGGGTACTTCCGCGTTGGCAGCCGTTTCGAAGTTGAAGCGCGTTACCGATTCCCCTGCGAAGCCGAATGCCACATTGTCGATGAAGCCGGTAAAGGTGCCGTTCCAGCCTGAACCGATGCCGAACTCAATGCCGTAAATTAAGGTGTTGGCGCTCAACTGGTCGGCATCGCCTGGACGTGGGCCATTAACCCATTCGGCAAGCGTGGTGTCGAAGTTTGCAACGGTATAGCCTGGCGAAAACTGCCGCTGCCAAAAATTCCCCTCCAGGATGTTGCTGCTTACCCACTGGTCCTGTGGGGTAGGCCCGTTATATATCTGCTCCCAGATCAGGTAGCCCTGGTCGGCAGTCGTCGCCAGGTTGCCGTCATTGTCATACTTGAGCCGATAAGCCGGTTGCAGGTGCGAAGGTGCCATGCTGGCGCCGTTGCGGTACCAGTCGAAGCTGAGAGCATCAAGGTTGCCCAGCGTGCGGCCTGCTACATTGCCCCAGGTATAGGAAAAATCGGCCTTGCCCGAACCGTCGGTCAGGGACATTTCTACCGAACCATTTCCGCTGCGCGGATTGGTCGTAGTGATCCCGGCTGTCGTCGTAGACGTAACACCAGTCGATGTACTACGGAAGTTGTCGATATACCATTTATTCAATGCGGGCGTCGCACTCATGTCGGACGGGAGGACTGTGATATCGGCCGCACTCACATGGCTGCTTGCGGCAATGATGCCGGCTGCGAAGAGAAGCTTGACGAGTTGCTTGTTCATGGATTTCCTGGAAGTTGGATTTTTTTAGCGCCTGTCTCCAGCGCGCTTGTTGTAATGCAATAAATAAGCCCACTCGCTCGAATTTTTTGAATAGCCATTTATTTCAATACCTTGCATCGTCCGTGCGACTCATGAAGTTGCTTTTTTTCATCCATTAAGTTTCTTTATGTAAAAATTACCGACAGAAAACTAGTTACCATTTGGAATTTATTGCGGCAGCGTTGATACCAGTTGTTAACGAGCAGAGATTGAATCCGTCCGGGTCCAGCGCTGCCTCGATTCCAGTAACCCGCTGTCGGTTTAGTGAGATTTATCAATGGGCTGATCTGATACTTTCCTAAAGTCAGACCACGGCGCAGCACTGCGACTGCGGCCCGTCAAAGCTGTGGTCGAGCCAGAGGCGAGAGGCGGCTTGGCCATGGACCGTTCGGTCAGCCCGTTCCCGCGTCAACACGCCCGGAAGTCGCTTCCGAATCACAAACTGGAACGAGGAGAATGCAGATGGAACCAGTTAACAGCGCACCGCGCCGTCGCCGCAACACATGGGTAGTCCTTGCCCCAGCCGTCGTTTCGGCTTCGCTGGCCATGGTGGCTACGCCCGCCAGTGCTTACGATGTCAGCGCCGAGGTGAAGCTGTATAACGCGGCTTTCCAGCAGGTAGGCAAGGCGAAGCTCACCGAGCGGGGCGATGGCAATGTGGCTGTCCACATCGACGTCCGTGGACTGACGCCGGGCTTCCACGGCTTCCATGTGCATGCAATCGGCAAATGCACGATCGAGGACCCTCCCACACCTTTTACTTCGTCCGGCGGCCACTTCGGTTCCGGCACGAACGTCCATGGCGAGCATGCCGGCGATTTTCCGGTTCTCCTGGTCCGGTCCGACGGTACGGCGAACGTCAGGTTCAGCACCGATCGCTTCACGCTCGAAGCGCTTTTCGATGCCGATGGCAGTGCCCTCATCATCCATGCGAACCGGGACAACTACGCCAACATCCCGACCCGTTATACGGCGGCAGGCGTGGCAGGTCCGGACGCGGCGACGTTGAGCACGGGTGACGCGGGCACCAGGGTGGTTTGCGGCGTGCTGGAACGTGTCGTCAAGCGCGACAAGGGGCATGACGACCGGGACGACCGGGACGACAAGGACGACAAGGGCGGCAAAGACGGCAGATGACGGGCTTGCCGGCGCGGTTGGTCATGCCAGGCAGTATCATGGCGAACCACACGCCTCCCCCCGCCTGTCCGTATGCCCGCCCAAAACCGGTACGATCTGCTGCTCGCATGGTTTTTTGTATTGGTCTGGGGCTCCGGCTATCTCGCCAGCAAGACCGGCATGCAGTACGCGGCGCCCTTCACGTTCCTGTCGCTGCGTTACGCATTCGGCGTGCTGTGCCTGGGGCTCTGGGTGCTGGCCTCGCGGCCGCGCTGGCCCTCGACGCCACGCGAGGTACTGCACATCTGCGTGGCCGGACTGCTGATGCATGCGGTGAACCTGGGAGGCAGCCACTATGCGCAATACCTCGGCATGTCAGCCGGCATCACGGCCTTGCTGCTGGCGACCCAGCCGCTATTTACCGCGGTGTTCGCGTCGCAGGTGCTGGGTGAAAGGCTGGCCCCGCGGCAGTGGGCAGGCGTCGTCGTCGCGCTGGCGGGCGTCGGCCTCGTGGTCTGGTACAAGGTCAATATGCAGGCGGGCAGCGTGGCCAGCCTTGCAGCAGTCGCCGTGTCCCTGGCAGCGATCACGAGCGGCACGCTTTACCAGCGCGCGTTCTGCCGGGACGTCGACCTGCGCAGCGCGGCGTTCATCCAGTTCCTGGTGTCGCTGGCGGTGCTGGCGCCGCTCGCCGTCGGCATCGACGGCTTTGTCGTGCGCTGGAGCTGGCAGTTGCTTTCCGCCGTCGTATTCCTCGTGGTGTTCGCGTCCATCCTTGCCGTCAACGCGCTGCATACGCTGATGCGGCGCGGCCATGCGACCAAGGTGACCAGCCTGTTCTTCCTGACGCCCATCGTGGCGGTGCTGCTGGAATGGGCGATGTACCAGCTGGTTCCACCCGTGCTGACTGTCATCGGCATTGTGATTACCTGCGCTGGCGTTGCGCTCGTGACGGTGCGTCCACAACGAGCACCCTGAAAATGGGTGCCATGCCCGCGGGCAGGAAAATATGTCGATTGCCGGCTCACGGTGGTACTTAAGGTTACTATTGTTCCTTAACTATTAAAAAACTAAGCGCTTGTATTTGCGAGTCCGGCGTCTAAAGTGAGGGCTGTTAATCGATTTAAACAATCGAACGCTCAACCTTGAACCGGAGATGTCATGGCTACCAGAACGGGCACGATCGGAAATGACACGCTGGTTGGTACGACAGCGAATGACACATTAATCGGGCTGGATGGCAACGACCACCTCGACGGCCGCGCCGGCGCCGACATGATGGACGGCGGCAAGGGCAACGATACCTACATCGTCGACAATGCCGGCGATGCCGTCGTCGAAAAAGCCGGTGAAGGCAGCGACCTGGTATTGAGCGCCATTTCCTACACACTGACCGTCAATGTAGAGAACCTGACACTGACCGGCACTGCCAATAATCGCGCCACCGGCAACGCGATGGATAACATCATTACCGGCAACAGCGGCGCCAATGAACTCAATGGCGGCTCTGGCAACGATACATTGAATGGCCATGGCGGCAATGATGTGCTGGACGGCGGGATTGGCGCGGATATCCTGGCCGGCGGGGCCGACAACGACCGTTATATCGTGGACGACGTCCTCGACATCGTTACGGAAAATGCCGGCGGAGGCGCGCTGGATATTATTCAAAGCGCGGTTTCCTTTTCCACGCCGTTAAATGTAGAAGGCTTGATCCTCACCGGCGCCAACGCTATCGACGGCACCGGCAATGCGCTGGGCAATATCCTCACTGGCAATAACGTTTCAAACACATTGAACGGCCTGGGAGGCAACGATGTGCTATACGGCGCGGGAGGAAACGACACGCTGCTATATAGCCTCACCGAAAACGGTGGGGCGTTCGATGTCTATGGCGGAGGCAATGGGTCAGATACGCTGCGTCTCATCTTTACCGGCGCCGAATGGGCCAATGCTGCAGTCCAGTCGGAAGTGGCCCGTTATAACCAGTACCTTGACGCCCGGACGGAGGAAATCGGCGACCTCGCACTGTTCACTTTTAACTTTGGCAATTCAACCAGGGTGGTCCTGTCAGGAACGGAAAAGCTCGATGTGCAAGTTGATGGAAGCACCGTCGATTTCCGCGCGCCGACAATTACGGCAGCCATTGCAAGCGGAGCCATACTCGAAAGTCCGCCTTCAGCGGGAATCACTAAACTTGGCGCAAGCGGAGAAATTTCTTTTTCCGATCTCGATTACAACGGCACCCACGCCACTACCTCGCCTGTCGCCCTGGTATCGTCCGGGCTGCCGGAAGGACAGCGCGGCACGCTGACTGCCTCGGTGGTGAACGACACGGTAGGAGTGGGCGATACCACTGGCAAGGTGACATGGACCTATGAAATCGACAATGCGTCGGTTCGGTATTTGAACGCTGGCGAGACCGCTGCTGAAGTATTCAATGTCGTCATTGTCGACAATACCGGCAAATCGGCCGTACAACAGGTGACTGTCACGGTGACAGGCACCAACGGCATGCCGCTTTCGTCCAACGATGCGGGGTACAGTGTCAACGAAGATGGCGCGTTGACTGTTGCGGCAGCCCAGGGGGTCCTGGCAAACGACACCGATGCAGACGGCGATGCACTGGCTGCTGCGATACAGGACGGTCCCGCGCATGGAACACTGGCCCTCGCTGGCGATGGGTCATTCGTGTACACGCCAGACGCGGACTTTTTTGGCTCGGATAGTTTTACCTATAGAGCAAACGACGGGTCTGCAAGCAGCGAACTGGCGACAGCGGCGATCGAGGTTGTTGCGGTCAACGATGCGCCGGTTGCTGCCGATAAGACCATCGCGCAGCCAAACACCATCACCCATGTTTTTAATATCAGCGACTTCGGATACGCCGACGCCGACCAGGACAGCTTCTTGAACGTAAAGATTGACGGCCTGCCGCAACTTGGCAAGTTGGCGAACGCCGGTGGCAATGTGTCGGTCGGCGATGTCGTCAGCGCTACCGATATTGCGGCCGGCAAGCTGGTCTTTACGCCATCCCGGTTCATAAGCGGCAACGACAACAAGATTGTTTTCCAGGTCCAGGACGACGGTGGCACCAGCAACGGTGGTCTCGACACCAGCCTCGTTCCCAATGTGTTCAATGTGCAGGCACTGCAAAGTTTTAAAGTCTTCGAGGGACTGTTGCTTCCCGACTCGATCGGCGGAAAAGCGCCAGTCACGATTTCGCAGGAAACCGACAGCCTGGCAGGTTTCCTGAACTTCTTTTCGGAAAATTACGCGTTCACTAGCGACAAGGTCATCGACCTTTTCATCCCAGTCACCGGCGATCCATTTACATTCCAGGTCTTGCCAGGCACGCCGACGGCGACCGATTATAAATTGGCGTCAATCAGCGAATTACTGGATGACACGATACCGACGCTGGCGCCACCCGTGGGGTCATCCATCAACAGTTCGGGCAAATTCACATGGACGCCGACTGCAGCGGATATCGGCAAGGAGTATTACTTCAACGTGCAGACCATTGCGAATGACGCCGACGACAGCATCTTTGACTTCACGCCACTGGACCTGGCCGATAGCGTGGCGATCAGGGCCCATGCATATAAACCGGCCGCTTCCGTTACGCCAGGAACCCAGGTTGTGTTGATACCCTACGACGGCACCGCGGACCAGCCTGTTCCGGGCACCAATGACAGCATCAGCATTTCCAGCATTACTATCGACAGCAACCTGACAGGCACGGCGCCATTTTCGATTAATCCAGGTCAGAATATACCGATCACATTGATCGAGAGTTCGCTTATATTCGTCGTTCCGCAATCCCAAATCACTAGCACGGTGGCATTGTTCGATCAGTATGATTCCCTATTCGTGACAGACCCTGTCACCGCTTCACCTACCCCGGTGCCTTATACCAAAATCCTGCACACCAACCCCACTTTCGATAACTTATCGCTCGGCACCCCCAACCTGGTCGATTCGCCTGTTGGCCTGATAAGCGACTTGTATAACATAAACAATCTGTTTGCGACTTAGCTGCACCTGCCTTGCTGCCTGAACGTAAAGGCACGCCATCTTTCGCCTGATCCGTGAGCCCGGCAATTAACCGGATTCATGGACCAGGCGAATCCCTCCAGGCAGCCACGTGTAACGCGGTTGTCCTGCATTTCCGCGCCATGCGATGGCCACCCTGCCCAGGACCTCATACCAATCCCAGGTCATAGCGTCCCATGAAAATTTGTAGGGTGTAATACCCGGAGGGCATTACACCACCCGTTGCTGACAGGCGGTGCTCAGCTTGTTTATCGGCCATTGTGTAATGCGCTATCGCTTATTACGCCCTACGAGTCACGCTGATGAATCGGCGTCATCGATTTCGTTCGGTACGCCATGACTTGGGACTGGAATCAGACCAGCGCCGGCAACTTCGCCAGGTGCTTTTCCAGCGTGACCGGATACTCGCGCACCCGCACGCCGGTGGCGTTGTAGATGGCATTGGCAATTGCCGCGGCCACACCGCAAATGCCCAGTTCGCCAACGCCCTTGGCCTTCATCGGCGACGAGATCGGGTCAGTCTCTTCCAGGAAGATCACGTCCTGGTGCGGCACGTCCGCATGCACCGGCACTTCATACCCGGCGAGGTCATGGTTGACGAAGAAGCCATGGCGATGGTCGACTACCAGGTCTTCCATCAGCGCCGCGCCCAGGCCCATGGTCATGCCGCCGATCACCTGGCTGCGAGCCGCCTTCGGGTTCAGGATGCGGCCGGCGGCGCACACTGCCAGCATGCGCCTGACCCGGGTCTCGCCGGTGGCGGCGTCGACCGCGACTTCGACAAAATGCGCGCCGAATGTCGACTGCTGGTATTTCTTGTCCAGGTCACCGTATTCCATGTGGTCTTCCGCCACCAGTTCGCCGCCTTCGGCTGCCTGCGCCAGCGGCGTCGAGCGCCCGCCCGCACGCACCATGCCGTCCGCGAACTCGACCGAGGCCGGGTCCACGCCCATCTGCTTCGCCACGGCTTCGCGCATTTTCATGCAGGCCGCATACACGCCTGCGGTCGAACTGTTGCCGCCCCACTGGCCGCCGGAACCGGCAGACACCGGGAAGGTGGAATCGCCCAGCTTGACGACCACCTTGTCCAGCCCCACGCCCATCATCTCGGCCGCGGTCTGCGCAATGATGGTGTAGCTGCCGGTGCCGATGTCGGTCATGTCGGTTTCCACCGTGACGACGCCGTTACGGTCCAGGCGGATGCGCGCGGCCGACTTCATCACGAGGTTGTTGCGGAACGCTGCAGCGACGCCGACGCCGACCAGCCAGCGGCCGTCGCGGTTCTGGGCAGGCTTCGGGTTGCGCGCATTCCAGCCGAATTTTTCTGCGCCGGTGCGCAGGCATTGCACCAGCCGCCGCTGCGAGAACGGGCGGTCCGGCTTTTCCGGGTCCACTTGCGTGTCGTTGAGGATGCGAAATGCAACCGGGTCCATGTTGAGCTTTTCCGCCATCTCGTCGATGGCGATTTCGAGCGCCATCAGGCCCGGCGCCTCGCCCGGCGCGCGCATCGCATTGCCCTCGGGCAGGTCGAGCACGGCCAGCCGCATCTTCGTCATGCGGTTGGCGCCGGCATACAGCAGGCGTGTCTGCATGACCGCGGTTTCCGGCTGCCCGCCAGGCAGGTCGCCGGACCAGCTTTCATGGCCGATGGCGGTGATCTTGCCGGCCCGGTTGGCGCCGATGCGTATGCGCTGTATGGTCGCCGGGCGATGGGTCGTATTGTTGAAGACCATGGGCCGGCTCAATGCCACTTTCACCGGCCGCTTCACGGCCCAGGCGCCGAGCGCCGCCAGCACTGCCTCGGTGCGCAGGAACAGCTTGCCGCCGAAACCGCCGCCTATGTATGGCGACACCATGCGTACCCGGTCCTTCGGAATGTTCAGCGTCTTGGCCAGGTCGTCGTGGCCCCAGGCTACCATCTGGTTCGATGTCCACACGGTGAGCTTGTCGCCGTCCCAGGCCGCGATGGACGCATGTGGCTCCATCATCGCGTGCGACTGGTCGGGCGTGGTGTAGGTGGCATCCAGCTTCACCGGCGCGGCGGCGAATGCGCCGGCAAAGTCGCCGGCCTTGCTGTCGGGCGGGCTGTCCTCGGACTTCGGCTTGGTGGCCGACGCCTTGGCCTTTGCCAGGTCGTAGGCGCCCTTCTCGGCGACATACTTCACCCGCACCAGCTGCGCGGCGGCACGCGCCTGCTCGAAGGTTTCAGCCACCACCAGCGCAATCGCCTGGTGGTAATGCTCGATGTCAGGGCCGGCCAGCAGCTTCGCGGTGTTCTTGCTGCCCTTGCCCAGCTTGGCGACGTTGTCTGCGCTAATGACGGCCAGCACGCCCGGCGCACGTTTGGCTTCGCTGGTGTCCATGGACGCAATGCGGCCCTTGGCAATCGCAGCGCCTACCACGTGGCCGTACACGGCATTCGGCGCGGCCTTGTTCTGCTCGTAGGCATAGGGCGCGGTGCCGGTGGTCTTCAGGGGGCCGTCGATGCGGTCGGTCGGCTTGCCGACGACCTTCAGCTGGTCGATCGGGTTGGTAGTGGCGGGGGTGGTGAATTTCATCTGCTCAGCCTTTCTTTACTTCTGACAGCACGGACTGCAATGTGCGCTGGACCAGCGGCACCTTGAACGCGTTTTCCGACGTGGTCCTGGCGTCGGCCAGCAGGCCGTCGGCCACCGCCTTTGCGCCGCTGGACATTCTTTGCTCCGCAGCTTCTAACCGCCACGGCTTGTGCGCCACGCCGCCCAGCGCGACCCGCCCGCTGCCGTCGGGCTGCACGATGGCGGCTACCGAGATCAGCGCGAACGCATACGAGGAGCGGTCGCGCACCTTGCGGTAGACATGGGCGCCGCCGACCGGCTTGGGCAGGGTCACTGCGGTGATCAGCTCACCCGGGACCAGCGCGTTTTCGATATGCGGCGTGTTGCCAGGCAGCTTGTGGAAGTCGGCGATGGGAATCACGCGCGTCGTCCCGTCCGGCCGCACGGTCTCGACCTCGGCGTCGAGAAGGCGCATCGCAACGGCCATGTCGCTCGGATGGGTCGCGATGCAGGCGTCGCTGGTACCGACGATGGCCAGCTGGCGGCTATAGCCGTTGAGCGCAGAACAACCGCTGCCGGGGGCGCGCTTGTTGCACGCCTGGTTGGTGTCGTAGAAGTACGGGCAGCGCGTGCGCTGCAACAGGTTGCCGGCGGTGGTCGCCTTGTTCCTGAGCTGGCCGGACGCGCCCGACAGCAAGGCGCGCGACAGCACGCCGTAGTGGCGGCGCACATTGTCGTCGGCGGCGAGGTCGGTGTTGCGGACCAGCGCGCCGATACGCAAGCCGCCCGCGGGCGTGGCTTCCATCTTGTCGAGTGCCAGGCCGTTGACGTCGATCAGGTGGGTCGGTGTCTCGATCTCCAGCTTCATCAGGTCGAGCAGGTTGGTGCCGCCGGCAATAAAGCGGGCGCGCGGATGCTGCGCCGCCGCGGCCGCGGCTTCGGCCGGCGTATTGGCGCGCAGATAGGTAAACGCTTTCATGCGGCACCTCCGGCCACTTCGGTGATGGCGTCGACGATGTTCGAATACGCGCCGCAACGACAGATGTTGCCGCTCATGCGCTCGCGGATTTCTTCGGCGCTCAGCAGCGGACGCGTGGTGAGGTCGGCGCTGACGTGGCTGGGTATGCCCTGTTTGATTTCGTCCAGCGTCGCCACGGCGGAACAGATCTGCCCTGGGGTGCAGTAGCCGCACTGGTAGCCGTCGTGCTTGACGAAGGCCGCCTGCATCGGATGCAGCTTGCCCACGGTGCCCAGGCCCTCGATGGTGGTGATCTTGGACTTGTCATGCATGACCGCCAGGCTCAGGCAGGAGTTGATGCGGCGACCGTCCACGATAACCGTGCAGGCGCCGCATTGGCCATGGTCGCAACCCTTCTTGGTCCCGGTCAGCTGCAGGTTTTCGCGCAGCGCGTCGAGCAGCGTGGTGCGCGTGTCCACATCCAGCTGGCGGACCTCGCCGTTGACATCGAGCGACAGCTTGCTCATGACAGGCGGCGGTTCCGCGCTGGACGACGACGACGCTTGCGCGCCAGCCACGCCGGGCACACCCAGCGCGGTGGCCGATACGGCACTGGTAATAAGCATGTTGCGCCTTGAAATTTTGATGTTGCTGAAGTCGTCCATAACGATGTGCATCCTGTCTGGTGTTGATGTGGCCAATCCGCCTGGTGCCTTGTCCGGCAGCACTGGTCGGGGATCAGTGGGGAGCCGGGGAAGGTGCCAGCGCGCTGTAGCGCGGGGTATCCAGTTGAAGAATGGTCAACTCATCGGTAAGTTCCGCTGGGACAGGGCAGTTGGCCAGGCATCTGGTGAAAGCTTGATGCTTTGCCGGTGTGTAGCGGCTGCGCAAGGGAGTGCGGGTAGTGGATGGGCAACTTTTTGGCGTGCTGGGGCTGATGCCAGATGGCAACCGGGGATTGCGGCCCAGTTACGGGCCAGCGCGCAATTCGCGTTTGGAGCTGCACCGATATTTTCGCCATGGGCGGCGCGCAGCCGACGTGCATCGAACTCGGTGCATGCTGATGTAGCGGCGGCTGACGTGTATGGGGTAGGCGGCAAAAGGCTGCTTGGCGGCGGCAGTGTTGACTGTGTTTGCGATGCCCGCTCGGGAATGAAGTTGGACAGGTCGATGAGGGCGGCAGCATGAGGGCTGCCACCCTGCCCTTCTATTACTGCCTGACCGCGCCCGGTGTCATTGCGTCGCCCAATCCGTCGGCGCCGCGTCGTCCCTTGCTCAGGTAAAGCACATTGTTGTCGAGGACGTAGGCCTTATCGATGGTAGCGCCTGGCATAGGTAGCTTGAACGTCAGGTTTCCCTTCGAGAACCGGAGGCCGGTATAGGTAACAGTTGCGATACTGGCCGTGACTGGCTTGCCGGCTGCAGACGTATATGTTTTTCTGCCAGGCTTGTCAGAGGCTGTGCCATGGAACGTCAAGTCGAAGTTGAGCGCTGCTTCCTCACACGTCGAGCTGTTCAGGAAGGTCCGATGCTGCGCGCTGATGGTTGCCTTGCCAGTTGCGGCATCCCCGGAAATGATGATGGTCGAGGTTTCCGACTCGCTCCTGGGGAGAGTCGAGTCTGCCGATGGAGGAAACGTAGTGCCTTTGCAAGGCATGATGTACGTGCCTGCCATCTGGGCCATTGACGGGGTGGCGGCATTTCCCGACGCATCGGTACTGCCGCTGTTATCACTACCCCCGCCGCCACAAGCGCTCAGCGCGGTGGCAACAACAGTCAGGGTCAACGTGGAACGCATGAGATTTTTCATCTGATATGAGGTCAAGTGCGCCTGGTGGATTAGACGCCGCACCGACGCAGGCGCACGTCGGACGGCATTACGGATAAGG
Organism: uncultured Noviherbaspirillum sp.; assembly: GCA_963522035.1. Taxonomy (GTDB): domain Bacteria; phylum Pseudomonadota; class Gammaproteobacteria; order Burkholderiales; family Burkholderiaceae_D; genus Noviherbaspirillum_A. Next base: position 15,644 of record CAUQYP010000025.1, on the reverse strand, counting down.
TGAGTCGAAAGGCAGGCGTTGCGACATGCTTGCGACGCTCGGTCATTCATGGTTCTGATGTGTTGCGGGCCATAGTCGCTGCCACTGCGTCGGGCGCGGCCATCAGCAAGCCCGTCCGCTGTTCATTGCGCGACCGGCGATTGCTCCCGCATCGACTGCGTGACGCAAAAATGTAGTTCCACTTTTTGTTGCTGATCAACGGGAGCGTTCGTCGCTGTGATTGAACTGTTGTTCAATTTATTTTCAATCGTTTGTTGATGGGGCAATTGTTGGGGTACGGTGGTTGAGTGGCTGAGTGGCTGCCTGCGGCGTAGGGCAATAGAAGTCGTTGGCAGGCTTGCCGCTGGTGCGCGGCCGGTAGCGACGGTGCGGTCGGTGCCAGGGCTGATCAACTATAAGCACCCGGCGATCCCATCTTGAAGTGATGCACGATGTCGAGAGAGCATCGTGTCCACCAAGACTTAAGTAGACACGTGTACACCATGGAAGAGAACAGGGAGGTCAAGCCGGTGCGGCGCCGGCGGCATAGCGCGGCGTTCAAGGCCGAGGCAGTCAGGGCATGCATGCATCCGGGCGTTTCGACTGCGGCGGTGGCGTTGGAGTACAGGCTCAATGCCAATCTGCTACGGCGCTGGGCGGCAGAGCATGAAACGTGGGACGCAGATGCTGCCGCCCCGGCGGGCAAGACCATGCCGATTCAGTCGGCCGAATTTGTGCCCCTGCAGTTAAAGCTCCCCGATACGGCAGCCAGTACGCCGGACATCGTCATCGAGATCCGGCGCGGCCCTGCAATGGTCACGGTGCGCCGGCCAGCGTCGGCTGCGGCAGAATGCGCAACCTGTTTGCAAGGATGGTTGCGGTGATCCGCATAATTGCCATCTGGCTGGCAGTCGCGCCACTGGACATGCGCGCAGGATTGGACACCGCTCTGGCGCGTGTCGTCACCGTTTTCGGCAGCGCACAGCCGCATCATGCCTATTTCTTTGCCAATCGTCGGGAAGAAAGCATGAAGGTGCTGGTCCACGATGGCATCGGCATCTGGCTTGCCTCGCGGCGGCTGCACCAGGGAAGGTTTACCTGGCCTTCCGGCACCGGCACAACGGTGGCACTGTCGCAGGCGAAACTCGATGCGCTGGTGGTCGGCTTGCTATGGCGTCACCTTGGCCAGGTAGGCATCATTACGGTGATCTAGTCGCCGCTGGTCATGGCGGTTGTAAACCGATTTCTGCTGTGGCAGGATACGGTTCCATGATGACGGCCACGCCAACCCTGGACCACCTAGACGCCCAACAGCTGCGCGAATTGGCCACCCGGCTCATGGCGGAGATGCGCGTCAAGCAGGTGCTCATCGACAAGCTCATCCACGAGATGTCCACGCTCAAGCGGCTCAAGTTCGTGGCGGCGAGCGAGGCTTACACCGGCGAACGTTAGCAAGTCGGTGCTGAACAATTCCACTTTTCAATACGCCGAGACCATGGATCGGCTTGACTTAAGCTTGTTAATGATGAGGCGGATGTTGTGCCCGGCACCGCAAAGGACTGCATGTATGGCATCGCCCAATGACCCTTTAAGCCAATTGCGTCCCAGCTTGCCGTCGTTCTTCATGTGGCCAATGGTCGGTTCAATTGCACTTCGGCGCTTGATCATCGCCTTGAGGCCACGCGTGACACTGCGTCGCTGGCCTGACTTCCAGATCTGCACTCCGTCGACCTCAACGCCGCGATAGCCGCGGTCGACAAACGCCATCAACGGTTTGACCTCGGAGAGGATTTCGGCCTGCTCCAACGCCTCGTGAAGCGTATGGCCATCGTAGGGATTGCCCGGCATGGACCGGGCGCCGACCACGAGACCTTCTTTGAGCGTCGTCACGATCGACACCTTCACGCCAAATTCATAAGGGGTTCGGGCCTTGCCCTTGGCGATGCATTCCGCTTCGGGCGCGTGCAGCGCATACAACTTGTTCTTGTCCTTGCGCTGCTGCGCCAGGATACGGCCGGTCCGGGCCAGCAGGTCATCGAGCAGCTTGCGCTGCGGCAGGCACACTTGGTCCAACTGACGTGCGATATCGCGGTGGACTCGCCCCACTCGTGAGCGCAGGGTACGCAAGGCTGCACGCATGCGCCGAAACTGTTTGGCATGGGCATAGCGGCCAATCTGCTGCACCAGCCGAGGCGCTTCACGGTTGTAGTTCTGGCGCAGATGCAGACTGCACTGGCGTGCTGCCTTTACCAGGTGTTCACGACTGCGTTCCAGCAGTGCGGAATCGGTTGGATAAGCAATTGCCTTCTCCATGACTGTCGTATCGACAATCACCCGGTGAACACTCGACGGCTTGATCACATTGGCCCGTTTGGCGGCCTCGATGCTTTGCGCGAGCAGTTCCTCCATGCCGACTTCGCCCAAACGACTGCGCCAGCGTGACAGGCTGGACGGGTCGATTGGTGGCTCGGTCTGCAAATGCGTCTCGCCGGTGAATACCTGCCAGTACGGGTTCTCCAGCCAGCCGGCGACGACCTGTTCATCGGAAAGATTGAATGCATGCTGCAGGTACAAGAGACCGGCGACGAGACGTGGCCGCAGAATCGGACGGCCTGGCCCAGGATGAAATGGCTCGCTGGCGACGCGGTCGATTGCTGCCCAGCGATCATGTCGGCCAGTTCCACGAGAGGATGATGCAAGTCGATATGGTCTCGAAACGGGTAGCCCTGCGTGTTGCTGTGCTGGAAAATACGGCGTTTCCTACGCATGGAAGCCTCCGCCAAATTTGCAAGGTAATGGCCAGTTATATTGGCTATTCCTGCAAATCCAACACTAACCTATCTCAGCTAAGGCCGCATGGATATCGGGCGCTCGCCATATTTCAGCACCGACTACATACGATGACAATCTCTGGAGCCAGAGGGACATAAAGATTTTCCTAATTGGAGAAATCGCTTTTAACCCATCACTGGAGTGTCTGTTTGCCAAAAGTGACACTACATGGCTCATCGTATGTACTTCAACTAAAATTAGACTGCATCCTCGTAGAAGTACATTTTAAGGTGCTTCACTAGATCTAGCGTGCTTTTCATTTCGGTTGATGGAGCTTGAATGGTATTGGTTCGCCTAACGCCTTTATGTGCAACGTCGCCTCGATTTGCGCCAAAACTACTTAAGCTTGACGCTAGACTACTGTCAATTTCGTCCACCATTTTTCCAGAAATAACTGATAGTTTCATAAAAGAGCCAGATTTAACGCCGTTATTGTTATCAATTAATTCTTTCGCTGCTTTAATGACTAGCTTTGCACTTTCTAAAAATTTTCTCTCATTATGCGGCGATTCGAAAGGTAAGGACTCGGAAACTAGCGCAGCGAGAACGTAAATTGACAAATCTTTAGAAACACTCCAGTTTTGAGCAGAAAAGCTTACTTCTAATACATTTAATCTTTCCTTGGCTTTCCTCTCAAGATAGTCTTCGATTTCGGCATGAGACAGCAACCGATAGGCTGCTAATCGATCTAGATCTGGAACAAAATTGGCGATATCTGCGGCCTCCGCGGCCACCTGATCGGAAACAAATTTCTCGGTGAGTTCACCTATCCGACGTTCCAATTCTAAAAATAATGCTGATGGTTCATTCATCAGCTTATCCGGCGAGTCGCATGGTCGTATTTCATGCCAAGGCAAGCAGCTAGTCGAGTCCCCCACATTGATATTCGAGTCTCTGTAGCTTGTACAGTTTTCGGAGTTTTTTCCACAGCGTCTAGAAAATCTCTATCCAAGCACAAATCGTGAAAAACGTCTTGTACCAGGATAGCATTCTGCAATGCAGCGTCACTGACATTTTTATCAGAGAAAAATCGAGCGATACAGTCAAAAAGGGCGCGATTAATCACTCGTTCATATTTAGTTCCAAGCCATTTCTTAAATGAATCTTTTCCGAATATCTTAAAGGTCGTGTCAAGAGCAAGATCCATCCGTTCCAATGTCAATTGCAGTTCGACGCGTTTATTCGCCCAATCTGTTTCAAAATACTTCGTCGCTGTGTCTAAGAACTTTTTGAAATCACCGCGATACTCATGAAGGCCGCGATCATAAGCAATAAATCTTAAAACAAGTTCTGAATCGCGCATACGTTTATCTAATTGCAGTCCAAAAATCGCTTTAAAGGCTAAGCTGCCAGACAGATATGACTCAATTTCCTCAAGTAAATTGCCCCAATAAGTGCTTTTCTTAATTCTTGAGGTGACAGAGGCAAACTTCCACTATTTAATCTAAAAAAGATTGCATATAGAAAGTCTTCGTCAGCCCAGTTTTTTATAACTGTTGATCGAAGAGTGCTATTCTCAAGCATTTCGCGATCATCATCAGGCAAGGTCCGATATGACTTTCCGTTGAGGTCGGCACGAATGTCCAGCCCGCGCAATACAAGGCCATCGTCACAGAAATTATTTATAGCCAATAATCTCTGCTTTCCGTCAATAACAATGAAACGCCCACGATGGGCCTTGTTCTCTGCTAAAACTATATTTGGAACGGGCATTCCGACAATAATCGACTCTAGTAAACGGCTCTTTCTTGTATCATCCCACGCGGCTCTTCGTTGAAACCCGGGTTGGAGGTCAATATTTCCCTTGTTCATCTGACTATTGATTGTCTCAATCGTCCAATCTGCGTTCATTACTACGGCGTCGCGAAAAGATATATTTGACGGAAGATCGCCTTCATCTTCCTGTTGATCGTCGGGGATTACTGGGTCTGCCGGGTTGAAAAGATCCATCTCAGAATTATCTACTAAAGAATTCATTGTGCACCTTAAAGGTCGGGAGTTCCAATGATACAACTGAGAGCGCAGTGAGCGGAATGCATTTGTGCAGATATATTTTTGGTTAGTAGAACTGATATATGTTTGGCATTGCTAACAAATGACACTGTCGAGAAAAAGTTATGCGCTGTGACTATGAGGCTTTGTTGACATCTTCCAGTTATCATTCTTTCAGTTACTTACGCAGAGAAACCGCCATTTATTCTGCGAGCTTCGTATGTGAAAAGTAAGGTGGCCCTCTGGGTAGCGGTCTGCGTTTGTGTTTATCAGGTTGCTGCGCGATAGTCCGATGCGGCGAAGACCTGCCGAAGTCGGGTCTACCAGCAAAAGAAGTTGGGTCGCCTCGAAGCCTGCGATAGTCCATCTTTTGGTTTCAATTGCCCGTTGGGTCATGATTGCTCTTGCTGATGACACCGGCGGTTTGTGAAATACCGTTTCCATGAGCGCAGCTTTGACCGAACTGCCGGCATAAAGGGAAGCGACAATTGAGCCGGGGCGGCGCTCGAACGGGCTAAATCTTGCGTTGCTGGCAGGACTGGAATTAAACGAAAGGGGCGCGTAGACGGCGTCATGGACTCGAAACCAGATAGCAGTCGCGGCTGCATGCAGGCGCGGCTTCGTTGGTAAGGAACTAAGATCCAAAGGCAACCTTCATTGACGCAGGTTCAGAGCAGTGCATTTCCAATGCAGATCGAAGCGCGACCCGATCGTGGCTCACTACTTCCCTGGGACGTTTTCCGTGCAGATAATTATTCGGCGACTCCATCCATGCGGCGATTTCGATCGGTAAGTCATTATTAAACCTGCTAACGAATTTAATCATTGCCGGAATTGGCGTGTAATCGTCATCGAACTGGTAGCGTGGATACCAGTCCTTGCCTGAGCGATGGATAGCAAAGATTTTCCCCTCTGCCTTTCAGCGGTTTACCCGGTTCACACCGGCCTTGAGCCCACTGTTAGTGCAGCCATCGATGATGCCCTTGGCACCTAACTGGTCGGCAGTAAGCCATTCGGTGCCTGAAAAGATATCCTGCATGACCTTAGCTGCCATGCGGGCCTTGCGCACATCAAGCGGCTTCAAAATAGCACCCTGTAAAAAGAATTCAACCATGCGGTCCTTTTCCGCCTGATAACTCTGCAAGAGGCCTATCGGCCACGATCTCCGCTGCGGCAGTAACCGACGCGGCCAGGGCTGGCAGTTGGGCACGCAAATGTGCCACGTCCGTTGGTGGGCGACGCAGCACGAATTCGATTTTCAGTTCGGTTTCTTCATGAGCGTTTATGGCATCTCCGTGGCAATAAATCTGAGGAGATCGTATCTCAACCTCGAATTCCGCGGAAGTCCAATTCCACGCCTGCTTGGGATGATGTGGTCATTTGGCATGCACGAGCGGGCGATGCCTTGGGACGTGATCGGGCATGCTCGACGCATAAAAATCCTGCGAAATAGCTATAGAGAAATCTCATAAATGCTGTCGCGAACAAATGTGAGGCTATCCAGTGCCAACGTCCAGAGCGCTAAGTTTTGCTTTTACGGCGCACAGCGTTACTCGTTGCCGACGTTGTTCTGGCTGTTCCTGATCGCTTATGCCCTGCTGCTTTGCAAAGCACTCCACACTTTCACTGATCCACTTCGTTTCATCCGGATGCAACTGCCGATTGAAGACTTTCGCTACTTATTAGCGTCTATAGGCGATAACGCCGCAGCACGTCTTCCACTTCGATACTCCGCTCTGGATACGCTTCACTAAATGCAATCAATGATTTGCGTAAAGCTTGATGAACGACGTCAGCATTGTAAGTTGCCTCGCAAGGTTCTATTCCACTGATATCTGGATCCGCCCAAATCTGATACGCATCCGCGCCATCGCTCGACGAGATGTGATCCATCGACCAGCCTGGATCGCCGCCTAAGCCCCCATTTGGCACAAGTATTTTTTTTAGCCAGCGGTCAAGCGGTACGTTGTATGGACGAAGTACACATTGCAATACCCACAAGAGAAGTTGATCTTCTGGATACGCTTCATAATAATGTCCCCATTTCATTTTGCGCTCCCTACTGGAAAAGCTGTTCTCACAGATGGAGGCTCGCCAGGTCGAACTGCAATTCTAATATCAAAGTTAATCCCATTTACTTGAACGACTGGTGCAGCATTACCGGTGAGTTGGTACTCCATCAAGCCCCGATTGGCCGCAGTATTCACCATATTCTCCATGTTCGGGTACTGCACCGGATCGAACACCGTTTTCACTGCTGGCTTATTGGAGTTAGGAAGCTGATACTGAATTTCATAAATGCCTGGCCCAGCTTCAACTTTAGACACAACCGTACCCCCGGCTTTGTTCAATAGCATAGTGAATTCATTCATGTCATGCCCTCCAGATATCTGCTTTCCAGAGATCTGAGGTTTTACCAAGTGATCGGTCAAGTCGACCCGAATCGTTCCACGTCCAGCAAAGTCAGCCTCTGGTTGCAGTAAATCTGGAGTTCCACGCGTAGCGGATCCGGGCTGATTTGATGGCTGCAAACCTGAAGGGTTCAGGTTAGGTTTCGCCACCGAAGCCGCAGACACCGCCGCCCCCGCCACACCCAACCCCACATCACGCACATAATCCCGCGACGTTACACCAGCACCGACGTGTTCAAGCGCGCGGCCATTGTCGCCCGCTGCCGAATATAACCCTGCCGATGCAAAATCCAGCGCATATTGCGGCGACAGCTGCATCATCGCCTGTATGCCGGGGGCTGCGTTCCGGAACGTGTCGAACTCCAGCGGTTCCATGATCATGGTCGGCTGGTTGGTCACGCTGTTGATCAGCGTATAACTCACCACCTTGCCACTGGCATCGTAATTTTCCACGACTTTGCTGGCAGGGATCTTTGCATCGACTACCGGCATTCCCGAGCGCACGCCACCCATCCGGTTGATCGTCTGGCACTCGGCTGAACTGCTTCCACGGCAGCCGTCCTTCAGCCGCTCGTAGTTCGAGATATGCAACTGCCGATTAAACACATCCACCGCAGCCGCCACACCCCCACCCTGCGCCCCTGCAACCGCCGTCCCACCCCCAGCCACCGCACCACCCACCACCCCACCCACCGTAGCCAACCCCTGCTGGTAGCTATTCACAAACGCCGCCCGCTCCATGCCCGTCAGCCCGCGCCGGTCCGCTTCCTGTTCGCCCAGCCCCTTGCCCAGCTGCTGGCCGATAGAGCCGCCTACCGTCCCGCCGGCAGCCGCTGCCGCCATGCCTGCACCGCCCGCAACGCCGCCCACCGCCGCCTGCGTGCCCGCATGCAGCGCCAGCCGGTACACGCCGTTGTCGCTCCAGTTGTCGGCCGTCGCCTGCGACTGCCGGGCACGGTCGTCGTAGGCGGCCGCGCCGGTTGCGTCGCCGGCACGGCGTGCAGCGTCGGCTTGCTGCGCGTAGCCGTCGGCTTCCTGCTGTGCCCGCGCCTGCTGCTTGCTGCTGAAGTCGCCGACCATGTTTGCCGCCAGCGGCGAGGCCTGCTTGACGAAGGCGCTGACGATGGCGCGGTTGGTGGCGGCCACGGTCTCGGCGGCGCTCTTGCCGGTGGCGGCCTGCTGGGCGGCGTCGTCGGTGATGACGATGCTGCCGCCGCTGATGCCGCTCCTGGTCACGCTGTCCTTGCTGCCGCTGGTAAATGCGGCGACAGGCGCGCCCAGGCCGGCGCCGCTGGTGCTGGCGACGTTGATCAGGTTGCTGCCGCCAGGGCCCTTGCCGGCGCCGGTGGCGCTCGGGTCCTTGCCGTCGCCGCCGCCGCTGCTTACGCCGCCGGAGACGCCGAAGCTTTCGCCGCGGTAGTCGGCATGGTTCTCCACGTCGCTCTGCGTCAGCGTCGTGGTGACGAGCTTGTTGCGGTTGTTGTCGACGCCAGCCTGCGTGCTGCTGATGACGCCGCCCTTGAGGTCGGTGTTGCCCTTGACCCGCACGTCGAAGCCGCCGTCGCCGGCGCGGATGCCGCTCTGCTCCTGCACGCTGGCGTAGTCGCTGCCGACCTTGCTCTGGTTGAAGCTGGCCGATACCGACGCGCCCCAGCCGGCGACGCCGGAGACGCTGGCGCTCTGGCTCTTGCTGTCGAACTTCGCCGTGTCCTGGCGCGATTCGATGTTGAGGTCGCCGCCGATGTCGGCTGTGACCTTGCCGCCCGCTATGACCGCGCCCTTGAGGTTGGCGTCGCCGCCGCTGACGACGGTGACGCTGTTGCCGCCGGTGACATGCGTGTTGCGCTGGGTGACGCCGCTGCCGTCTTCCTGTGCGCGCCCGGCGCTCACGCTGCCGGCTACGCCGATGGCGCTGCCCTTGGTGCCCACGCTCACGCCCACGCCGGCTGCGGCGCTCATGCTGCGGCTGCTGCTGTGCTGTTCCTCCAGGTCTTGCGACGAACCCAGGTTGACCTTGTTGTCGGCGCGGATGACGACGTTGTTCTTTGCGCGCAGGTCGCTGCCGACGGCGTCGATGTTGCTGTCCTTGCCGCCGCCGGTGGCGATGACGGCCAGGTCGCGGCCGGCGGCTATGCTGCTGCCGGAGCCGGTGTCCAGGCTATGCGTTTCGGTCTTGCGGCTTTCGGTATGGCCGCCGGTGATGCTGACGCTGATGTTGACGCCATTGGTTGCGATGTCGCGCGCCAGGTTGGCCGCGGCCAGAGCGGCGGTGGCAGCGGCCATGGCCTGCATGCGGGTGTTGCTGGTCTTGCCGGCGGCCTCGCCCAGGCCCTGGATGGTTTGCATGGCGTTGACCACGGTGCCGCCTACGGACAGGCTCAGCGCGTCCTGCGTCATCCTGGTGTCGACCCGGCTTTCGCTCTTGTCGCGGCCGGGGTCGATATAGGTGCTCAGGCCCTGCACCAGGACGTCCTGCCCGCCGGCCAGGTTGCTGCCGGTGATGCTCAGCGCACGTGCGGCCGTGACAGCCAGGTTGCCCTTGCCGGAGACGACCAGGCTGCGTTGCTGGCCGCTCTGGGTGCTGGAAGTCTCGTCGATGTTGGTGGTGGTGGTGCGTTCGCCATAGCTGACGACGGCGTCGCTGTCGAGAAAGCCCTGCTCCACCACCGTGCTGCTGGCCTTGCGGCTGCTGGTGGACGTGGCGGCGCGGATGCTGAGGTTGTTGACGGCGTCGAGCGTGACGTCGCCTTCGCCGACCACGGCGCTGCCCTGCACGGTCAGGTCGTGTCCGGCGCGGGCGACGACGGTGTTGCCGCTGACGACGCTGCCTTCGGCCTGCTGCACCCGCAGGTCGCTGGCCCTGGTGGTGGTCGTGGTGCTCAGCAGGTTGCCGCTCTTCGAATAGCTCTGGTCGATGGCGCGTTGCCTGGTGACGGCGTTGCCGATGGTGATGTCGTTGCTCGCGTCCAGCCTGGCCTCGCCATTCCTGGCGGTGACCACGGAGCCGATGATCGTGATGTTGCCGGCGCCTGGTTCAGTGCCGCCGCTGGCGCGCACGGTGACGTTGTTGGCGGCGGTGACGGCGCTGGAAAGCAGCGTCTCGCTGTCGCGCGCGGTGCGGTCGTAACTTTTCCTGCCGATGGCCTGCACGTCGACGGCGACGCGGTCGATGGCGGCGTCGATGCGCACGTTGCGCACGTTGCGGCCTTCGATCAGCACGTCGCCGGCGGCGGCGTCGACCGTTGCGCCCTTCAGCAGGACATCGCGGCCGGCACGGGCGCTCAGGTCGCCGCCGGCCAGCAAGGCGCTGCCCTGGTTGGTCGTCGCCGCTTCGCTGACGTGGGCGGTGCGGCCCTGCACCGAGCGGCCGCTGCCATCCTTTTCATCGAGCTGGTACTGGCCGGCGACGGTCGTGACCCTGATGTCGCGCACCGCGGTAGCGTCGAGCCTGCCGTCGGCGGCGACGGTCGCACCGTCGACCCGCAGGTCGCGCCCGGCGTCCAGCCGGATGTCGCCGCCCTGCACCGTGGCGACGCGCTGCACGTTGACGCGGCTGCTGTTGCCGTCGCTGCCGGCACTGCCAAGGGCCTGGGTCTGCAGCACGATGTCGCGGCCGGCCAATAGCGTTATCCTGGCGGCCGGGCCGGCGGCGGTAACGACGCCGGACAGGTTTTTAAGGTCATTGCTTGCACGCATCCAGATGTCTTGCCCGCTGATGCGTCCGCCGTCGTTCAACAGGTCGCGGCTGGCGTCAAGGTCAATGCTTTTGCCGGCAATGCTGCCGCTGTTGACGAGGTCGCGTTCCGCCCTGATCTGGACGTCGCTGCCCGCCATCAGCGCGCCGTTCGGCTGCAGGTCGCCACCGACGGGCCGGCGCAGATAGACCTGCGGTACAGTTACCTGCTGGCTGCTGCCGTCGGCCAGCGTCACGCTGCGGGTTTCCAGCCAGACGATGTCGGTCGTGAGGAGAGCCATCTGCTCGGCGCTGAGGGCGATGCCGGGGCTGAACTGGTACTGCCTGGCGTAGGCGACACCGGCGTCCATCAGCGCCATGTATTCCGCTTCGGTGCTGGTGTAGCCGTCGAGGTAGCGGCGGCCCGTCAGCGCCAGCACCTGGTCGTTGACCAGCTGCTGTTCCAGGAAGCCGTCGCCGTAGCGCTTCAGCTGCTGTTCCGGGTCGCGCTTGAGCACCTGCTGGAAGTAGTCCGAACTGATGAAGCTGCGATAGTTGGTGAAGCGTGGGTCGGTCTCGACCAGGGTGCGCGACGCCGGCTCGGGGTGCAGCACGAACAGCGCGCTGGCCGGTATGGTCAGGACGGGCGGCGTGGTGAGGATGACGTCGTTCGCGCGCAGGCCGGTGCCGCTGGCGGCGACGCGCTGCACGACCGGCACGGCGGGCCGGAGGGTGCGTGCCGTGGGTCCGTTGCTCATGACGGCGTCGATGCCGACGGTGCTGACCGTGTCCCGCCCGCGGCTTGCGGCCTGCGCATTGCCTGCCGTGCTGCTGTCGGCGCCCTGGGTGACGACGTCGAGGTCGCGCACGCTGGTCTGCCGGCCGACCAGGGTTTCGAAGCGCACGGTGGGCAGGTCTGTCATGGTGACGACCGGGGCGGGGTTGTAGGGGAGCAGTCGGCCAAACTCGCGCTTGGCGCTGGTGCCCAAGGCGCCGCTTGCCACTCTTTCAGTGAACATGCTGGTGCCCTGCTGCTCGACGTGGGTCATGCCCTGTGTGGCGATGTTCCTGACGTCCGGACCCACCACGGTCAACACGCCGCCAGCGACGATCTGGCTGTCGCGGTTGGTGACGCTGCCCGACAGCAGCATGCCGTCGCCGGACAGTATCTGGCCGGGGGCGCTGCTGACGATCTCCGTGCTGGTGCTCGTCGAGTTCACCTTGTACCAGGTGTAATCCTCGAATATATCCAGGCGATTGTCTTCGTTGACGGACGCGTTGTAGGCGTTGACCTTGCCGTCGAGCTCGGTCAGCGATTCACTGAAGGCAATGTTCCATGCCTCGCGGTCCGTCGCCCAACGCCTGCACTGCGGTGTGTCCAGCAGCGTCGAGGCGCCAGTCACCTGGTCTACGCTCGCACACCCGCTTGCCGGCTCGGCCGGTGGCGCGTTGCTGGTGACCGCCACATGGTATTGCGTAAAGATGGGCGAGTCCCAGGTGTAGTTGGTCGATGTGGCGTACACGGGTTCGCTTGTGAACAAGTCGTAGCTGCTTATAAACTGGCTGTATACCGGGGTCACCACGCTTCGCAGTCCATACTTCTCCGGATGGACGATGCAGGTATTGTTGCCCTGGCCGCCGCCTATGCCGAAGCACTGGCCGAGCGGGTAACGTGATGGGCTGTTTCTGGGCTGGACGAACTCGCTGGCGACAGGGGCTCCGGTGACCAGCCGCGTGCTGATGGCGTCGTTCCGGTTGACTACGCTGTCCGCGAAAATCGCCATGCGTCCGGCGGCCTCGATCCGGCTCGACGCATTAAGCAGGCTTTGCGCCGCGCCCTGCAGCTTGCCGGTCGGGTCGAAGGCGCCGCCGACGCCCAGCTCGCCCAGGCTGTAGATCAGGCCGCCTTCGGTATTGCTCAGGTCTTTCACGCCGGCCAGCAGCGTGTTGCGCGCGGCTAGCACGCCGGTGCCACGGTTGACCAGCGTCCCGGCGTCGATGCGCAGCAGGTCGCCGTAGATGCGGCCGGCATTGTCGACCTTGGCCGCATTGATGCGCGTGTTGCCGCCGTTGACCAGGCCGGTGACCGTGTTGGTCAATGTGCCCGACAGCTTGAGCAAGGTGGTCGATGCGCTGATCTCGCCGCTGTTGTCGAGGTTACCGGTGTTGGCGGTCAAGGTGTCGCCTGCGGTCAGCGCGCCGCTGTTGGTGATGTTGGCGGCATTGACCGTCAGGTTCTTCTGCGCCGACAGCAGGCCGGTGTTGGTGTAGTCGCCCTGGATGTTAAGGGTGACGTCGCGCTGCGAGGCAATTGCGCCGCCCGGGCTTTGGCTGCTGGTGGTGACGACCACGCCGCCGTCGCCGACGAGGCTGCCGCCGTCGTTGACCAGGGTTGCGGAAGTGACGCGCAGCACGCCTGCTGCGTTCAGGTCGCCGCCGCGGTTGTCGAGCGAGGCCGCAGTCAGCGTGGCGTCGCCCGCCGCGCGCATGGCGCCGCCGCGGTTGTCGATGACGGTGGCCGTGGCCGTGATGCCGGCGCCGTCGATGCTGGCGGCGACGCCGTTGCGCGCACGGTTGTCCAGGGTGCCGACGTCGAGCGTGACGGTGCGATTGGCCGCGATAGCCCCGCCGCCGTTGTCGAGCAGGCCGGCGGTGACGGCAGCATCGCCGAGCGCGTCGATGCGCCCGCCCTGGTTGAACACGCGGCCGGCGCGGATGGTGCTGCCGGCGTTGGAGGCTATCCGTCCGCCCTTGCCGGCCAGGACCTGGTTGTCGAGATCGCCGGACAGGGTGACTACCTGGCTGTCCTTGCTGCCGATGAAGCCGGCGCGGTTGTCCAGGCTGCCCGCGGTGACATTCAGCTTGCCGCCGGCAACGATGCCGGCGGCGTCGCCGCTGGCGGCATTGACCAGCGTTTGTGCGCCGATGGCGATGGTCAGCGCGCCGCCGGCCTGCAGCAGGCCGCGGTCGTTGTTCAGGACACCGTCAGCCGCCCGGCTGTCGACATCCAGCGCGCCTTCGGCAAGCACCTTGCCGCGGTCGTTGTCGAGCGTGCTGGTGCCTATGACAAGGCGTTGCCCGGAGACCAGGCCGTCACGGTTGGTCAGTGCGCCGGTCGCCAGCGTCACGTCCTTCTTTGCCTGCAGCTTGCCGCGCTCATTGTCGAGCGCCTGGCCGTTGGTCGTGACTTGCAGTTCGCTTTCGGTCGACGCGGCGGTGCCGTCCTGGTTGACGAAGCGTCCGCTCTTCAGCACCAGCGTGCCGCCGCTCAGGATCTGGCCGCCGTCGCTGTTGTCGAGCAGGCGGTTCCCGGTGTCGAGAGTGAGCGCCGACGCGGTGGAAATGGTGCCGACTGCATTGTGGATTTCACCTGACTGCACGGTCAGGGCCGCCCCGCCCAGCAAGCTCCCCGCGCTGTTGTCGAAGTAGCCTGCGCCGAGGCGGACGTCGGCCCCCTGCACGGCGCTGGCGACGCCGCCGGCATTGATCAGGGAGGCGGCGTTCAGGCTGGCCTTGCCGTCGCTGATGATGTTGCCGCGGCTGTTGTCGATAACGCCGGCGCTGGTGATGTCGATGGCCTTGCCGGCGTCGATGCTGCCATCGGCAACATTGACCGTGGCGGCCGTGATGGTCACCGTGTCGGTGGCGCCGATGTGTCCGCCCTGCCCGACCAGCATGCCGGCCGCAAGGGTCAGCGCGGCGCCCGATTCGATGGTGCCGCCCTGATTGCGCAGCAGGCCGCTGCCCAGCGCGACCGTGGCGCCCTGCGCGCCGCTGATGAGGCCGCGGTCATTGGCGAGGCTGTCGGCCACGATATCGAGCGAACCGCCGGCGACGATGCGGGTTTCCCCGGCCTGCGCACTGCTGTCGATTGCGCCGGCGCGCAGCGTGAGCTTGCCCATGCCGAGTAGCGTGCCGTCACGGTTGGTCAGCGCCTGGCCGTGGGTGTCGAGATGCAGGTCGGTGCCCGAGGACAGTTCGCCGCGGCTGTTGTCGAACGCCAGGCTGTTGACCGTCACCGCGCCGGCGCCGGTCATCTTGCCGCCGAGATTGCCGATGCGGGCGGCGTCGATGGCGACTGTGCCGGCGCTCGAGGCTATGGTCCCGGCATTCGCGTTGTCCAGCGCGCCGGTGACGATGGCCAGCGCGTCCCGCGAGATGATGCGGCCGCCCGCATTGTCCAGGCTGTCCGATGTGATATGGGCGGCTCCGGTGGCGGCCAGCATGGCGCCGCCGGTGTTGTCGACGGCACCGGCACTGGTTAACGCCAGCGCAGCGGCGGCGGCCATGGTGCCCTGGCGGTTCGACAGTGCATTTGCATCGACCGTCAATGCGCCGCCCTGCTCGCCATTAGCGGCGATGCTGCCGCCATCATTGACGAGCCGGCCGCTGGCCACCGTGACGCCATCCGCCGCAAGCATCTTGCCGGCGCTGTTGTCCACCATCCCGCTCCGCGCCAGGACCTCCAGGCTGCCGCCGGCCGACAGCGTGCCATGTCGGCTGGCGACACCGGCATCGGCCTGCACGCTCACATTGCCGTCGCTGGCGACCAGCCCGCCGGCATTGGCCAGGCTCCGGCCGGTCAGCGTCAGACCGGCCACGGCCTGCAGGCTGCCGCCGCTGTTGTCCACGGCGCCGTCGGCCAGGATGCTGAGGCGGCCATTTGCCAGCATGCTGCCGCCGCGGTTGGCGACCGATGCGCCGCGCAGGTCGGCAGCGCCAGTGCTCTGCCAGTCGCTGCCGGACGCGTCCAGTGC
>CAUQYP010000024.1:0-32056 GCA_963522035.1 uncultured Noviherbaspirillum sp. | reverse complement strand
TCCGATTTCGGCACCAGCGACGTGGCGTCATCAACGGGGACCCACGTCAAAAACCACGTCAAAAGCAACGGCAACGGCAACTGTCGCTGCGCGGAGCTACAAGCAACGGCAACTGTCGCTGCGCGGGCCTTAATGCAACGGCAACTGTCGCTGCGCGGAACGGCGCTGTCGCCGCGCGAAAGTGGCGCTTCCGGGCAAGCCGGCCAGGTCAATCCCGCATGAAAATGCGCCAGGCCCGAACGGCCATCACCGCGAACGCACGCCTTCGACCAGGCTTAGCGCCACCGCTTCCGCCACCCGTATCCCGTCGATCCCGGCCGACATGATGCCGCCTGCATAACCGGCGCCCTCGCCCGCCGGATACAGGCCGCGGGTGTTGATGCTCTGCAGGCTGAGGTCATCGCGCCGGATGCGTATCGGCGACGAGGTGCGGGTTTCGACGCCAGTAAGCACCGCGTCGTTCATCGCAAATCCCTTGATCTGGCGGTCGAACACCGGGAGCGCCTCGCGCACCGCGTCGATCACGTAATCGGGCAGCGCGCTGGCGAGGTCGCCCAGCTTTACCCCGGGTTTATACGAGGGCATTACCGTGCCGAATGCGCTGGAGGGCCGCTTCGCCAGGAAATCGCCGACCAGTTGGCCGGGCGCGCTGTAGTCGCCGCCGCCCAGTTCGAACGCCCGCGACTCCCACTGCCGCTGGAAGGCAATGCCGGCCAGCGGATGGCCGGGATAGTCGTCGGGCGTAATGCCGACCACGATGCCCGCGTTCGCATTGCGTTCATTCCGCGAATACTGGCTCATGCCGTTCGTGACCACCCTGCCCGGCTCCGAGGTTGCCGCCACGACGGTGCCGCCGGGACACATGCAAAAACTGTAGACCGAGCGGCCGTTGGCGCAGTGATGGACCAGCTTGTAATCGGCGGCGCCCAGGATCGGGTTGCCGGCGCTCGGCCCGAAGCGGCAGCGGTCGATCAGGCCCTGCGGATGCTCGATGCGAAAGCCGATCGAGAACGGCTTGGCTTCCACATGCACGCCGCGCTCGTACAGCAGCTCGAAGGTGTCGCGCGCACTGTGGCCGACGGCAAGAACGACATGGTCCGCTTCCAGCCGCTCGCCGGTGGAGAGATGCAGCGCACGCATCCGGCCATTGTCGATCTCCATGTCGGTGACCCGGGTCTCGAAGCGAATTTCGCCGCCCAGCTCCTCGATGGTCGCCCGCATCAGTTCCACCATCTTCACCAGCCGGAACGTGCCGATGTGGGGCTTGCTGACATACAGAATTTCAGGCGGGGCGTCGGCCTTGACGAACTCGGTCAGCACCTTGCGTCCATAGTGCTTCGGGTCCTTCACCTGCGTCCACAGCTTACCGTCGGAAAAGGTGCCGGCGCCGCCTTCGCCGAACTGGACGTTGGACTCCGGATGCAGCACCCGCTTGCGCCACAGGCCGAACGTGTCCCTGGTCCGCTCGCGCACCGACTTGCCGCGCTCCAGGATGATGGGCCGGAAGCCCATCTGCGCCAGGATCAGGCCGGCAAAGAGGCCGCACGGACCCATGCCGATGACGACCGGACGGTTGGCAAAACCGGCAGGCGCACGGGTGACATAACGGTAACTGGTATCGGGCGTCGCCAGCAGCGTCCGGTCGCCTGCATGGCGGCGCAGCAGCGCGGCTTCGTCGCTGACCTCGACGTCTACCGTGTAGATCAGCGTCACCGCGCTCTTGCGGCGGGCATCATAGCTGCGACGGAACACGGTAAAGCCCAGCAACGCGTCGTCGTCCACGCCCAGGCGGGACAAAATCGCTTGCTTCAGTGCAGGTTCGGGATGGTCGAGCGGGAGTTGTACATCGATGAGTCGCAGCATGCAGAGGGTCCGGTGGAAGTGCACCGGCTGCACAACAGGCAGCCGGTCGGCAGGCCGCTATTTTACCGCAGCAGCGCAGCCCGTCATCCCGGCTGCCGCTGCTGCTTCACACCACTCAGGAGTTGGCGGCGCGCGCCTGGTTACGCATGGCCTTGACCTGGTCATGGTTCTTCAGCACACCCTGGTACTGGCGCTCGACGATGCTCTTGATATTCGCGGGCAGCGGCTTTTCCAGCGCCGTCGCGTAGCTGCGCTTGGCGACGTCTTCGCCACGCTCGCACTCGTTCAGGATTGCCTCGTCGTCCTTGCCGGTGACGACGCTCTTGATGTCGACCCAGCGACGGTGAATTGCGCTGCTGATGCTGCTGCTGGTCTCTGGCGTGCCGCCCAGGGAGCGTACTTCTTGCTGCAGCTCGGCTGCCGCTTCGGCGCAGGACTGGGCACGGGAAGTGAAGTAGGACTTCATCTGCGCGTCCTTGATATCCTCGGCGCAGGTACGAAAGCCTTCCTCGCCATCCTTGCAGGTTTCGATCAGGTCGTTCAGGGTCGAGACTACGTCTTTGTTATCCATGTTATTTCCTTTGCTAAGTTGAGAACCGGCCGGCATGGTCGAAATCTCGCCGTGCCGACGTGGACAGGCTGTTAGCTATTTGCAAACAGCGTGCCAGTGTCCAGAGGTACTCGACAGAGGAAAGAAAAACGGGCGCAAGCAGCGCCCGGAAGAATATGCCGGCAGTCCGGCAGGATTTACACGCTGCTGTGGCAGCACCTCATCAACGATGACGCCTGTCGGTACGGCACTCGTGCGTGGAGAGGACCTTGCCCTTCGGATCGACCGTTTCCAGCCGAACATCAAAACCCCACAGCCGGCCGACATGCTTGAGCACTTCGTCGGTCTGCTGGCTGAGCGGCCGGCGCTGGTATTGCGTGTGTCGCAGCGTCAGCGAACGATCGTCGCGGGTATTGACAGACCATACCTGGATATTGGGCTCCCGGTTGCCCAGGTTGTACTGGGCCGCCAACTGCTGGCGGACATAACGATAGCCGGCGTCGTCATGAATGGCCGAGATGGTCAGCTTGTCGTCATGGTCATCGTCCAGCACGGAAAAGAAGTGGAATTCGCGGATCAGGCGCGGCGACAGGTACTGTGCGATAAAGCTTTCATCCTTGAAATTGCGCATCGCGAAGTCCAGCGTCTTGCGCCAGTCGCTGCCGGCAATGTCCGGGAACCAGTGCCGGTCTTCATCGTCAGGGTTTTCGCAGATACGGCGGATGTCGCGCATCATCGCAAAGCCCAGTGCGTACGGGTTGATGCCGCTGTAGTAGGGACTGGTGATGGTCGGCTGGTACACCACATTGGTGTGGCTCTGCAGGAACTCCATCATGAAGCCGTCGCTCAGCACGCCTTCGTCATACAACTGGTTCAGGATGGTGTAATGCCAGAACGTGGCCCAACCTTCGTTCATTACCTGGGTCTGCCGTTGCGGATAGAAATACTGGGAAATCTTGCGCGTGATACGCACAATTTCACGTTGCCACGGCTCAAGCAGCGGCGCCGACTTTTCGATGAAATACAACAGGTTTTCCTGTGGCTCGCTGGGAAAACGTGCTTGCGGCGCATTCGATGAAGAAAACAGTTCTTCCTTGCGCGGCAGCGTGCGCCACAGGTCGTTCACCTGGCTTTGCAAATATTGCTCGCGCTCGGTCTGGCGTGCGTTTTCCTCGATCATCGACAAGCGGGCCGGCCGCTTGTAGCGGTCCACGCCATAGTTTTGCAATGCGTGGCAGGAATCGAGCAGCAACTCGACTTCCTCGACGCCATGGCGCCGCTCGCATTCGGCAATGTAATTTTTCGCGAACAGCATGTAGTCGATGATGGCTTCCGCATCGGTCCAGGTGCGGAACAGGTAATTGCCCTTGAAAAAAGAGTTATGGCCGTATGCCGCATGCGCAATTACCAGCGTCTGCATCATCAGGCTGTTTTCCTCCATCAGGTAGGCGATGCAGGGATTGGAATTGATCACGATTTCATATGCCAGCCCCATCTGGCCGCGCCGGTAGCCTTTTTCCGTGCTCAGGAAATGCTTGCCGAACGACCAGTGGTTATACGACACCGGCATGCCGACCGACGCATAGGCGTCCATCATCTGCTCGGCCGTGATGATTTCCAGCTGGTTCGGATAGGTGTCGAGTCCAAAGTTGGCGGCGACGCGCCGCACTTCCTCGTGCGCCTGCTCGATCAGTTCGATCGTCCATTCCGACTGCTCCGGCAAGCGGCGGGCGTGGGTGGGGTTTTCCATCACATGGCTCATGTCGGCTGCTCTCATTTCGGCTGCTTTTTGAACAACTCGCGGAACACCGGATAGATATCCGATGGCGACTCGATTTTTTGCATCGCAAAATGCGGATGCTGGGCCGCAACCTGCGCATATTCATGCCACAGGTTCTGCGGCGCGCCGTCGGTAATCTCGACGTAGGCGTAGTACTGGACCGCCGGCAGGATTGCGCTGCTCAGTATCTGGCGGCAATTTACCGAGTCCTTGTCCCAGTTGTCGCCGTCGGACGCCTGGGCAACATAGACGTTCCAGTCGCCGCCCGGGTAGCGTTCATGCAATATGCGCTGCAGCAGGTGCAGCGCCGACGACACGACGGTGCCGCCCGACTCGCGCGAGTTGAAAAACTCGTGCTCGTCGACTTCCGTGGCCGCCGTGTGATGGCGGATGAACACCACCTCGATCTTGTCGTAGGCCCGCGTCAGGAACAGGTAGAGCAGTATGAAGAAGCGCTTGGCGGTGTCCTTGCGCTGCTCGTCCATCGAGCCCGACACGTCCATCACGCAAAACATGACTGCCTGGCTCGACGGCTTCGGCGTCTTGACGCGATTGCTGTAACGCAAATCGAACGGGTCGATAAAAGGAATGGCGTTGATCCGCATTTTCAGGTGCGCGATCTCGTGCCGCAGCTTCACCACCTCCGGATGGTCTTCTTCCGCCAGCAACAACAGGTTTTCAAGCTCTTCCTCGGCACGGGCCAGGCGCTTGCCGTGCTTGCCTCCGATCGCAATGCGCCTTCCCAACGCGCCGCGCAGCGAACGCAGGACGTGGATGTTGGCCGGCGTGCCGGAAGTTGTATAACCCGCGCGGTGGCTTTTATATTCAGTCGTGGAAGCCAGTTGCTTCTTGACCATGTTGGGGAGTTCGAGATCCTCGAAGAAGTAATTCATGAATTCTTCGCGGCTCAGCTCGAAGACGAAATCATCTTGCGTGGTCTCGTCGCTGTTGCCCGATTTGCCGCCCCCACCGCCACCGCCGCCGCCACGCGGCCGGGAGACGCGGTCACCTTTCAGGTACTCCTCATTGCCGGGGTTGACCACTTCCCAGATGCCGCCGTGGGAATGGCCGAACGTCGGCTCCGTCACATCCCTGGCGGGGATGGAAATCTTTTCGCCGCTGGCGATATCGGTGATGGAGCGTCCCTTGATTGCGCGCTCGACCGCCTGCTTGATCTGACCCTTGTAGCGACGCAGGAACCGCTCGCGGTTGACCGCGGACTTGTTCTTGCTCTGCAAACGCCGATCGATAAGGTAAGTCAATATGCTCTCCTGCTCGAACTACCAGGTAAACGCGGACCCGCCGCCTCCGGTGTACCCGAACCTGTTCCCGGCTTGCCGGGTCCGGCGGCACGCGGCGGGCGCCACCGGAAATTCCTGCTGGCCCTACCCTCATAAACTAGCAAGAGCAGGGCCAGTAATGCAAGCACTACGGAGCAGTCGGCCGTTCAGCTCAGGACGACTTCCTTACCCGCAGATACCATTCGCACAACAGCCGCACCTGCTTGGGCGTATAGCCCTTGGCCACCATGCGCTCGACGAACTCCTTGTGCTTGTGCGCATCGTCGGCGCTGGCCTTCGCATTGAACGAGATGACAGGGAGGAGTTCCTCGGTGTTGGAGAACATCTTCTTCTCGATTACCGTCCGGAATTTCTCGTATCCCGTCCATGCCGGGTTCTTGCCATTGTTATGCGCCCTGGTCCGCAACACGAAGTTGACGATCTCGTTCCGGAAGTCCTTGGGGTTGGAAATGCCGGCCGGCTTCTCGATCTTCTCCAATTCGCTGTTGAGCGAGTCGCGGTTGAAGCTTTCGCCGGTGTCCGGGTCGCGGAACTCCTGGTCCTGTATCCAGAAATCGGCAAAGGTCACGTAACGGTCGAAGATGTTCTGGCCATACTCGGAATAACTCTCCAAGTAAGCCGTCTGTATCTCCTTGCCAATGAACTCGACGTAGCGCTGCGCCAGGTATTCCTTGATATAGGAATAGTATTTCTGCTCGGTTTCGGGCGGGAACTGCTCGCGGCTCACAGCCTGTTCCAGTACATACAGCAGGTGCACCGGATTGGCGGCGACTTCTGTGCTGTCGAAGTTGAACACCTTGGACAATATCTTGAACGCAAACCGGGTAGACAAGCCCGTCATGCCTTCGTCGACGCCGGCATAGTCGGCATACTCGGTGCGCGACTTCGCCTTCGGGTCGGTGTCCTTCAGGTTCTCGCCGTCATAGACCTGCATCTTGCTGAAGACGCTGGAATTCTCCGGCTCCTTCAGGCGCGACAGCACGGCGAACTGGGCCATCATTTTCAACGTCCCTGGTGCGCACGGCGCGCTGGCAAGCGACGAGTTGCGTACCAGCTTGTCATAGATCTTGATCTCGTCGCTGACGCGCAGGCAGTACGGCACCTTGACGATATAGATACGGTCCAGGAACGCTTCATTGTTCTTGTTGTTCTTGAAGGCCTTCCACTCCGACTCGTTCGAGTGCGCCAGCACGACGCCGTCGAACGGGATCGCGCCGAAGCCCTCGGTGCCCTTGTAGTTGCCTTCCTGGGTTGCCGTCAGCAGCGGATGCAGCACCTTGATCGGCGCCTTGAACATCTCGACGAATTCGAGCAGGCCCTGGTTGGCCAGGCACAGGCCGCCGGAGTAGCTGTACGCATCCGGATCGTCCTGCGAATAACTCTCGAGCTTGCGGATGTCGACCTTGCCCACCAGTGACGAGATGTCCTGGTTGTTCTCGTCGCCCGGCTCGGTCTTGGCGACGGCTACCTGGCGCAGCACCGACGGGTAACGGCGCACGATGCGGAAGCGGTTGATGTCGCCGTTGAACTCGTGCAGGCGCTTGACCGCCCATGGACTGGGAATGGAACGGAGATAGCGGCGCGGAATACCGTAGTCTTCCTCCAGTATCACGCCGTCCTCCTGCTCGTTGAACAGGCCGAGCGGCGACTCGTTCACCGGAGAGCCCTTGATGCAGTAGAACGGCACGTGTTCCATCAGGGACTTGAGTTTCTCGGCAATGGACGACTTGCCGCCGCCGACCGGGCCGAGCAGGTAAAGAATCTGCTTGCGCTCTTCCAGTCCCTGCGCGGCATGGCGGAAGTAGGAGACCACCTGTTCGATGACTTCCTCGGTGCCATAAAACTCACGGAAGGCCGGATAGATCTTGATCACCTTGTTGGCGAAAATACGTGACAGCCGCGGGTCGTGCCGGGTGTCGAGCAGTTCAGGCTCGCCTATCGCCTTGAGCATCCGTTCGGCCGCGGTGGCATAGGCCATCTGGTCGCGCTTGCAAAGGTCCAGATACTCCTGGACCGACATCTCTTCCTCACGGGTCCTGTCATATCGTGCCGCATAGTTCTCAAAGATTTTCATTTGCATGGTTCCTTTGAAGTGAATCTATTGTCAGCCCTTGCCGTCAGCAGGAACTGGCTTTCTGCCCCGCAATTCAATAATACGCGTACTTTCTTTTGCAGGCATTCGGCAGACCCTGAAATATTGATCTAATCCGAAGCCGCGCAACATGCTTTCCGCACCTGCGTCCTCATCATGCGAATTGCCGCGCAGGCCTTTGGCACCGCAGTGAAAACCGGATTCATAGTTGCATATTATCCGAATCGTTGCACAAGGCGTCGATGCTCTCGCGAGACACCGGCGACTTGCCTGCATCGTGCGCAAGACCGATGCGTTTGCCTGCGTCCGACACCTGTCTTGTGCAGCCCAACGGCGTTATCATCACATCGCGCAAAAATCGGTGGGCAGCAACTTCATCATGGCATCACGGTGTGTGTTGCATCAAGCCTGAAACTTTGTCTTACAATTTTGAATGACCGGTTTCCCCTCCTTCCAACCCGCCGCCAACGGCACTTTCAATCAACGATAAATGACTCGCTCCAAGCCTGCCGCCGTGCCTGTTCCGGAACCCATCCCTTCCATCGTCGTGCGCCATTCCCGGATTCATGGCAATGGTGTATTCGCCAGACGCAAGATCCCTGCCGGCTCGCTCGTTTCCGAGTACATCGGTGAAATCATCACGGAAAGGGAAGCGGAAAAGCGGACCGGACTCGATCCGGAAAACCCGTTCCACACGTTTTTTTTCGCGCTCGGCAACGGCAAGATGATCGATGGCGCAAGCGGCGGCAACGACGTGCGCTGGATTAATCACAGCTGCGCACCGAACTGCGAGGCGCGCGAGGACGACAACCGCATCTTCATCTATGCGCTGCGCGACATCGCTCGCGGCGAGGAACTCAACTACGACTATGGCCTGGTGCTGGACGGGCGCCATACCCCTGCTGTGAAGAAGGCTTACCAGTGCCTGTGCGGCGAGCCCAACTGCCGCAAGACCATGCTGGCGCCCAAGCGCAGAAGCAGGACGGCCTGAGCCGGTGAGCACATCCATTGAACCGCGCGCCGGCGCCGCCCGCGTGGCGGTGGTAGGCGGCGGCCCGGCCGGACTGATGGCGGCGGAAATGCTCGCCGGCGCAGGCGTGGTCGTCGACCTGTATGACGCCATGCCCTCGGTCGGGCGCAAGTTCCTGCTGGCCGGACGCGGTGGCCTGAACCTGACGCATGCCGAACCTGCCACGCATTTCCGGCAACGTTTTTCCGGGCGGGAAAGTGAAGTGGGGCGCTGGCTGGACGCGTTCGATGCGCAAGCATTGCGCGACTGGTCCCATGGGCTGGGCGTGGACACCTTCGTGGGCAGCTCCGGTCGCGTCTTCCCGACAGAAATGAAAGCCGCACCATTGTTGCGCGCCTGGCTGCACCGGCTGCGTGCGTCCGGCGTTCATTTCCACATGCGTCACCGCTGGCTGGGCTGGGAGGCAGACGGCCGCGCGCTCCGGTTCGCCACGGAATCGGGATGCGTCCGGTCGCACGCGGAAGCGACGCTGCTGGCGCTGGGCGGAGCAAGCTGGAAGCGGCTGGGCTCGGATGGCGCCTGGGTACCGCTGCTGCGCGCTGCCGGCGTGGAGGTAGCGTCCCTGCTGCCGGCGAACTGCGGCTTCGATGTGGCATGGAGTACGCATTTCACTGAACGGCATGCAGGCCAGCCGGTGAAGACCGTGCTGGGCTTTTGCACCGCGCCCGACGGCAGCGTCATGCGGCGCCACGGCGAGTTCGTCGTGACAAAGTGCGGTGTCGAAGGGGGGCTGATCTATGCGCTTTCCGCGCCGCTGCGCGACGCCATCGCAGCCCATGGCGCCACGACGTTATACCTCGACCTTGCGCCGGACAAGAGCCTGGAACGCCTGCACGCGGAACTTGCGCATCCGCGCGGCGCGCGCTCGCTGGCCAGTCACCTGCAAAGCCGGGCCGGCATTACCGGCATCAAGGCCGGCCTGCTGCGCGAAGTGCTTGGGCGCGACGGCATGCACGATACCGCACGGCTGGCCGCTGCGGTGAAGGCGCTGCCGGTAACATTGCTTGCGGCCCGGCCCATCGACGAAGCGATCAGCAGCGCCGGCGGCGTGCGGTTCGAAGCGATGGACGACGGCCTGATGCTGTGCAGGCTGCCCGGCGTCTTCTGCGCCGGCGAAATGCTGGACTGGGAAGCGCCGACCGGCGGCTATCTTCTCACCGCCTGCATGGCAAGCGGGCGACAAGCCGCAAAAGGCGTACTGGACTGGCTGGCCGCAAGGACAATGCAATGAAGGCGGATGAACCGGTTCCCGTTTCGGTCACCATACTGCCGCAAGGCTGGCAGTTCGATGCGCTGCCCGACCAGCCTCTGCTGCTGTCGGCGGCGAGCAATGGCATCACGCTTCCAAGTTCGTGCCGCAATGGCACTTGCCGCACCTGCATCAGCCGCGCGACGTCAGGCCGGGTGCATTACAAGATCGAGTGGCCCGGACTGTCGGCCGAGGAAAAACGCGACGGCTTCATCCTGCCCTGTGTCGCTTATCCGCAAAGCGACATGGTGCTGGAAAATGCCGCTGCGCGCCGGGCCTGATTCCTTAACCCTTCCAGGTCCGCTGCAGGCCAGTGTCCGCGTGGATCCAGCCGCCGCGCGCGTCCCGGCGGTAATAGAAACCGACGCCGCCCTGGCGGAAGCTGCGTACCAGGCCGCCCAGCACGCTGGCGTCGAGATGCGGCACGCGGATATCGGCGGCCTTGCCATCCATGTGCAAGGACTTCCGGGCAGCCGGCACGCCCTGCTCGCGCAGGCGCTGGTTGGATTCGGGCGTGCGGTAGCCGGACAGGATTTC
Source organism: uncultured Noviherbaspirillum sp. (assembly GCA_963522035.1). Taxonomy (GTDB): domain Bacteria; phylum Pseudomonadota; class Gammaproteobacteria; order Burkholderiales; family Burkholderiaceae_D; genus Noviherbaspirillum_A. The sequence goes on along the minus strand of CAUQYP010000024.1, from coordinate 21,654 downwards.
CAGCGGCGCGGTCATGCCGTAACGGGCAACGAAGGCCTGGGTTCCCCACAGGGTTTCAAGCAGGTTGGGATCGATAGGCGCGGTCTTGCCGCCGCCGTTCACATCGCGCAGCAGGTGGCACAACTGCTGGTAAGCCGATTCGACCACTTCGCCGTCTTTCCAGTACAGCAGTTTCGCCCGCTCGCCGCTGGCGGGACGCGTGACTTCCAGCACGCGCGGCTTGACCCAGAATTCCAGGTCCAGTACTTCGGCGTCGAAGATGTCGGGAGGCGGTTGCATTGCAAGGGCGGAGCCTATGGTGCCCGTTTCGGCGAACAGGCCGGCGGCAGTCAGGAACAGGCTTTTCTTCATGAAGGAACGGCGGGAATTCATGGGATAGCGATAACAATGGCTGAAAGGACGGAAAGTTTAACCGAGGCATGCCGGCGCCTGACACTATTTCACCATTTGTGCTCTGCCGGCGCTACATTCTGAATGGAGACTCAGATACAGCGCTGCATTAATGGTTCGCTCAGCGCCTGTTTTTGTTGCTTGCCTCAGTCTTCCCTTGCCAGCGCCAGGAATTCGGTGCGCATGCCGAGGTTGGGCTGCAATTCGCCCAACATCGAGGAGGTGACGGTTTCCTCGCCGGGCGTACGGATGCCGCGGCTTTCCATGCACATGTGGCGGCAACGGACCACGACGCCTACCGCTTTGGGTTCAAGATGCGTCATCAGCGCATTGGCGATCTGTATCGTCAACCGCTCCTGCACCTGCAGGCGCTTGGCAAAGCAGTCCACCAGCCGCGTCAGCTTGGACAGGCCGACGATTTTCCCATTAGGCACATAGCCGATGATCGCCTTGCCGAAAAAAGGCGCCAGATGGTGTTCGCAGTGGCTATAGACCGGAATATTGCGCACGACGATCAGCTCGTTGTATTCCTCGGCGCCGTCCTCGAACGCTTTCAGCAGCTCCGCCGGATCCTGCCCATAGCCGGAGGTCCAGTGTTTCCAGGCCTTCGCCACGCGTGAAGGTGTATCGGCCAGGCCAGTGCGATCGGGGTCCTCGCCCAGACTGATCAGCAAGCGACGCCAATCGTTTTCGGTAAATGCCTGTTCCGCCATCGAGTTCTTTCCAGCGCGCCTGCGCTTACAGCAACGTAAGAAAATGCACGGCGCAAGGGTATCCCGCACCGCAATAAGGCGCACATCGTAACCTAATTTCAGGGAATATTTCGGCGTGCCCCAAGGGGCGGCGATACGGGATTGAAGAAAGGCAACGCTGTTTCAGACCGGACAGGGGTGGCCGCGGTCCGAAGGGCCGGAGCATGAAATGCTCCGGCAAGACAGGTCGCTCAGGGACGTGCTGCGGGCGCAGGCTTTTTGCGTGACGCAGCTTTTGCCGCTGGCGGCGGTGCCATGGCAGGGACGGCTTGCTCGCCCTGGCGCGACTGCTTCATCGAGGCAATCTCCCGGCCGAGCGACTCAAGGTCCATCTTGGCCTTGCGGCATTTCGGGAACATTTCGTTTTCTTCTTCCTCGACATGGTGGTCGACATATTCACCCAGCACGGTCACCTTGGCGGCCCATTTCGGATCGGAAGGGTCGCCAGCCTTGATCTGTGCAATCAGGTCCTTGGCGCTTGCATGCTCGACTTCTGCTTCATCGAGAAGGTCGTCGTCGTCCAGGGTCTCACGGGTGGCAGGATAGAAAATCTGTTCTTCCAGTTCGGTATGCAGGGTCAGCTCTTCGCATATCTGCTGGGCAAGCGCCTGCTTGTCGGCCGGTGCGCCATCCTCCTTCATCTTGTCGAAGGTCTTGAACATTTTCTTGACGCGCTTGTGGTCTGCGGTGAGCAGGGCAATGGCATCGGTCTTCGACACTTTTGCAGCGACCTTCTTGGCAACGGTCTTTTTCGCAGCGGTTTTCTTCGCAGCGGTTTTCTTGGCAGCGGGCATGGCAATCTCCGATGAGTTTAAACAATGCGCCGCTATCGGCGCCTTACGAACGAAACCTGACAGCCGGGGCGGTCAGGTCCTTGTTGCGAATGCAATATCTGGTAAGTCTTAACGCACCTTGCCACGGCGGAACAGGTTCACGATCATCAGCAGCACGACAGCGCCGAGGAACGAAACGAATAACGACGACAGGCTGAAATCATTTTGGTTGATGGTGCCGGTGCCAAACAACGGAGCAAGCAGCCAGCCGCCGAGCAAAGCGCCGACGATGCCGACAACGACGTTCAGGAACATGCCTTGTTGAGCGTCTGTACGCATCACCATGCTTGCAAGCCATCCGAGAATGCCGCCGACAACGATCCAAATAATAAAATTCATGATTTCCTCCTGGTTTTGGTTGAGTAATAAAGGACTTGCGCCTTGGACAACACATTAACAGCGGCGCTTTCCTCGCTCTATAGGACAGGCACTCAATGTACTGTAGGAAAAGGTGAATAAATGACATCTTTTTCAGTGGGCGCTTGCCTTCACTGCAGTCCCTGACAGCTTGCGCAGGGATAACGAAAGTCTTACCTTCATTCCGGCATCGAAACTTTGCCCGGACGGCATGGTCACTCCAGACTCCAGGAGAACATGCCGATGCCAGACGAACTACAACAGAAGTGGCCACAAAACCTGTGGATCATCCGCCATGGCCAAAGCGCGGGAAATGTCGCACGCGATGCAGCCGAGGCTGCCGGGCTGCCGCTGATCGACATTGCCACCCGCGATGTCGATGTGCCGCTGTCGGAACTCGGCGAGCAGCAGGCGATAGCGCTGGGCCACTGGTTCAGCACCCTGCCCCAGCCGCAGCGGCCGACCATCATATTGACCTCGCCCTATGCGCGCGCGCGGGCAACGGCCCAGCATATCCTGGACCATGCCGGCATCGACCCGGACGACATTCTGCTGGTGGCCGACGAGCGCCTGCGCGAAAAGGAGTTCGGCATCCTGGACCGGCTGACGCGGCACGGTATCGTGCAAAAATATCCGGAACTGGGCGAGCAGCGTGCACATGTCGGCAAGTTCTATTTCCGGCCGCCCGGCGGTGAAAGCTGGTGCGACGTGATCCTGCGCCTGCGCAGCCTGCTCGATACCATCATTCGCGAACACCGCGGGGAAAACGTGGTGGTGGTCGGCCACCAGGTCATCGTCAACTGTTTCCGGTATCTGCTCGAGCGCATGGATGAGCAGACCATACTCGAGACGGACCGCCAGGGCGACGTGCCCAACTGCTCCGTCACTTCCTATGAATTCGACCGCACACTCGGCCGCAAGGGCAAGCTTGCGCCGCGCCTGGTCAATTTCATCGCACCGCTGCTGGAAGCCGGCGCACCTGTCACCAGCGAGCCCGATGTGCCGGCCGCACCGAAATCCTGAGGGAATGCATGCCTGAACAATCGCTTGTCGTCGTTGACGACGCACTGCTGCGCGCCTGGCCGCTTCCGATGCCAAGTGACGAGGGAGACAAGGAAGAACGCGGTCGCCTGCTGGTGATCGGCGGCTCGCGCCAGATGCCTGGCGCGGTCATCCTCGCCGCCACCGCCGCAATGCGCGCCGGCGCCGGCAAGCTGGCCATTGCCACTGGCGACAGCGTAGCGCAGCTGGTAGCGCTGGCCATACCCGAGTCGCGGGTGATCGGCTTGTCGGAAACCGACAAGGGCGGCATTGCGACTGCCGCGGCCATGGCGCTGGAAAGCCTGCAAGGCCGGCTCGACGCCGTGCTGATCGGTCCTGGCATGCTGGACGAACCGGTCATCTGCGAGTTCGTCCATGCGCTGCTGCCGATGCTGGAGGGCGTCAACGTGATTCTCGACGCTGCCGCCATGGGGGTGGTGTGCGAGGCCGAAGCCTCTGGCGGGAAGGGATTTTTGGGCCGCTATGGCGCCCGGGTGCTGCTGACGCCGCATGCCGGCGAGATGGCCCACCTGAGCGGCGCGTCCAAGGAAGAAGTGTGCGCCGACCCGGAGGGCATTGCGCGGCGCATGGCCCAGCGATGGCAGGCAACCGTCGCGCTGAAAGGCCCGGTGACGCACATTGCCGCGCCGGATGGCCGCCTCTGGAAGCACGAAGGCGGCAACGTCGGCCTGGCGGCGTCCGGGTCGGGCGACACGCTCGCCGGCATCATCGTCGGCCTCGCCGCGCGCGGCGCCCCTCTGGAACAGGCCGGCGCATGGGGCGTGGCCCTGCATGCCCGCGCCGGCGACAGGCTGGCCGAACGTACCGGGCCGCTCGGCTTCCTGACGCGCGACCTGGCCGCGGAAGTACCGTCGCTCATGCACGCGCTGCGCGGCCAGGCCGGCAGCAGCCTGCGGTAGGCGCCTTACTTCGCCTGCGCAATTTCCTGGAGCATGCGCGACATCAGGTAAAGCCGGGGCACGATGGTGTCGGTGACGATGTACTCGTTGCGTGCGTGATAGCCGGCGCCGCCCAGTCCGAAACTCTCCAGCACGATCGCCTTGCCGGACTTGGCGGCATAGCCGGCGTCGGTGGCGCCGCCGGTGTTATCTACCAATACCAGCTTGCGATCCAGTTCCGCATAGATGTCCTGCGCCTTCTTCGCCGCTTCACGCGCAGCCGGGCTGGCGACGAAAGGCGGACGGCCACGCTCGATGCTGACCGTGGTCTGCGTATCGGGCACGAGCCGGTTCTGCACCTTCTCCGTTAACGCGGCCTCCAGCTTCTCGAACCCGTCCGGCACGGTGAGCCGCATGTCGCCGGTGGCGAGTGCGGACTCCGGTATCTGGTTGCGCACCTGGCCGGCTTGCGACACGGTCCAGTTAAGCTGGGTGCCGGGCACCGATTTGGCCACATCGCGCGTCTGCACCAGTTGATGCGACAGCTCGATCAGTGCATTGCGCCCCTGTTCCGGCGCAGCGCCCGCATGGGCGGAACGACCCTGCACTTTCATGGTGACAGTGCCGGTGCCCGATGCCCCCAGCAGCACGATTTCCGGCTGCGCGGGTGAAGGCTCGGATGACAGCACATAATCCTGCTCGGCGCCCAGCCTGGCGATCAGTTCGCCGGAACCGACCGAACCGATTTCCTCGTCCGAGTTGAACAGGACCGTCAGCTTGCTGTAGTCGCGCCAGCCAGCGTCCTTCAGGAGTTGCAGGCTGTGCAGGATAACCGCGATGCCGCCCTTGTCATCAGCAATGCCAGGACCGTAGATGCGGTTGCCTTCAACCTTGTACGGTTGGGTCGCCAGGGTGCCGGTCGGATACACCGTGTCCATGTGGGCCATCAGCATCAGCCGCTTGCTGCCCGTCCCTTCCAGGCTGCCGATGACGATGCTGCCCGGGCCGGTCGTGCCGCGCCTGCGTTCGGTTGCCATGCCGAGCGCCTTCAGCCGTTCCTCGGTGTAATCGGCCATGCGGGCCAGTCCGGCCGCATCGGCGCTGCCGGACTCGATCATCACCATGCCCTTCAACGTCTCGATGACCGCGGGTTCGGCCTTGCGTGCCGCGTCGAGTAGCGGTGCGTTGACCGCCGCGGCAGCCGCGACGTGGCTGGCCCCGGAAAAGGCCATAGTGAGGAGAAAGGCGAGTAGCGTACGGCGCATGGTATTTCCTTGATATTGTTGGAGTGCTTATTTTAGGCAGGGTGATACGGGCTGCCTGCCGCGTTTGAGCAAGCCGGCGGCAGAATGACTACTGGCCGGGCCCATCACGCCGCCCTGGTTCCCGCAGGAAAAACCCGGCCGTGAATTGCGCCCAGGATGGCGTCGATGGCCGGATGCTTGATTTTTCGCTCGTTCGAGATCGCATAGAACTGCTCCTTGACCGGCGACAGCGCGCCGACCGGCACCGCATCGAACTGGTCGCGCACGTCTTTCTCCAGTGCCGACGGCGCCGGGAACAAACCAAGACCACTGCGCCCGAAGGTATTGAGCAAGGCGTTGTCATCAAATTCGCCAACCACGTCCGCCCGCACATCATGGCTTTCGAGCCATTGGTCGATGCGGCCGCGGATGGCGTTGTTGCGGGTCGGCAGCAACAGCGGCGCACTATTGAGACTGGCGGGAAATCCCGGCGCATAGCGTGCGGCGAGATCCGGCAGTCCGAATAGCGTGATCTCGCTTTCACCCAGCAAATGGCTGAAGACGCGCAAGGTCGTGCCTGAAGGCACTGGCCGGTCGGTCAGCACCACGTCAAGCTTGTGCAGCGACAGGTCGCCCAGCAAGGCGTCGAACTTGTCTTCGAAGCAGACCAGCCTGACGCGTTGCGGCAGCGCCAGCGCTGCTTCAAGCAGGTGCGACGAGATCAGCTTGGGCAGGGAGTCGGAAATGCCGACGGTCAGCCGCATCGTGTGTTCGACGTCCGACGTTGCCAGCGTATCGAGCATCTGCTCGCCCAACAGGAAAATCTGGTCCGCATAGGACAGCGCGATGCGCCCCGCCTCGGTCAGCGTGAGCCGCCTGCCCTGCGGCGCCAGCAGCGCCTTGCCAATGGATTGCTCCAGCAGGCTGAGCTGGGCGCTGATGGTCTGGACGGCGACATCGAGACGTTCGGCGGCCCGTGTGATGCTGCCTTCCTTGGCAACTACCCAAAAGTAATACAAGTGCCTAAAATTGATTCCCGTCGTTTTCATGGTTCGTATTTTGCGAAGTAATGTTCTTATTATCTTCGCTTTTAGCAGTAAAGCAATCTCTTTACCATGTGCGCTGACCAAGACTGGCAGCAGGCTCTTGCAATTTACTGCCGGTTTTCAACGTGCAATTCAACCAAGGAGTCGGGTCATGAACGATCGTTACACCACGTTGCGCCATCCCGGCGCGAGTAGGGTGATGGATGGCGCAGTGCATCGCGTACTGCGCAATACCTACCTGCTGCTATCCCTCTGCCTCGGCTTTGCCGCGGTGACGGCAGGAACCTCCGCGGCGCTGGGCCTGCCGCACCCGGGCATCCTGCTGACGCTGGTAGGCTACTTTGGCCTGATGTTCCTGGTGACGAAAAATCGTGACAGCGGCCTGGGTGTCGTCTTCCTGTTCGCACTCACCGGATTCATGGGTTACACGCTGGGTCCCATCATCAGCATGTACCTGAAGATGCCGAACGGCTCCCAGGTCGTGATGACGGCGCTGGGCGGGACGGCGGCTATTTTCCTGGCCTTGTCGGCTTATGCACTGACCACCAAGCGTGACCTGTCCTTCATGGGCGGTTTTTTGATGGTTGGCGTGCTGGTTGCCTTCCTGGCAGGCCTTGCAGCGATTTTCCTGAATATTACCGCGCTGTCGCTTGCGGTTTCTGCTGTGTTCGTGCTCCTGATGTCTGGCATGATCCTTTACGAAACCAACAACATTGTGCGTGGCGGCGAAACCAACTATGTTCTGGCAACGCTGTCGCTGTTCGTGTCCATCTTTAACCTGTTCACGAGCCTGCTGCATCTGCTGGGTTTCACCAGCAAGGAGTAACTTCGTCGAAGCCGGGACGCAGTCCTGCGTCCTGCCTGTCGGGCGTCGTTCCCTGGGACGACGCCTTTATTTTTTCGTATTAAACCGCTGGAGAACTACATGATGGAAATGCTTGCCGACCCACAAATATGGATCGCCTTCGCCACGCTGACCGCACTGGAACTGGTGCTAGGCATCGACAACATTATTTTTATCTCGATCCTGGTCGACAAGCTGCCCGTCGAACGTCGTGAGGTTGCCCGTCGCATCGGCCTGTTCGGTGCAATGTTCATGCGTATCGGCTTGTTGCTGACGCTTGCCTGGATCGTCGGCATGACAGCCCCGCTCTTTACCATCATGGGCAACGATATCTCCGGACGCGACCTCGTGCTGATACTCGGCGGCCTTTTCCTGCTGTGGAAGAGCGTCGGCGAGATCCACGAGACGATTGAAGGCGAGGAAGAGGAAGTTGGAGGAGTGGCCGTCGTCAAGGCAACGTTTGCCGCCATCATCCTGCAGATCATGGTCATCGACATCGTTTTTTCCCTGGATTCCATCATTACCGCTGTCGGCATGGTGAGTGATGTCCGCGTGATGATTGCCGCAGTGATTGCATCCGTTGCGCTGATGATGCTGTTCGCCGGCCCGATCGGCCGTTTCGTATCGGCCAACCCTACCATCAAGATGCTCGCGCTGGCGTTCCTGGTCGTGATCGGCGTGGTGCTGATTGCCGACGGCTTTGGTTACCATATGCCGAAGGGGTATATATACACTGCAATGGCTTTCTCGCTGCTGGTCGAAACGCTGAACATGAAAATGCGCAAGCAGCACGGCCGCCGGCAGCAACCGCGGGACTGATGCGCTGGCCCGGTGCGCAACCTTTCCAGATGCCCATAGTCAAATCCGGACAACCACTTTTGAAAGGACAGGATCATGAGGCTGGATATTTACAGGCGTCCCGAGAGCAACGGTCACTATTCCTATCTTGCCGTGCCTGAAGGCAAGCAGATCCCGGAAGAAGCCATCAGCGTGGACTGGGAGGAAGCCGACCGCGGCGTCGAGATGGCGGACGGGCAGTCCTCGCTGGACGACTTTGCCATCGAGGATCCGCTCAAGCAGATCAGCGCCAAGGGCTACGCCATTACCAGCATCAAGACCCTGGGCGACCCGACGCCCATGCCATAAGCAGCAACGCGGGAGGCCAGGCTTGCTGGCCTCCCGCGGCGTCCTACACCAGGTCCTTATCGGACAATTCTCGTTTCAGGTAGGCGTACAGGACCGGTGCGGCAACCACGCCCGGTACGCCGAATACCGCCTCCATCACCAGCATGGCCGCCAGCAATTCCCAGGCGCGGGCATCGATATGGTAGCCAATGATCTTGGCATTCAAAAAATATTCCAGCTTGTGGATGGTGACCAGAAAAACCAGTGACGCCACCGCGGTATGCAGTGAGTGGGATAAACCGACGACCACCAGCACGGTATTGGAGATCAGGTTCCCGATGACCGGCAGCAGGCCGGCGACGAAGGTAACGACGATCATGGTCTTGGTCAGCGGCAGGCGTACGTCAGCCAAAGGCAGCGCTACGTATAAAAACAGCGCAGTAAATACGGCATTGATCGCGGCGATGCGCACCTGGGCAAAAACGATCTGTTCGAACGACAATGCCAGCGCGACCACGCGTGCGTGCAGCGCTGCCGCCAGCGGCTTGTAATTTTTCGGCTCGGTCGTGTCGTACAGCGCCGCCATGGCGCCCACCACCATGCCGATCAGGATATGGGCAATAACCCGCCCGACCTGTTCTCCCACCCCCCGTGCTTCGACTGCATGCTCACGCATGTAGCGCGTCAGCATGTCGCGCAGCGACTCGACGCTGGTCGGAAGATGGGCACGCAACCAGTCAGGCAGCTGGGCACGGGAAGCCTGGATCACTTCCACCATTTTTTCCAGCAGCTGCGTCGTCCGCTCCGGGTCGGACTGGAAGTAGTCGAAGATCGCCCAGATAGCGCCGCTAAGTGCGGCCACGATCAGCGAACTCAGGATGGCGACCGCGATCATGCGCTGGCGTTCGCCGCTGATCCTGCGACCGAGTACCGGGGCGAGCAGGTGTACCAGCGCAAATACCAGCAGTCCGGAAAACAGGGCCGCCAGCAATCCCTTGTAGAGCACCAGCGTGAGCATGATGCCGGTCAGGATGTAGGACGCAATGACGGGACCGTCGTAGCGGTTCTGTGCAGGTGGCATGTTTTATAAGGTTCGGGAAACTGGCAGTACCTTACCCTAGTTTGATGCCGCCAACAAAAAGCCGCCCGTGGTTTCCCACGAGCGGCTTGGCAGCGCCGAAGCCGGCGCCACTGGTTATAAAGCGCCCTGGCAGGCGCCCTCCATGGTTCAGGACAGCTGCTGTATGCCAGCCAGTGTCCAGCCGCCTTGGCCAACGGCTGGCTTGGTCAGGTTCCAGACTTCAGCGAACGGTTCGGCCTGGGCGTCGAGCGACTCCCTGATCATGCCGCTGAACTTGACGCTGGCAAGGTGATCTGCGCCACTGTTCTCGATACCCAGCAGTTGGGCATCCAGCGTAACGACGTCGGTGTGGTTGGCCGAAGCGCCTCGCTCCTGGATCTGCATGCGCAACTCTGCAAACATCTCTGGCGTGGTGAATTCGCGGATGTCATTGACGTCCGCCTTGTCCCATGCCGCTTGCAGCCGGATGAAATACGTCTTCGAATGCCGCAGGAAGGCCGACGTGTCGAAGTCTGCGGGCACGCCCCACGGCGCATCGACGGTTGCGCCGCTGCTGGTTGCCGGCTGCGCCGACTGCAATGCTGCCGGCCTTGCCGTTTCGACTTGCGAGCCGATTTCCGGCGTAAACGAAGCTGGAGCGGCGGAAGCGGCAGCGGTAGCGAATGCCGGGCGTGCGTTACCGCCATCCGACTTGCGCTTGAGCATGCGGTAGATGAACAGGCCTGCCATTACCAGCAAACCAACCATCAAGATGGTGCTGATCATGCTGGCCAGTCCGCCGCCTATGCCCATACTGGAGAGCAACGCGCCTAAACCGAGACCCAGCAATGCGCCGCCCAGCATGCCTTTCCAGGGGCTGGCGGGCTTGGGTGCCGCCGCAGCAGGCGTTGCGCCCGGACGCGTAGGCGCAGCAGATTGCATGGCTGCCGGCGATTGCGCCGACTGGGCAGATCCCGACTGGTTAACGCTTTGCGACTGCTTGCCGACGGAGCCGCCACTGCCCATGCGCTTGGCTTCGGCGCTCGAAAGCCCGATGCTGACCGCCATTACTGCGACCATGACTCCCATTACAACCTTTTTCATTTCGTGCTCCTTGTAAGCATGCTGGTGTGAAGCCGGTCACACCGACCGATACGCTACTGCAGCATAATAGGACAGCTTGGTTAAAGTAAAAAGCGAAGTTAAATTGATTATTACTGCGTAAATTACGAAGCAATTACCTGCGTATGGCGCTGTGCGTTATCGCACACCATAGCAGGCAATCGTGTATTAACCTGCCAATTTTTTTGAAGCTGCCACCGGACCGCAGAGATGACCGAATACTTGCCAGACTGGCTTATCCACCCGCTAATAACATCGTTGGCCTGGTTGCCTGATGGCCAAAAATACGCCTGGCTCGATATTAGCCTGCAGGTATTGCTGATCCTGCTGATCGTGGTGGCAGGTGACCGCTTTGGTGTACCGGTTCTGCAGCGACTGGCGCGGCACTTTCCCTTTTCGCGCCGCCTGCTTGTGCAGTGCCGGCGTCCGCTGCGCGTCTCCGCCTTCTTCCTGCTGCTGCAAATCCTGTTCCGCGACACCGAATCGACGCTGCACATTTCACCATTGCTCCAGCACCTGACTGCATTGCTGACAATTACATCGTTGATCTGGCTATCGACGCGGGCAGTGCAGTCCATCGCCGACACCATCGTTGAACTTAATCCGATCAGCCAGAGCGACAACCTCGCCGCACGCCGCATTCATACCCAGACCCGGGTTCTTGCCCGGTCGATCAACGTGCTGATTATTTTGGTCGGCACTGGCATGGCCCTAATGACCTTGCCCCTGCTTCGACAGATCGGCACCAGCCTGCTGGCATCTGCCGGCGTGGCAGGGTTGATCGTCGGCTTTGCGGCCAAGCCAGTGCTGGGCAACCTGCTGGCAGGCTTGCAACTGGCGATCAGCCAGCCCATACGCCTGGACGACGTGGTGATTGTCGAGAACGAATGGGGGCAGATCGAGGAAATTACCGGGACGTACGTTGTGGTACGAATCTGGGACCAGCGTCGCCTGATCGTGCCCTTGCAATGGTTCATCGAACACCCATTCCAGAACTGGACTCGCAGCAGTTCGGAGTTATTGGGCGTCGTAAATTTATGGGTCGATTTTCGACTGCCGCTCGAACCCTTGCGTGCCGAGGCACAGCGCCTTTGCAGCGTTTTCCCGGAATGGGATGGGCGGGTTTGCGTGGTGCAGGTAACAGACACCAACGAGCGGGCAATGCAGGTTCGCATCCTGGTCAGCGCCCCGGATGCACCGCGCGCCTTCGACCTGCGATGCAAGATGCGCGAGGGATTGCTCGACTTCATACAAGACCGCTACGCCGATTGCCTGCCCCGGATACGTGGGGAAACCTACAGTGCAATGATGGATACGGAAAAGCGCACGTGATCCTGCAGTGCGATACACGGTATCGTCTTACATACATTCGGCGACGATGCCGCGAAGCAGAGCTTGCCATATTGGCACCAGCAGTGGTACTCAGGGATTCCTTACAAAGAATCGCGGCAACATTGCGAATAATCAAACCTTGGAACTGGCTTTGATTGTGTCTGGTTACAATTTCTTGTAATTTAACATTGTTCCAAAAGACAAGTTTGTCGAAAACATCAGCAACTGATTGCTTTGCCCGAAAGCATCGAATTAATGGATGCCAGGAAAGTTCTCAAAGCTGGCTACATAGTGTGAAGGAAGACCAAGGCGAACAAAAAATTGCGTATGGTTATTGTTTTTAATCAAAAATAAACTTAGCAATCAGGAAATTTTGTTTCAGTTTCAGTGTCTTTTAGACAGTACAAGCCACTGTTCCTCCACCTGACATTTTGAAAGCGATTTAGCCATGGCGTCCGAAAATCTCGTAACCCAAGAATCCTATAATCCGAATCATCTGCTTGATATCCTGATCGAGAGGCTGAACCTGAAAAACGACGCCGCTCTGTCGCGTGCACTTGAAGTTGCGCCGCCTGTCATCAGCAAGATTCGCCATCGCCGCTTGCCGGTCGGTGCGTCGATGCTGATACGGATGCATGAGGTCAGCACGATGAGTGTGCGTGAACTGCGCGACCTGATGGGCGACCGCCGCACCAAGTATCGCCTCAGCGATGCACAGGGCAAGCCCAAGCCGGCGACTTCGGAAAAGCAGCAAGTCAACGGTTAAGTTCTCAGCCGCCAGATGCTGTGTGTAGCGAAAGATCGGACTACGCAATGCCGCCCCTTAGCAGGATTCGCGGCATTTCTCGTATTGCGCGTTGAGAAAGAACGCGCTGCTGGCAGCACTCGGTCCAGTTTGAGAACGATGCAAAATTCTTGCATGATCGAATGACGCGAATGCCAGGCCTGATAAAACACCGTGGCATACGTATCGTGACGCTTGAGCCAGGTGATGCGGTAGCTGATCACGCCCGTCCAGGCGACATCATGATCGAACAAAAGGAAAATGGCTGGTACCTGCACTTTATCGCCGACGATGGATCGGCCGACAGCTACGAAGACCCATTCGATAGTCATACCAAGGCACTATGGTCTGCCAAAGCTGCGGCCGAGTATCAGGCAAGCGGGGAATAAGTTACGTCATTTCCTGTCAACACCTGCCTGAACGGGATCTTCCTGCTTAGCCAAGGCACATAGCAGTCCCCACCCGGGGCTTAAGAATTTATTAATTGGTGCACTCCCCGGGCTTCCCACTCGGAGGACTGCATGAAAAAACGTTTTTTCCAGGGATGTTCGTGCCTGGCCCTGACCTTGCTATTGGCCGCATGCTCAGTTGGCGACAATCAGAGTCAAACCCGCATCAGCCAGGAAGCCGTCGTACTGCCCCGCCCGACGCCATCGCTGGCCGGATCGGTGGAAATAGGTAGTCCCGCTCCGGTCGTTTCTGCCCGTACTGCTGCCTCCGTTATCGGAACCGCTCAATCTCCCCCCATTACCTCATTACCAGCCCAGACGGCCGCAACAGCGACAACTGACAATCCTCTCGACCCGATATCGATTGAAGATCCCCTCCAGATACTGGGAACAGACCGTGCGGTCGCCAATCCATTTCAGCCCGGCGATATCAGCGATCTCAAGTTGGTAACCCTGCCGGAAGGCACGCGTACCCGCATGCCGACCGGAAAATGGTCAAAGGGATTTTTCTACCAAAGTCCGCGCAATCTCGATGCCTACTTCCAGGGAAGTGGCGATGCCACGGATCCGCGTAATAGCGGCAGCGACACTAATCAGTTCAATATCTTTGCATTTCCAAACAAGCTTAACCTGGATGACCGTATCGGCATGCTGTCTGTCAGTTTTCCAACGCGTCGCTATATCGCTTATGGCACAGACCAAAATGCCGACGTGTACGACCTGAGCAATCCTCTGCGGGCCGATACATTGCTTTACCATGTCGCTCCCAACAGCGCCCAGGATATACGGCTCAGTTATGTACAGCCCGCCATTGGCAGGCTGCCGCGGGAGATCGACCAGTTCGACGAACTGACGGTAGCAACGAGCTGGAAATCACCGGCCGGCGACCTGCGCATGCAGGTCATTGTCGCCGAGGGCTCACCGTATGTCACCGTTCGCTATACCGGACTACGCCCTGTCATACAGGTTGGACAAGGCAGCCAGGCGAGGACACCCAAAGATCAGCTCGGCCTGCCAATAAGCGGTGCAAGCCCTGACTATACGCAGCAGCAGAGTGACAATGGCATCCAGGCCGTCGCAGTTGGCGAGGAAAAATTAAGGACATTTATCGAGAACAACAGCATCCGGGTTACGCCTTCTCTGACCGGGACCAAATTCCGCCTTGTTTACCAGCTCCCCGACCGGGCGCGGGCCAAGCCCGGCACCAACGACGGCAAGGAGATTGCGCCACCCGACACGCTAAAGGAACTGGTGGTTTACACGTCTACTCCCATTACGCTTGACTGGGACACGCCGTCGCGCTCGTACATTGCCAGCTCGGCATTCAACGGCGTTATCCGGACAGCCTTTGTCGACGATGTCGACCGCGCAGAGTGGGCTTCGAGGATCAATGACATTTCCGATATTCCGTCGTTCAAGGCGCGCCGTGCCATTCTCGACAGGTATGCCCAGACCTATCCGACCAAGTCTGAAATTTTCCTCGACTACGCCCAGGCAGCCGGGAACGTCAGATATGTATGGGCAATGGACCGCATGGATAGACAGACGGCGCAAGGCAACGACCTGTTAATGATGGGCTTCGACGCAACACATATTCCTTCCCTTCAGAACCCGATCAGGGTCGAAGGCCTTGCCTACAGGTCAAATATGGGCTCGATGAGTGCCATTGCCGGCAACGAGTGGAACCAGAAGCTCGATATTCCCAAAATCTTGCAAAATGGCTCGTCGGGCGAAGCACTGTGGTTTGGCTCTGGTCAAATCAAGCCAGCCGATGTTCCACGCATCAAGCAGTCGCTGGAGGCAGATACCGCGCTGCTGACCGACAATTATCTCCGGGCATGCAATGCCGATTCCTATATATGCGGCAAATACCTGCATAACATCGCCCGCCTCGCCCTGATTGCCGAAAACCTGGGGAAATTCACTCTTAGAAACAAACTGACCGAATACCTGAAGAATTCACTGGCATTATGGCTCGACGGCAAAACGCCGGATGGCGCCAGAGTTCTACCTGCTACGGACAAGGACAATGACACGCTGCTCTACGACACGACTAATGGCGGCATCATTACCTCGCTCGGCTTGCAGGATCCTTTAAAGGATTACAGCAACCGGGCCTATGTCGACCACATGTTCCATTACGGTTATTACATCTATGCCGCCGCCGTGGTCGCAACGCTCGACCCCGACCGAAACACGGAGGGCAGCTGGCTTGCACTCAACAAGGAAAAGGTGAATCTGCTGGTGCGTGATATTGCCAACCCGAGCCTGGCCGATCCTTACTTCCCGATCGTTCGAACCTTCGACTGGTTCAGGATGCAAAACATTGCCGATACCGGGCCCGACGCCAATGGCGGCAATACCGAATCGTCCAGCGAGTCGGTCAACTCCAACTATGCGCTGGCGCTATGGGGTGCTGTCACCAAAAATGACCAGTTCCAGGCGGTGGCGGCCATCATGACGGCTGCCGAGATCAGAACATCGAAAGCGTTTTACCAGATCACGCCAGCGACTGCCTACGTGAAAGCAATGGACTTCCCCGAAGTGGACGTGACGGTCAAACTACCCAGAGGCCGTAGCGAAGTGCGCAAGATCATGCCCGGCAACGAACCGGTAATGAATATCCTTCGCGCTAATATCGTGGAAACCAATACCTTCTTCGGTCCGCTTCTGGCCAACCGCATAGGCATCAACCTCTTGCCCATCAGCCCGATCTCCGAGTACCTCGTTTCAAAGGACTGGGCCAACGTGCATTACGTTACCTTGCGAGGTCTGGAAGACACGAACACGGAGCAGTTCAACCGCATCATCAACACGCCGCCCAATCAAAATGCAGATTGTTTCCTGGCGGGTTGGGATCCCAAGGCGGAGCATGTATTACCAGACGGCTCGCCCGATCTACCTAATCCCGGCGCTGTTTGTGCTGGCAGGCTCAGGGTGCTTTACAGTTGGCGGCAACTGCCGGTGGCCGCGACTGGCGTAAGCAGGCCGGCTGAAGCCTATGATCGTTACGTTCAATACATGAATGGGTTGAAAGCGCAGCAAGACCTATATCAACTCAACACCCGGTCGACTGTCTATCCTGACGCATCCCGTAATGAAGCAGGCGTCGTGGCTGACGTGCTGAAAGACATTTCCACGCCATCGACGGATACCAATACGCTTTGGTGGCTGTCGGCACGAAAACCCAATTAAATAAAATGCTCCCACAACCACACCGCCTTCGGGCGGTGCGTTTGTGCCTGTTTTTAACGCAGCGGCGAATACACCGTCGGCACCAGAAAACTGTTCTCGATCCGCTCCACAATGATGGCCTGCGCCTCGGTCTCGGCGCGCTTGGCGATCCATTCCGGGTCGCTCTGGAACGCATTCCATTTTTGCTCGCGCTCGGCCAGGCTTTCCCATTCGAGCAAATAGGTCAGCGCCTGGTTGCTGGAACCGACCAGCGTGGTCCAGAATCCGACCGGCTTGATGCCGTACTTTTCCCAGAACTTCAGGGTGATGTTTTCAAAACGGGCATTCAGCGCCGGCAGGCGGCCTGGCGCGCAGTGATAAATACGCATTTCATGAATCATGGCGGCTTTCAGTAATGGCTAAGGAAAATTTCCATGCAGGCAAGTAAGGCATGGGCAACGTCAAGTGTACCGCCAGATAATAAAACCGGTTGGGACCAGCCTATCTTTCAGCGATCGGTACCGTCCGCCATATGGCGCCGTAGTCCGGGCTCGATATCGAAGCCCTTCTCCCTGCAGACGAGTGCCGTTGCATCCAGTGTGCTGCACTTCTGTAGCGAGTCGAAGTGGCGGCCCAGCCAGTTGTCAGCCGTCTCGCGGCCGATGCCGTGCAGGTACTCGAGAAAATCCCATTCGACATTGAGCTTGCTGGACACATCAAGCGGACTTAATTGCTGCTCGGCGCTGATATGGTGCAAACACATGCTGGCGTAACGCTCCAGGCCGACATTCTGGCTGGTGACCAGGTCCTTCAGCAGCAACAAGGTATTGATTTCGCCGATCAGGCTCGCGTTGAACGTGATCTCGTTGAGCCGGTTCATGATCTCGGCAGAGGTGCGCGGCAGTTCCTTGCGCTCCATCGGATTGATCTGCACGATCAACAAGTCATGGGCGGCCGTTTCTTCCACCAGCGGAAACAGGGCTGGGTTGCCGGTGTAGCCGCCGTCCCAATAGGGCTCCCCGTCGACCTCCACCGCGCGAAATACCTGCGGCAGGCAGGCCGAGGCCATTACCACGTCGAGACTGACCTCTTCGCGCCGGAAGGTGCGCGAGCGGCCGGTACGAACGCTGGTGGCGGAAATGAACAACTTCAGTTGAGTGCAGGCCCGCACCTTGTCGAAGTCCACCATTGCGCCGACCAGGTCACGCAGCGGGTTGATGTCGAAAGGATTAAATTGATAGGGTGACACCAGGCTGGTGGCAAGCTCGAATAGTTGATAGCCGGGCGAAGCATCGAGCGTCCAGCGACCCAGCGCGCGGTCGATGGGAGTGCGCTGCAATGGGCTAAGCCGCGCAGTATTGCTGACCGCTTTCCAGAAATCGTGCAACGCGCGGCGAGCGCCATCCCGACCGCCGTCGTGATAGCCATGTGCCAGCACCACCGCGTTCATCGCGCCGGCGCTGGTGCCGCTGATGCCGTCGATCTGCAAACGCTCGTCTTCCAGCAGGCGGTCCAGCACACCCCAGGTAAATGCGCCGTGGGCGCCGCCGCCCTGTAGCGCAATGTCGATATGAATGGTGTTCGACTCCGGCATTCGTCTTCTCCAGGGCGATCCGGCTTGGCGCCAGGGCCGTCAACGCATCGGTGGCTGCCCATTCGACGCGGTCAGGCCGCCGTCCACGGGCAAGTTGACGCCATTGACGAAGCGCGCGTCATGGCTGGCAAGGAAAGCAATAACGTCAGCCACTTCTTCCGGTTCGGCGCCGCGGCCGAGCGGAATGCGTTCGGCAAATTTGGCCATCAATTCCGGCTTCTGGTACATGTCCTCGGTCATGTCGGTGCGTGTCAGGCTGGGGCAGACCGCGTTGATGCGTATGCCGTCGCGCCCATGATCCATGGCAAGGGCCCGGGTGAAATTGCATACCGCGCCCTTTGCCGCATTGTAGATGGACAGCCCCCAGTCGCCCCCCAGGCCTGACACTGACGCGACATTGACGATGGACCCGCCGGTGATGATGAGCTGCGGTATCGCTGCACGGCAGCCGTAGTAGACGCCGTCAAGATCGGTCGACATGACTTTTTTCCATTCATCGACCGTGCTCTCCGTAATCTTTCCTTCAACTGCGACGCCGGCATTATTGACCAGCACGTCGAGCCGTCCGAATTGCCGGACCGTGTCCGCGACCAGCGCATCGACCTCGGCCTGCTGCGAAACATCTGTCACGCGGACCAGGCACTTTCCTGCAGGCATTCCGGTCGCAACGCGATCGAGCTTGTCCTGACTACGTCCGGCCAGGACCACCGTGGCGCCTTCGGCGGCGAATCGCCTGGCAGTTGCCGCGCCTATGCCCGAGCCGGCGCCGGTCACTATGACTACCTTGTCATTGAATCGTGTCATGTCTGCTCCTTGTATGGGAAACGGACCAGCATGCCTGGTCCGTCACTATGGACGTTGGAGCAACTACCGAGTTCGGTGTTTCCAGACTTGCCTTATGTCAGCGCAAGCCGGTGGCGAACGCAGGCTTCAGACCATGCCGAGTATCCGGCCAAGCTCGGCGATATAGGGGCTGTCCTTGAGCACCTCGTTCTCGACTGCAGCCGACATGCGCTGGAACGAGGACCGTGCCGAATGCAGGTCGTCGTCGTTGACATCGCGTCCGGCGGACGCATTGAGCGCCGTGCGCAGTATTTCTATTTCGTGCCGAAGTCGCTGCACTTCGTCGCGGTCCGGAGCCCTTGCCAGCTCTTGTTCAAGATCAGACACCAGCCGGTTAATGCGCTCAAGATTCCATTGCGGAGTGGTCGATGCGCTGCCTGCGCCAGTATTTTCTGCAGTCATAAAGTCTCCTGTCCGGTTGCTAAATGCATGAGCCTGATGGCAATGTGCCTGGCGCCGGCCAACGACGGCGCCGCCGGCATCCGCTTGCATTATAGGCGCAAGCCCATCTTGCCAGATTGGCGAAAAGTCATCAGCCTGGAGTATCACCATCATGTCCATTAGCGAATGCTGCAAGCTCGATGTCGTCTGCTGCGACCCGGAGCTTTCCCTGCCTGACACCGCCGCGCTGATGCGCAAGCACCATGTAGGCGACGTGGTCGTCGTTGAATCGCGTGCCGGTGTGCGCGTGCCCATCGGCATGGTGACCGACCGCGACATCGTGATGGAAACCATGGCGCTGCAGCTCGATGCCGCCCTGTTTACTGCCGGCGACATCATGAACACGCCGCTGGTGACGGTAAAGGAGGATGCCGACTTCGTCGAGACACTACGGCTGATGCGCAGCAACGGCATACGTCGGATACCGGTTGTAACAGCGTCCGGCACCTTGTACGGGATCGTCACGGCGGACGACATCGTCAGGACGCTGGCGCTGGAGCTTTCGTTGGTGACCGAGGCAATGTCAGGACAGACCGCGCATGAACGCAAGCTTCGCAAATAGGACCATCGCTCAGTTTTTTCCCGCCGCAGCCAGGATGGCAGCGACCTCATCGTCATCCACCTGCTCAAAGCGTAGATAAAACTGCCCTACCGCGGCGAAATCCTGCGGCGCGTGAAGGCAAACCACTTCGTCGGCCAATGCGGCAACCTGCGCCAGGCTGTCCGGCGCTGCAACCGGTACCGCACAAATCAGCTTTGCCGGTTGCCTGGCGCGCAGGGCCGTGAGCGCGGCAATCATCGTGGCGCCGGTAGCGAGGCCGTCGTCGACCACGATGACGATGCGCCCGGCCGGGTCGATCGGCGGGTGCAACGGCGTGTAACGCTCTCGCCGCCGACGCAGCACGGCCAACTGGCGCACAGCTTCCTGCTCGAGATAGGCATCGTTTGCGCCGGCCCGTCCAGCATGTGGCAGTCGATGGACTGTTCCGCTCTCGTCGACCGAGCCGACCGCAAATTCCTCGCTGAACGGCGCACCCAGCTTCCGCACCAGGACGACATCGAGTTCCCCGTCCAGCGCTTGCGCAATGCCTTGCGCCATCGGCACTGCGCCGCGCGGTATGGCCAGGACCAGGGGATGAGCGCCGCGGTAGGCTGCAATCCGGTCAGCCAGCATCAGCGCAGCATCGGCACGGTCCTTGAATAATCGTGTTGTGGTCATGGTGGCTTCCATTTCCTGCCTGTCTATCCAGCATAGGCAATGTGATGCTTCGCCACGCCTGCCAGATCAATGAATCGCCTGTTTCCGCCGGCTTGCATCCGCGCAGAACAGTGGGCGCCATTCGGCTGCTATTCTTGTCCATTCCCCAACAAGCAACCTGACAGGAGCTGCCCTTGCAGTCTGAACTTCTTTCTTCCCTCGGCCATTTTCCCGACACATTGCAGGACTTGCCTGGCATACGCCTCGATGCAGGTGCGGGCGGCCAGGCATTTGTCGCCGCGCAGGGTGCGCAAGTGTTGTCCTGGCAAGCTGCCGATGGCATCGAGCGCTTGTATCTCTCGCCATCGAGCGGTGGACTCACACGTGACGGACGTGAACCGGCCCCGATCCGGGGCGGCGTGCCGATCTGCTTCCCGCAGTTCTCCGACCGCGGTCCCATGGTCAAGCATGGTTTTGCCCGCAGCCTGCCATGGCGCCTGGCTAACCGTACGCCCGTATCCTTGACAATGACGCTGCATGACGATGAGGCCAGCCGCCAGCACTGGGCGCATGCATTCAGTACGCAGTTGGACGTCAGGCTGGCGTCCGGCATGCTTGAAATAATGGTCAAGGTTGTCAATACAGGCAGCACGCCATTTTCATTCACGGCAGCGTTGCACACCTATCTTCGGGTAGAAGACGTCCGCCGCATACACTTGCTTGGACTGGAAAACGTGGCGTATCAAGACGCAACGGACCATTGCACGGTAAAGACCCAGACGGAGAAACATCTGCGTATTGCCGGCGAAGTGGACCGCGTCTACATGCAAACGGCAGGACCGGTAAGCCTGGTCGAGAATGACCGCACGCTGCTTACCATTTCACACCAGGGATTTTTCGATACCGTGGTCTGGAATCCAGGCCCTGACAGGGCACGCATGCTGGCCGATTTTCCTGACGAAGACTGGCTGCACATGCTGTGCGTCGAAGCGACGTGCGCTTCGGCCGCAGTGTCCGTTGCACCGGGTGAAACATGGGAAGGCAGCCAGCGGCTCAAGGTCGGCTAGAGCCTTTTCATGCTGGCTTGCGCCAGAAGCGCCACTTCCGCGCAGCGACAGTTGCCGTT
>CAUQYP010000023.1:0-32905 GCA_963522035.1 uncultured Noviherbaspirillum sp. | reverse complement strand
CCGAGACCCGGCTTGGTCGTCCGGCAGGACATCAGTATTGCTTCACCCGCCAGCGGGGCTTAGCCGCGAAGCTGCCTTTGACGTGGCTTTGCAGCGCTGCAAAGCGCAAGGCGCCATTGCAGCGCGTGCTGGACGGGTGAAACGTCGAATCGCTCACTGCCGTGGGGAGTAGCCGGGTGTTCGTCCCGGCGGCCGACCCGCTTTTTTGCTCCGCCAAAAAAGTGGGGCAAAAAAGGCGGCCCCTACGACGGCGCCCCGCTGCGCGGGGTGCACGCGCCGCCAGGAACTGAAACGGGAAGCGTCGGAAACTCGCTTCGCTCAGACAGCCGACGCTTCTTTATCCGTTTCAGTCCCTGGCGACGCGTCGCCGTCTAACGGGGATCCACGTCAAAGGCAGCGTCAAAAGCAACGGCAACTGTCGCTGCGCGGGCAACGGCAACGGCAAAAGCAACGGCAAAAGCAACGGCAACTGTCGCTGCGCGGGCAATGGCAACTTTCGCTGGGCATGGCATTTCGCAAGCCGTAGCCCGTAGGGTGTAATAAGCGCAGCGCATTACACCACCCGTCGCACAAGCGCGGCCTCGGTTAATCGACGTAATGGTGTAATGCGCTGTCGCTTATTACACCCTACGAAAAGCCGGTGGACTACCGTTTATACCGGCATCGGCTTGTTGTCATTCAGCGCAAAGAAACCGCGCAGCAGCCGGTAAGCCTTCCACAGCCACGCCAGGCCCCACACCACGAACGCGACCGGGATGCCAACGACGGTGGCGAACAGCACGCCGCCGACGATCATCCATACCACGTACCACCAGAACGACCGTATCTGCCAGGTATGGTGGCTGTAGACGAAAGTGCCGGCCGCGTCGTCGCGCTTGAGATAACTGATGATGAGCGGGATCCAGCCGAATGCGCCCATCGAGAACACCAGACTGGCGGCATGGAACAGATAAAGCCACCATGCGAGGGATTTGCGTGACCGCAAGTTCGAATCAAGCACCAGTTCCTGCATCATGTCCGGCCTCCAGCGTTCTGCTCGGCGTTATTGCGCAAGCAAGGGCAAGATGCCATCCAAACCCGAAAAATTCAAGGCGACATGGGCTTGCGCGCGAACAACAGGCTTGGCGCGATAGGCCACGGACAGGCCGGCGACCGACATCATCTTCAAGTCGTTGGCACCGTCGCCGACGACGATCGCGCGGCTGCCCGGCACCCCTAGTTCGGCGCAGGTGCGCTCCACCGTGCGCTTCTTCTCGTCGGCATCGACGATGCCGCCCACGACCTTGCCGGTCAGGCGGCCGTTGGCGATTTCCAGCACGTTGGCATGGCTGTAATCCAGGCCCAGCCGCTGGCGGACACGGTCGGTGAAGAAGGTAAAGCCGCCCGATACCAGCAGCGTCTTCACGCCGGCCGCGCGCGCCGCGCCGATCAGCGCGTCGGCGCCCGGCGACAGGCGCAGCCGCTCGTCATACACCTTTTGCAGCGCCCCGGCGTCCAGGCCCTCCAGCAAGGCCACGCGCCGGGTCAGGCTCGCGGCGAAATCGATCTCGCCGCGCATCGCTGCTTCGGTAATGGCCGCGACCTGCGGCTTCAGGCCCTGCATGTCGGCGATCTCGTCGATGCACTCGATAGTAATGACGGTGGAGTCCATGTCCATTGCCAGCAGGCGGAAGTCCGCGAGCCGGATGCCGGCCTCGATGAAGGTCGCATCGACGCCGGCATCCAGGCTGGCGGCCTCGACCTGCTTGCGTGTTTCCGGGCTGGCGTCAACATCGACGCAGCGCCATGCATGCGGATGGATGGCTTCGATGCGGGCAGGACAGGCTGGTGCGGCCAGTGCTTGCATGGTGGAGAGGTCGGCGCTGCCTTGCAGGATCAGGTTCATGGGCGTGACGGTAAAAAGGTAAAGAACTTAGCCGACCAGCGAGCGCAGCGTCGACTTCAGCTGCTGCACCCGGCTGGCAAGGTCGGGCATGGCGGTGGTGATGCGCAGCTTGTCCTGGCCGTTGAGCTTGATATGCCGGTTTTTCTGGATCAGCTCGATGATGCGCATCGCGTCGACCGGCGGGTTGGGCGCGAACTGCAGCAGCGCCGACTCCGCATGCGCATCGATCTTGACGATGCCCAGCGGCTTGGCGGCGATGCGCAGCCGGTGCGTCTCGATCAGCGCGCGCGCCGGGTCCGGCAGCTTGCCGAAACGGTCTATCAGCTCTTCCTGCAGGTCGTCGATCGCTTCGGCACTGGTGCAGTTGGCCAGCCGCTTGTACAGCGACAGCCGTTCATGCACGTCGCCGCAGAAGTCGTTGGGCAGCAGCGCCGGCACATGCAGGTTGATCTCGGTGGTGGACGACAGCGGCGCGGCCAGGTCCGGCTCCTTGCCGTTCTTCAGCGAGCGCACTGCTTCGTTCAACATGTCCGAATACATTTGGAAGCCGATCTCGATCATCTCGCCCGACTGGTTCTCGCCCAGCACTTCGCCGGCGCCGCGGATCTCGAGGTCGTGCATGGCCAGGTAGAAGCCGCTGCCCAGTTCTTCCATCTGCTGGATGGCGTCGAGCCGGCGCTGGGCCAGCTTGGAAAGCCCCTGCACGTCGTTGACCAGCAGGTAGGCATAAGCCTGGTGATGCGAGCGCCCGACGCGGCCGCGCAGCTGGTGCAGCTGCGCCAGCCCGAACTTGTCGGCGCGATGCATGACGATGGTGTTCGCGGTCGGCACGTCGATGCCGGTCTCGATGATGGTAGTGCACAGCAGGACGTTGAAGCGCTGCGCCACGAAGTCGCGCATCACTTTTTCAAGGTCGCGTTCATGCATCTGGCCATGGGCCACGGCAATGCGCGCTTCCGGTATCAGCGCTTCCAGCGCGGCCTTGCGGTTCTGGATGGTCTCCACTTCATTGTGCAGGAAGTAGACCTGGCCGCCGCGTTTCAACTCGCGCAGGCAGGCTTCGCGGATCACCCCCTCGGACTCGCTGCGCACGAAGGTCTTGATCGCCAGCCGCTTCTGCGGCGCGGTTGCGATGATGGAAAAGTCGCGCAGCCCTTCCAGCGCCATGCCCAGCGTGCGCGGGATCGGCGTGGCCGTCAGCGTCAACACATCGACCTCGGCCCGCAGCGCCTTCAACGCTTCCTTCTGGCGCACGCCGAAACGGTGTTCCTCGTCGATGATCACCAGGCCCAGCCGCGAGAACTTGATGTCGTCGGACAGCAGCTTGTGGGTGCCGATCACGATGTCCAGCGTGCCCTCGGCCATGCCCTTGATGGCCAGGCTGATTTCCTTCGTGCTGCGAAAGCGCGACAGCTCGGCGATCTTTACCGGCCAGTCGGCGAAGCGGTCGGCGAAAGTCTGCGCATGCTGTTCGGCCAGCAGCGTGGTCGGCGCGAGTATCGCCACCTGCTTGCCGCCCATGACCGCGATGAAGGCGGCGCGCAGTGCGACCTCGGTCTTGCCGAAGCCGACGTCGCCGCAGATCAGCCGGTCCATCGGCTTGCCGCCGGTCATGTCCTGGATCACCGCGTTGATGGCGGCCGCCTGGTCCGGCGTTTCCTCGAAGCCGAAGCTCTCGGCGAAGGCCACGTAGTCATGCGCCGAGTAGGCGAACGCATGGCCCTGGCGCAGCGCACGCCGCGCATACAGGTTCAGTAGCTCGGCGGCGGTGTCGCGCACCTGCTGTGCGGCGCGGCGCTTGGCCTTCTCCCAGTGGCCCGAGCCGAGCGCATGCAGCGGCGCATCTTCCGGCGACGCGCCCGAGTAGCGCGAGATCACGTGCAGCTGCGACACCGGCACGTACAGCTTGGTGTCCTTCGCATATTCGAGATGCAGGAACTCGGTCTCGCCTTCGCCGAGGTCCATGCTGATCAGGCCCATGTAGCGGCCGATGCCGTGGTTCACATGCACCACCGGGTCGCCGATCTTCAGCTCCGACAGGTCGCGCACCATGGCCTCGACCTGGGTCGGGCCTTCCTGGCGGCGGTGTCCTACCCGCCGGCCGGAACCGGCATACAGCTCGGTCTCGGTGATGAAGGCATACGCGTTGCCCTCCAGCCGCAGTTCGAAGCCGGCCTGCAGCGGCGCGACGCCCAGCATCAGGCGGGCCGATGCGGTCGCGAAGTCCTGGTAGCCGTCGCACAGCGCCAGCGGCAGGTCGTACTCGCTGAAATATTGCTGCAGCGTCTCGCGCCGGCCGCTGGTCTCGGCGCAGATCAGCACGCGCCGGTCGGTCCGGTCCAGGTAGGCGCGCAGGTTGGACAGCGGGTCGTCCATGCGCCGGTTGACCGCCAGGTTGGGCAAGGGCGCCGACAGCGCCGACGCCTCGTCATCCGGCTGCAGCGTGATGCGGGCATGCGGTTTCGCCAGCGTGAAGAATTCCTCGCTGGAGAGGAACAGCGCACGCGGTTCCAGCAGCGGGCGTTCGCGGTCGCTCTTCAGGAAACGGTAGCGCGACTCGGTGTCGTTCCAGAAGCGCGTGATCGACGTATCGATATCGCCGAGAAGCGCAATAGTCGTATCGTCGGGCAGGTAGGCGAACAGCGTGGCGGTCTCTTCGAAGAACAGCGGCAGGTAGTACTCGATGCCGGCCGAGGCGATGCCGTTGCCGATGTCCTTGTAGATCGCCGAGCGCGTCGGGTCGCCTTCGAACACCTCGCGCCAGCGGCTGCGGAACGCGGTACGGGCGCCATCGTCCATCGGGAACTCGCGGCCCGGCAGCAGCCGGACTTCGCGCACCGGGTACAGCGAGCGCTGGGTATCGGCGTCGAAGGTGCGTATGGTCTCGATGGTGTCGCCGAACAGGTCGATCCGGTAAGGCAGCGCCGAACCCATCGGGAACAGGTCGATCAGGCCGCCGCGCACCGAGTATTCACCGGGCGACATGACCTGGCTGACATGGGTATAACCGGCCAGCGTCAGTTGCGTTCGCAGGCGGGCTTCATCCAGCGTTTCGCCCTGCTTGAAGAAGAAAGTGTAGGCCGCGAGGAAGGATGGCGGCGCCAGCCGGGTCAGGGCGGTGGTCGCCGGCACGATCAGCACGTCGCACTGGCCGTTCTGGATTTCATAGAGCGTCGCCAGCCGTTCCGACACCAGGTCCTGGTGCGGCGAGAACGCGTCGTAGGGCAGCGTTTCCCAGTCCGGCAACAGGTGGCAGCGCAGCGCGTCGTTGCCCTCATCGCCGCGGAACCACGGGATCTCGTTCAATAGGCGCTGGGCGTCGCCGGCATTGGCCACGATCACCGCCAGCATCTGCTTCCTGGCCTTGAGCTGGAGCGCGGCATGCGCCAGCAGGAAAGCATCGGACGATCCATGCGCTGCGGGAATGGCATAGCGGGCGCCAGGCTTGGGGAGGAATCTGTTGAGGTCAAATGACATCGGAACGCGGTATCGGGAGGGCCGGGTAAATAGACGGGAAAGAGGGACGAGAGCTGCTCATTTGACAGTAAAAAGACGAGATGCGATTATAAACCAAGCAACTTCATTCGATTGCCGCAAGCCGCGGCAGCTTCCACGGCCACCGCGCAGACCATGCTTCCACCTCGTTACTTTGCCCTGATACCCGCTGCCGGCGTCGGCGCGCGCATGGGCGCGGCATTTCCCAAGCAGTATGCGGCGCTGGCGGGCAAGACCATGCTGCGCCATGTGCTGGACACGTTCGCGCAGCATGAAGCCATCGCGCATACCTTTGCCGTGGTCAGCGGCGACGATGGGTATATCGACGACGCGGTCAGCAACGACGCTGCGCAAGCCGGCCACGCGCTGGCCGGGCGCGTCACCATCGTGCGCGACGGCGGCGACACCCGGCGGCAGTCGGTGCTAAACGGCTTGCTCGCAATGCG
Source organism: uncultured Noviherbaspirillum sp. (assembly GCA_963522035.1). GTDB lineage: Bacteria > Pseudomonadota > Gammaproteobacteria > Burkholderiales > Burkholderiaceae_D > Noviherbaspirillum_A. The sequence goes on along the minus strand of CAUQYP010000023.1, from coordinate 27,079 downwards.
TCCCCAGGTAGCCGACGACGAATGGGTGCTGGTGCACGACGCCGCGCGCCCGGGCCTGAGCGCGGCACTGATCGACCGCCTGATCGCCGCCGTGCGCGACGATGAAGTGGGCGGCCTGCTGGCCATGCCCGTGGTCGACACCCTGAAACGCAGTGACGACGACAGCCGTGCCTGCGCCACTGTGGCGCGCACCGGCCTGTGGTCGGCGCAGACGCCGCAGATGTTTCGTTACGGCCTGTTGAAGAAAGCGCTTGAAGCGTCGACCGACGTCACGGACGAGGCCGGCGCCATCGAGGCACTGGGCCTGAAGCCGAGGCTGGTGCAGGGCAGTGCGCGCAACATGAAGGTCACGCTGCCGGGCGACGTGGCGCTGGCCGAACTCTATCTGAAAGGACTCAATGACTGACCAGCCTCCATTTCGCATCGGGCAGGGCTATGACTGCCATGCGCTGGTGACCGGGCGCAAGCTCATCATCGGCGGCGTGGCCATTCCACATGCGACCGGACTGCTCGGGCATTCCGATGCCGACGTGCTGCTGCATGCGATCACCGACGCGCTGCTGGGCGCGGCCGGCCTGGGCGACATCGGCCGCCATTTCCCGGACACGGCCAGCGAGTTCGCCGGCGCCGATTCGCGCGCATTGCTGCGGGAAGCGGCGAGGCGGGTCCGTGCCGCTGGCTACCTGGTGGGCAACGTCGATGCCACGATCATTGCGCAGGCGCCGAAGATGGCGCCGCACATCCCGCTGATGGCGGCGAACGTGGCGGCGGACCTGGACGTGGCCGTCGGCCAGGTCAATGTAAAGGCAAAGACCAATGAACGCCTCGGCTACCTGGGACGCGAGGAAGGCATCGCGGCGGAGGCGGTCGCGTTGTTGTACCGCCAACCTGCCTGATCAGTCCCTGATCGACGCGGGAATGGCGAACGTGATGCGCGCCACCAGTCCGCCGCCGGTCCGATTCGCCACGCGAAGACCGGCGCCATGCCGTTGCACCACCCGTTCGACGATGGCCAGGCCGAGCCCGGCGCCATTGGCCTGGCTGCGCGCGCTGTCGAGCCGCGTGAACGGCCGCAGCAGCTGGTCCAGCGCCTCCTCCGGCACCCCGGTCCCATGGTCGCTTACCTCCAGCACCGCACGGTCGCCTTCGCGCCAGCAGCGTATGTCGATGTCGGTGCGGCCGGTGCCGGGCGTCCTGCCGTAGCGGCGGGCATTCTCGATCAGGTTGTTGATGACGCGCCTGAGGTCGATGGCGCTGCCGTTGATCTCGATGCCGCTGGTGACGTCGGAGAAGACTTGCACATCCGGCAGCCGCGCCGCCTCGCGTGCGACCTCGGTGACCAGGCCAGACAGGTCGACGCGTTGCTGCATTTCGCTGCCGGCAGGCCGCGCGTAGTCCAGGAACTGGCCGATGATGGCATCCATCTGCGCCAGGTCGGACTGCATGCCGCGGCGCGCATCGTCGTTCAGCTTGGCCATTTCCACTTCCAGCAGCATCCGCGAGATCGGAGTGCGCAGGTCATGCGAGATGCCGGCCAGGATCAGCGTGCGGTCCGAGTCGACGCGGTTCAGGTCCACCACCATCTGGTTGAAACTGCTGTTGGCTTCCCTGATCTCGGTAGGCCCGCGCTCCGGCAGCGGCTCCGGCACCTGGCCGCGGCCGATTGCGCTGGCAGCCCGGGTCAGGCGGGCCAGCGGCAAATTGATCAGCCGGCTGATGAAAGCCGCGCCCAGCAGCGACAGCAGCAGCGTAATCGCGGCCCAGCCCAGCCACTGCCGGCCCGAAGTGCGTTCTATCCGTTCGCGGTCCAGCATCAGCCAGTAATCGTCTTCATCGATGGTGAAGCTGATCCAGAAGCCGGGGATGTCGTTGACCGTGCCGGCGAAACGCGTCTCGATGCCCAGCCTGGATCGCACCACCGACTGGATCAGCGGCATCAGCGTGGTGTCCTCGGGCTGCGTGACCTTGTCGCTGTCCTCGCGAGGATAGACCCGTATGCCTTCGTTGCTGGCAAGATCGAACAGCAGCTCCCGTCGCGAGGCCGGCGCCGAGTGAAGCAGGGCAGAGCGGGTAATCGTGACGATGGAGACGACCTGGGCCGCTATCTGGTCTGCGCGCGGCGTGCGTTCGACGATGCGTATGCTTACCACCCAGGCCGCCATGCTGACGGCAATGAGGAAGGCAAGCAGGAAGAAAGTGCGCCAGTAGAGCCCGCTGGTCATCCAGGCGAAGCGGGCAGGCCGGGCTAGCATGCGGATGCGGCGCCAGTCAGCCTCAACGCGGCTGTCCTTCCGGAATGAATACGTAGCCCAGGCCCCAGACCGTCTGGATGTACAGCGGGTTGGACGGGTCCGGTTCGATCAGCTTGCGCAGCCGCGAAATCTGCACGTCCAGGCTGCGGTCGAACACCTCGTACTCGCGGCCACGCGCCAGCTCCATCAGTTTTTCCCGCGACAGCGGCTGCCGCGCGTGCCGCGCAAATACCTTCAGCACCGAGAACTCGCCGGTGGTCAGCGCGACATTCTGCCCGTTCTTCTTCAATGTACGGGTGCCCAGGTCCAGCACGAAGTCGCCGAAATGAAAGGTCTGCGGGGTTTCAGAGGGCGCACCCGGTGCTTCCTCGGGGCCGCGCCGCCGCAGGACGGCGCTGATGCGGGCAACCAGTTCGCGCGGGTTGAACGGCTTGGGCAGGTAATCGTCGGCACCCATTTCCAGCCCGACGATGCGATCGACATCCTCGCCCTTGGCCGTCAGCATGATGATGGGCGTCTGGTCGCCGGCGCCGCGCAAGCGGCGGCAGATGGAGAGGCCGTCTTCGCCCGGCAGCATCAGGTCCAGTACGAGCAGGTCATAGCGCTCGCGCAGCCACAGCTTGTTCATCGCTTGCGCATTTTCCGCGGTGACCACGTTGAATCCCTGCTCCGCGAGATAGCGCCGCAGCAGGTCGCGCAGGCGGATGTCGTCATCCACCACGAGGATCTTCGCCTGGTGCGGCGCGGGTGGGCTGGTCTGCAGGCCAGAAAGGTTTGTCGTATTCATTTTGCTATGGTAACGTCAGGCGCGCGCCGGGGTAAGGAAGTTTTCTAAAAGCATTACAAAGTGTTACATACTTTACCGGATCCTGTTTCGGAGATCAGGTAATCGGGCATACACTTTGACTTACGACGAAAGCGCAGGCGTCCGACATTCCGAAAGAACCCATGATGAAAAAAATGCCAGGAAGACTTTGTCTTGCCCTGCTGATGCTGGCTGGCGTCGCCGACGGGCTGGCGCAGCCCGATCCGAACAGCGACCCGCGTGCCAACCAGGCGCAACAGCGGCCGGCCCAACCCGACCCGCGCGCGCAGCCCCGTCAGGACAATGACCGTGCCCAACGCGGCCAGGCCGAAGGGCCGCGGCAGGGACGTCTTTCACCGGAAGAAAGACAGGCCTTGCGACGCCAGATCGACGAAGCCGGCCACGATATCTATCGGTCGCGCCGCTGAGCCGGCGCACTCAGTTTTTCCACGGACGTGACGCTTCCCACTTTGTCCAGGCATTCCTTGCGGCCACGCATTCCGGCAAGTCGTAGTACTTCCCGCGGATTGCCGCGCCGCGGGCACCGCTGAACGTATCGCCATAGGTGCTCACTTCGAGCGCGCAGTCGCGCTTCTGGTTACCCAGGTAACGCTCTTCCTGCTCACATTGTCGCGCCAGCTCGGCCCGGACCGGCGCCAGTTTTTTTGCCCGCGCTTCCTCGCATTTCTGGTCCAGTTGCCGCAACTGTTCCTCGTTCGGGTCTGCTGCAGCCTGTGCAATGCCTACGACGCAGCAGAGCACCAGGCCGGTCCAGAATCTGTTCATGCGTCTTCTCCGATCTCCATTGCAAGCACGCGGCCGATCACTGCCGGCGCATCGGATGCCGGCTGCGGGTCTCTTGCATTCTTCACAACCCAGCGCCGGCTCCATGCGCCAAATTCGTTGGCCGGAATCGGCCGGCTCATCAAATAGCCCTGTCCACTGTCGCAGCCCATCTGCGACAGCAGGTCCCACGCCTGTTCGCTTTCGATGCCTTCAGCCACCACGCGCAGGCCGAGATTGTGGCCAAGGTCGATCGTCGAGCGGACGATCTTCGCATTGTCCGCATCATGCTCCATGTTCATGACGAATGACTTGTCGATCTTTAATTCATCGACCGGGAGCTGCTTCAGGTAGGCGAGCGAGGAGTAGCCGGTGCCGAAGTCGTCGATTGACAACTCGGCCCCCAATGCATGCAGGCTTTCCAGTGTGTTCTGCGCGCGCACCGGGTCGTCCATGATGGCGCTCTCGGTAATCTCAAGGCAAAACGATGCGGCACTGACCTTGTGCCGCAACAGGATCTCCGAAAACTTGGCGGCCAGCTCCTGGTCCATCAGGTCCCGGGCAGAGATGTTGACGGACAGTTTGGGATACAGGCCCTCCAGCGCCAGCGCGCTGCACAGCGCGGCTGTGCGGTCCAGCATCCACAAGGTGATGGCGCGGATGAAGCCAGTCTGTTCCGAGAAAGGAATGAACTGGTCCGGGAATATCATGCCGCGCTCGGGATGCACCCAACGCACCAGCGCTTCCAGCCCGGTGACTTCACCGTTGTCCAGCGAGAGCTTGGGCTGGACATACAGCTTCAGTTCGTCGCGGTCGACCGCACGGCGCAGGTCGCTCAGCAGCGACAGGCTTTGCTGGCTGCTTTCGTCGGTGGCGGCGTCATATACCGCGGCCTGGTTGCCGCTGCGCTTGGCCACGTGCATCGCCACTTCGGCCCGCCCCAGCACGGACTCGGCGTCACTGCCGTGCTGCGGATAACCGGCGATGCCGATCCCGGCGCCGAGGTCGACTGCCTGGTTGTCCAGCACGATGGGCATCTCCAGCGACTTCAACACCCTGACGGCAACCTCCTGGGCCTCGGCCAGTGTTCCGTCCAGCAGCAGGATGGCGAATTCATCGCCTCCCAGCCGGGCGATATTGGCGGGGTCAGCGCCGCTGCTGCTGACCAGTCGGTGGGCCACGCTGCGCAGCAGGGCGTCGCCGAAGCTCTGGCCCAGCACATCGTTGACGTTTTTAAAGCGATCGAGATCCATCATCAGGATATGGCAGGTTCCGGCGCTGCCGATCGCGTGGTGCAAGGTCCGCGCGAACTGCGCGCGGTTGGGCAGGTCGGTCAGCGAATCCCAATAGGCGAGTTTATGGATCTCGGCCTCACGCTTGGCGATCCCTTTACGCATGACGCCGAATGCCCTTGATAATTCTGCAATTTCCTCGCCGCCGCCTGTCGGGATAGGGCCATCGTAGTCGCCGCCGCCCAGGCGACGTGCAGTATTCGTCAACTCGCGCAGCGGCCCGGTAATACGCCTTGCAGTCACCATGCTGATAAATGCGGCGATCAGGATGCTGGCGGCGGTGAGGATGAGCAGGGTCATTTGCAGCTCCCGGTAAGGCGCGATCGCGGCGCTGACCGAGCGCTGTAGAACGACAATCGCTGTGCGCGTGTCATCGTTAGCCAGTTCGCTTTGCAAACCCGCGTACTGGTCGCCGTTCATGCTGACCTCGATTGCCGAACGTTTCGCCGCATCCTGGCTGTCCAGTGCGGCCGTCACCGTGGCTATGGCATCCGGCGCCAGCGTGGATGCACTGGCAATCCATGGGTCCGTCCCGGAACGGACCAGGAAAGACGTCTCCAGCGAGGAAAGCGCCAGCATGTCAGCGGCGAGGCGCTGGTCCATCGGGAAAGCCATGACGACCCAGCCTACGACAACGGGCGCTTTCACTGGCACGACAACGATCTGGAACGGACCGTGTTCGATGATCGCGGTGCCAACTGCGCTGCCGTCCCTTTCGGCGGTATTCACCAGTTGCAGAATCCGGCGCTTTCCGTTCTCGGATGGCGTGCGCGTGGCGTTGGCGCGAATGGTGCGGTCGGAATTGACCATGACAGTAAATGACGCGCCAATACGAGCGCCGTGATTGGTCAGGGCCGAGGTGATGGTTTCGTCGTCGCCGCTGGCGATGGCGGACAGGAAGCCGTAATCCTTGGCGAGCAACTGTGCGCCTTGCGTCAGCATTTCCGCATTCTGTTTCAGCAGGCGCCTGAATACGCGCTCGCCAACCACCAGTTCTTCCGCGATTACTGCGCGGCCGTTACGGCTGATCGCATTCTGAATGACAATGAATCCTGCCAGCTGGACCAGGAGCAGCACGATGAGCAGCAGCGCGGCAATGCGCCTTTCCAGGCTCTTGAGCATGGGCTCTCTTGTCAGTGGCCGCCAGCAGCGGCAGGAATACCGACGACCAGCTCGGCTGAAATGTCAGATTTGGCGATGGTGATTTCGGCTTCCACTGCGGGTGCGTTGGCGGGAAGCCGATAATGCCAGGCTTTCAACCTGTATTTCCCTGGCGTCAGGTCTGTCATCCTGACTTTGCCAGCCTGGTCGGATTTTCCGAAATACGGTGTGTTCACCACTTGTATGTAAGCGACCATCTGGTCATGAATATTGCAACCCAGGATCACCGTGCCAGGCTTGTCGAACAGGATGGGCGTTCCTGGCGTGCCGGAGTAGAGCTTGAGTTCGAATGGCTTGGTCGGTGAAAACGAGTAGACATGATGTCGCACCGTGTCATTATTTGGAAAGCTGATCTCGGTACCGGTTTGAACCACTGTCATTACCGGCATGAACTTCCGGCTTTTCTGCTCGATTTCAGTCCCCTTGCTCCGCGGAACTGGAGGTGACGATAACGGTTCAGCATAGACGGCAGCATCCTGTATGGGCTTGCCCGCCGCGTCCGTGACCTGAACGTTGAGCGATGCGCCGCTGGCAGTGGCAAGCTGTGAGGTGGCGACTAGCACGCTGGCAGCGTACATACGGAAGGAGTTTTTCATGGACCTTGATCTTGTCTTTACGAGGCCGAAAGGAAAAGTCGCAAACTGGCCGTGTGAATAGTTGTTCTCAGGAAATAATTACTGGAATGTATCATAGCTCCTGTGCAAGGGCTATAAGATTTAGTGAGCCAGGATAAAAAGATGGGACTTCTTGCGGCATTCCGGTTTAGACCTTCGTCTCGCCGAACATAGGCCGAATCAATTAAGCCAGCAATCTAGGCCTTTTTTAAGATCGCTGCTATAATTCGCGCCTTCGCGGCTGTAGCTCAGCTGGATAGAGTACTTGGCTACGAACCAAGGGGTCGTGGGTTCGATTCCTGCCAGCCGCACCAGCTAGAAAAAAAGGCCAGATCAAACGATCTGGCCTTTTTTGTTTACCCGTTCATGGCAAAAAATCAGTGCGGCGCGCGGGCGACGACCGGCGGTGGCGATACATTGCCTTGTTCGGTTCGCGTCGTCTCGGCTTTATGAAAGGCTGGAGCACCTGGCCTTGGCGGCGGATGGTCAAGCGTCACGAAGATTGCCAGGAGCAAAAAGAGAAGGATGATCAACAGATCAATTTTCTGCGCGCGCTGACGTTTCGCCCTCCGGAAGGTATCGAGATCGTGTTTATTCAGACTCATAAAAATTTCCACCATGGAAACTTACAGTTTCACTTGGCCGGACAACTTTCCGCCTTTAGACGGAAATGTCCGCAAGACATACAAGATTGATCTAACCAAATAAAAAAAACGCGACTGTCGCCCAGAAACCGCTTAGGCCCGCGATGAGGTACAAGACCGGTTTATTCACTTCCCGTTTATGTTGCCTGTGGTTTGCATGCCCTATGTGTCCCATTTTCATTCTTGCCTCCAGCGCGCTTTTGTTGAGATCGAGTGCAAGCTTAATCTGCTTGCTTACTTATAGGACTTCACAGCACTCGCTTGGTTCATCGTCCGGTCGATGCGCATGCTCAATAGCATTTTGGCGTGCTCGAATATCATCAAATTATGAATCTGGGCACGAATGAGGAAAATTCATGAATACACAATCGCACACCAGGCCTGACCCGGACTTTAGTCCGTCGATACCGCCGAAACCCGCAGCGGACGAGCCGGGAAAACCGGTAACGGTACCGCCGCCGGAAGCACCGAACGAGGAAGAATTGCCGGTTCCGCCAATTTTTCCCACAGCGTGAAATTCCAGCCCTGTTTAAAAATGCTTTAACGTAAGTATTTGATTCGGGCTATAAAAATTTCTTGCACAATTCACCGTGCTTCTCACACAACGCTTCATTTATTCCTACAAGGATACAGGACTCTGTCCTATATCAGGCATTGCGAACACCCCATAAGATATTTCCATATTGTTTGCATTTCATGTGAACCGACTTATTGGAGGTGCGTATGCCGCTTCAAATGGCTTTTGGAATAACCGTCCGGGACGTTCGTACCGTCCTCGCGAAACACGCAGACAAAATCGTGGGGCAATCCGATATGTCTGATGAAGCGTTCGCCACCGCTATTTATTTTTCGTTCTCCGAAGACGAAATGGATGACATTGCCATCGCAGCGATGGATGCTTTTCTGGACGACAAGCCGGAAGCGGACGGTGCTCACAGGGCGATAAGGAAGTTGCTGATCCGACGCGGTGTCCTGGATGTTTCTCGCCGCGCTCCTTCCCGCAACGCGGGTAAAAACAAGGATGCTGCTTCCAGGCCTGCAAGCTCCGCCTTCGCAGTTCATTAAAGGAAACCATGCAAGGCAAGGGAGCGAGAGGTACGCTTCCTTTGCCCTGAAGCATTGCCGGTTAAAGAAATGGGGCGCAAACCTGCGCTATCATTGAGGGAATGAGCAACAAGAATCCCTCTTCCGCGATCGTAATGATCGTGGTCTCCACTCTCCTTTTTTCTACGATGGACGCCGCCACCAAGTATCTTGGTGGCTTTCTTTCGGTGGTAATCGTCCTTTGGTCCCGTTATACCCTGCAGGCAGCCATCATGGCTGCGGTGGTATTTCGACTTCGCGGCCCGGGCGGCTTTCGAACCGGCCACCCACGCTTTCAGATTTTGCGGGGCGTATTGCTGGCGACCATCAGCGTGTTGGCTTTCTACAGCATGCAGCAAATGCCACTGGCAGAATTCACCGCCATCATCATGTTGTCCCCCGTGCTGATCACGGCCTGTTCCGGCTGGATAATGAAAGAGCGGATAGGGCGTCTGCGCTGGATGCTCGTATGGGGCGGCTTTTTAGGGTCGGTTATCGTTATCCGGCCGGGGAGCGGCCTGTTCGGCTGGGTCGTCGTTATCCCCTTGGTGGCGATGGTCGTTTCAAGCGGATACAGCTTGATTACCAGCCGGCTTGCTGTACTGGAAAACCCGTTTACAACGCAGTTCTATAGCGGCATGGTCGGCAGCGCAATGCTACTGCCCCTGTTATTGCTGGAGCGCGCCGAGTTATTCGCGTTCCTTGCAAGCGGCAATTTGCGCAATGCGTGTCTTCTCCTGCTGATCGGCGTATTGGGGACTGTCGGGCATCTTCTGCTGATCATGGCTTTCAGCCGGGCAGGGACATCCTCGTTAATGCCATTTACCTATGCGCAGATTGGTTTCGCCGCCTTGATGAGCTGGCTTTTTTTCAGCCATTCCCCGGACTTCTGGGCCTGGACCGGGATGGCGATGATCGCGTCAAGCGGTGGCGCCACGGCCTGGCTCAATATACGCCGCGCGCGTTGACCGACGCCCGGTCCAGCCAGTTCAGTTGCGTTCGACTTCAGCCTGGTGAAAATAGGCCGACAATACCAGCCTGTCATGCGTGGAGAGATCGACGAATTCGTACCCGTGCTTGCAGCCACCACCGTTCTCGACCGGGCTGATCGAGCGCAGGACCGTGCAGATGTCCATGAATACTGTTTCACCGACCGCGTTGATCTTGAACTTGATCCGTCCCCGCTGGCCCACTTCGCCATAGGGATGCTTGATGCTGGCGGATGCGCCGCCCAGGCTCATGTCGTTGATAATGGCCGCTGCCGTATCTTCCTGGCCATCGAGCGAGACGGCGGCAATGACGCTCACCGAGATACGTGCACGGTGGCGTATCGTCGCGCAACCGAGTTCCTTGGGGTAGGAAAGGTGCAGGTACGGATGCGGTGAATGAACGGATTTCACGACAAACGCACTGAAAGCATAAGCTTTCTTGCCGGAGAAAGCCCTGACGACAAACATTTGTCCGTCCCGAATCAACACGTACTTGTCGTCGACGATGGGCATGGTGACCAATACGGTCCGGTTTTTAATATAACCGATGAATCGTGCCGTATAACGCACCGATGCGCCCTGCTGATGCAGGAAAAATGTCTCACCCACCTGCCAGCGCACTTCATCCATCATGACGCGCTCGGTTTTTACATCGTTGGCCTCGTTGACTGGCGACTGTTCCATGGATTTTGTCGACGGCGCCTGGATATCGGCTGAAGTGCGTCCTCCGTCCTCACCGGTCCTCCGGAAATAACCGCCATTCAGCAACGCCTCCATTTGTTCGGCCGATTCGACGACGAATCCTTCAGACAGAAGCAAGTCGCCGCCTGCCGAATAGACCGAGCGCGGAAGCGCCTTGCCTACTGAAATTAGATGAGCGGAGACCGGCATCAGGGAAGTCGATGACATTTTTATTATGGCGAAGAATGAATAGTTTAAAACGGGAAAACAGGTTTGTTTGTAGCCTGGTCTCTATAACGTCATTTCAAGCAAATTCTTGAAGATGAATGTCATCCAAAACCGTTGGCAGTTAGCTTGCGGTTACCCGTCCAAGTTTACCCTAAATAACTTACGGAAACATTGTTTATCCGATACACTTCCGGCGGCCTTGCATGATGCCGATGCCAATCCGCTGTTGTAGCGATGAAAACTCCTATGCCGATTTCTGTCGCGATTATCGAAGACGACGTTGTTGTCCTTAACCATCTTGCGGCAATCATGGACGCAGATCCGGCGTTTGATCTGGTCGGGACGGCAAGGAATGGGAAGTCGGGCAGGGACCTGATCCAGGCGGTCGAGGCCGACATCTACCTGGTAGACCTGGGTCTGCCGGATTTCAGCGGACTGGCACTGCTGCCGGAAATCACCTGTCATCGGCCTTCGTCCAATGCCATGGTCATCACCATGTTCGATGACGACAAGCATGTTATTGCCGCAATCGAATCCGGCGCCAACGGCTACCTGCTCAAGGACGCAGATACCCGGCACGTCAGCGATGCATTGCGGGAGTTGCATAACGGCGGATCGCCGCTCAGCCCGATAATCGCAAAAAAGGTGCTGACCCTGTTTCGCGGTAATCGGTTGGCCAACGCCGCGCCGGCTGCCTGTGCTGCGCCGGAAAAGGTTGCGCTGACAGAGCGCGAAACCGAGGTGCTTCAGCATCTTGCGACCGGCCTTTCATTTCGCGAGATTGCCGATATGCTCGCAATTTCAAGCCACACGGTCGCACAACACGTGCGGAACATCTATAAGAAGCTGGCTGTACGCTCGCGGGGGAAAGCAGTGTATGAGGCGACAAGACTGGGCCTGCTGCAGAGTTGACTACTTGCGGCTGGCACGTCGGTTTATTCCAGTCCTGCTTGCCGCCTGGCTTCTTGTGCCAGGGATGGTCCTCGCGCAGCCATCGACCGTGCTGCGGGAGGCCGACTACGCAATCTCCGATTCATCTGCGCTACCTGGCATGGACTTTTCATGGCGCAAGGTCACGCTTCCGCACCGATCGGCTCGCCCGCCTGATCAGGAACTGACCGGATACTGGTATCGACTGGTGTTTGGCGCGTCACCTGCCGATCCGCCGCTATGGCTTCTGTTTCCCAAGCTGCGCAGCGGCGGAACCGTTTATCTGAACGGGCTGATGATCGGGAAAATTAGCGAGGCCGACGTGCAGACCCAAAGACGCTGGTTCCGTCCGTACATGTTCATTGCACCGCCGCTTGCGCTTCGAACCGGTGACAACGAACTCCTGGTTCGCTTTGCGATACGCGAACCGCTGACCAGCTTTGGAGAAGTGGTGGTCGGATCGGAACAGGAAATCCGGACCATGCATGACCGACTGCTCTTCTGGGAAAACACGGTGACTGAAGTCGCCAGCCTTCTTTGCCTGATCGTCGGCGCCCTGACCATGGCAATCTGGATGCGCCGACGGCAGGAGGCGCTCTACGGGATCTTTAGTGTGTGCACCCTGTTCTGGGGAGTTCGGACGATCATCTTCCGGATGCCGGAAGTGCCGATGGTGCACTGGGTAGGGTGGCGTTTCCTCTATTACTTTACGACTGCAGGCTTCATTGTCTGCATCTCGCTCTTCATGCTGCGCTTCAGCAGCTGCGTAAAACCCCGGCTTGAGCGCTTTCTATGCGCTTACTGGTTGCTCGGATGCGCCATGTTCCTGGCAGTCGGCGTGCCGGCACGCCATGCGATGGACGCATGGTGGACCCTGGGTTTCTTGCCTTTTACCTTCTATTCGGTACTGGTCCTCCTTGCCTATGCCCGGCGTAGCAAAAGCAGGTCTGCTTTTGCGATGCTGGCGGCAGTCGGCTTCGCCTTTTCGCTTGCCCTGCATGACTTTGCGGTGCAGCACGGACTTTTCGGCGTCAACGAGTTCTACCTGCTGCACCTGGGTATTCCCGCTTTCCTGCTGGTAATGGCAATCGTCCTGCTGGAGCGATTCCTGAAAACCCTGGCGCTGGCCGACTCGATGCAGGACAGCCTGACGGCCAAGGTCGCAGAGCGCGAACGGGAATTGATGGAAAGCCACGAGCGCCTTCGCACGCTTGAGCGACTTAACGCCGCCGCAGAGGAGCGCCAGCGCATCATGCAGAACCTGCACGATGGTGTCGGGTCCCAACTGATTACGTCGCTGATGCTGGTGAAAGGAGGGAGGGCAGGGCAGGCGGACATGATCAATCTCCTCCAGGACTGCATAGAAGAAATGCGGCTGGCACTCGACTCCGTGGCAGGGGATACCGACGATCTGCTCCCGGTACTTGGCAATTTTCGCGGCAGAATTTCCCCGCGCTTCGATGCGATCGGTTTGAGATTGCAGTGGATCTATGAAGATCTGCCGGACGCGATCGAGATCTCGTCGCAGGCAAGCATGCAAGTATTGCGAATACTGCAGGAAGCGCTGTCCAACGTACTCAAGCATGCGAAAGCGACCGCAGTGAAAGTGCATATTGGCATGGAGAATGACGTGCTGTTGATAGAGGTGAGCGACAATGGCGCCGGCTTTGCCGCCCCGCAAACAGCCACCGGCCATGGGCTTGGTAACATGCACAGCCGGGCGGAACGCCTGGGCGGATCGGTAACGTTAGTGGCTGGCGCAACTGGCACCTCCGTCAGGCTGTCCGTACCCGTTGCCAGCGCGACAAGGCTGGCAAATCCATCAGCGTCGCCATAGAGAATTTGTCAAGCGTGCGCGAAGTCGGGTCTATCCGGCGCACGCATCGGCCGTGCAAACGCCGGCAACCCTCAGGGCTGGATGGCTTGCGCGGCCTGGATATTTGCAGCCTGTTTTCCCTTTGTACCCTGGATTGGGTCGAAATCCACACGCTGACCTTCCTTCAGCGTCTTGAACCCCGGCATTTGAATCGCCGAGTAATGAACGAATAGGTCTTCGCCGCCCCCGTCAGGCGTGATGAATCCAAAGCCTTTGGAGTCGTTAAACCATTTAACCGTACCTGTCGCCATAGCTGCATTCCCAGTCCAAATAGTAAGAAAAGCCCATTGCGTCCACTAGATCATGTACGCGATCAAGGGCAGCCTTGGTCCCGGTTGTTACAGTCCCGTTACCAATAGTTACAGATTGTTGACTTGAAACTTTGCGATGGTCAAGGACTTTCTTGCCAAAGCGCCGGCCAGATTTGAATTAGCCGATAGCCAAACAAAAGGTTAAATTCCGATTCCCCGGATCTGCCGAAGATGTCCCTCCGCGATACAAAGTAGCCAAAATGTTAGTATGCTGCGTCCGCCTTTTTAGGCGATGCAATGATTTGGTAGATGACGAGGAGACTGCAATGCAAAAACGGGACAAACTGTACATAGGCGGAAAATGGCTGAGCCCTATCGGCACGGGGTCGATCGATGTAATCAATGCATCGACCGAGGAGGTAATGGCTAGTATTCCCGAGGGAAACGCGGCCGACGTGCAGGCCGCAGTCGCGGCAGCCCGCGCCGCTTTCGAGGGCTGGAGCCAGCAGCCAGTTGCCGTGCGCAGCGACTATCTCCGCAAGATCCAGGCGGGATTAAAGGCACGCAGCCAAGAACTGGCGGAGATCATCACAGGGGAAGTCGGCATGCCGCTGAAACTGTCGGCGCAGATACAGGTAGGATCGCCGATTGCCAACTTTGGCTACTACGCTCAGCTTGCCGACAAATTTCAGTGGGAAGAGCAAACCGGCAATTCACGTGTCGTGAGGGAAGCCGTCGGCGTGGTCGCGTGTATTACGCCATGGAATTACCCCTTGCATCAGATTGCTGCGAAGGTGGCTGCAGCGTTGGCTGCAGGTTGCACCGTCGTGCTAAAGCCGTCGGAAGTGGCGCCGTTGAATGCTTTCGTGCTGGCCGAGGTGATCGATGCCGCTGGCGTTCCGCCCGGTGTGTTTAATCTGGTGAGCGGTGTTGGCAGCGTGGTTGGCGAAGCGTTGGTTGGTCATCCGGATGTCGACATGGTTTCCTTTACCGGATCGACCCGTGCCGGCAAGCGCATTTCCGAGGTCGCTGCCGCCACAGTCAAGCGGGTGGCTCTGGAACTGGGCGGCAAGTCCGCGTCCGTCATCCTGGATGACGCCGACCTCTCGGCGGCAGTCAAGGGCACGGTCAGTGCGTGTTTCCTCAATAGCGGCCAGACCTGTTCGGCCCACACGCGCCTCCTTGTGCCGGAAGACCGGTATGAGGAAGTGGCAAAACTCGCGGTCGATGCAGCCGCGCGCTTCACTATAGGCGATCCTTACGGCAATACAGCCCGGTTGGGGCCGCTGATTTCGGAGAGCCAGCGCGAGCGTGTGCGGGATTACATACGCAAGGGCGTTGAATCCGGCGCCGAGCTCCTGTGCGGCGGACCGGATCAGCCAGCAGACTTGCTGCGCGGCTATTACGTGCAACCTACCATCTTCGGTCGCGTCGACCCGGACAGTGTCATTGCGCAGGAGGAAATTTTCGGCCCGGTCCTGTCGATCATCTCGTACAAGGATGAGGACGAAGCCGTGCGCATTGCAAACAATACGCTTTACGGGCTCGCCGGCGCAGTCTGGGCCGGCAGCGACGACCGTGCTATGTCGGTCGCGCGCCGCCTTCGTACCGGGCAGGTCGACATCAATGGCGGTGGTTTCAACCTGTTCGCCCCATTCGGAGGCTACAAGCAGTCCGGGCATGGGCGCGAAATGGGGCCATACGGTTTGGAAGAATTCCTGGAGCTAAAGTCCATGCAATTCAAACCTGGCGCGGTGGCAGGTGTGCCACAAGCGCCTTACTGAGCGGATGGGAGGCAGTCTTGCCGGTTGACGCCATGCCATGGTGGATGGAAAGCTGGATAACGATCCAGGGTGAATTCTCTGATCTTCCGGATGTGTCGGAAGTTACCCGGCTTTGTCTTCGTCTCTTGATCGCGATGGTCCTTGGCGGGATTCTTGGCTATGAAAGGGAACGGTCCGGCGCATCCGCCGGTTTTCGCACGCACATGCTGGTAGCACTCGGGTCGGCGCTTTTTGTGCTGGTGCCGCTGCAAGCGGGGACAGACTTGAGCGATATGAGCAGGGTGCTCCAAGGGGTCATTGCCGGCATAGGCTTTCTGGGCGCTGGCGCCATTCTCAAGAGCAGCGATGACCAGCAGGTACGGGGCCTGACCACGGCCGCGAGCGTTTGGCTGACTGCCGCAGTCGGAATCGCGGCAGGCATGGGACGTGAAGCCACTGCCGTACTAAGCACCTTATTCGCATTAGTTATTCTGTTTGCACTTCGCATACCTTTTTCGAAGGTAATCGATTCGTCGAATGAGGCGGCGTCGGAGAAACCGTTAGTTAAAAAAGAAGCCGAAGAAAATCAATGACCCGATTACCAGCCAGAAGCATAGCTGCCACACAAATTTCGTCCGGTGCCGGGGTCTTTGCTGGCCAGTTGGGTGCGGCGGCCTTTCTGGCTTCTTCTCCGGCCTTAACGCGACAGGTTCCATCGGCTCATTCGCTTCCATCGAAGCGATCCATGCGTCATGTAGCCGTCGTTTTTCCGGATCGGATAAGGTTTCGTAAGCAGTGCGGATCAGCAGGAAGGTTCTTCTCGCGCTTTCATTATCCGGATTTCGATCCGGATGAAACTTCTGGCACAAGGTTTTGTACGCTGCGCGAATGACCTCCGGTGGCGCATTGCGCGTTACTTTGAGATTGTCGTAATGGGTATGGATACGCGGCATGAAAAGCGTTCTCGCCTGGGAAAATTGACTCGTGAACGACGCATCATCAATAACATGGAAGGGCTGGACCAGTTTGTGCGCCAACATTTTGCGTGTATCGTAACATTGCTCTCGTGACAATGCTCTCGCTTGTCGGAGGATGAAAGTTACACTGCAATCCCAAGGCTGGTTTGGCCTCACACAGCTTCACCATGCGCATCTTCGCTAAACAGATCAATCCTGAAACGGAAAGACCATCTATGAACTCGAATTTTCCTCAGAAAAAAGTTGCCTTGATAACAGGGGCAGGGTCGGGAATAGGCAGATCGATTGCCATACAATTTTACAAGGATGGCTATTCGATCGTCCTGGCTGGCCGTCGCCGCGAACCGCTGGAACAGACCGCACAGCTGGCAGGTGCAGATGATGGCTCGCACCTTGTATTTCCAGGCGATGTGGCTAATCCGGACGATGTCGCCGCCCTGTTCAGTGCGACCAGCGAGCGTTTTGGTAGATTGGATGTGCTGTTTAATAACGCGGGAATCTTCACCCCGTCCGCATCGATCGAAGATGTCTCGTTCGAACACTGGCAGGCGGCTATCGACGTGAATCTGACCGGGGCATTTTTGTGTACCCAGCAAGCATTCAAGTTGATGAAAAGTCAGCAGCCACGCGGGGGACGTATTATTAATAACGGTTCGATTTCCGCCCATTCCCCGCGCCCGCGTTCAGCCACTTATACAGCCACCAAGCATGCGATGACTGGATTAACCAAGATCACTTCCCTGGATGGACGGCAATTCGATATTGCATGCGGCCAAATCGATATCGGCAACGCCTCGACCGATATGACGGAGAGGATGCAGAGAGGGATACTCCAGGCAAACGGATCGATTGCCATCGAACCCACCATGGACGTTCAGAATGTTGCCCGTGCCGTTTCATACATGGCAAGTCTGCCCCTGGATGCCAATGTCCAGTTTATGACGGTCGTTGCGACCAATATGCCATTCGTCGGTAGGGGCTAACGTTTCAAGGCTGGCCTGACAACAATTTCCCGGTCGGCAGTGGATTCCCTGCCGGATTAAACTCCGGGGTCGCCCGGTTCTTGGGGCGCAGCACATAACCCTGCTTGTAGACGCTGCCCAGCGTGTAATGCGACTTGGTGAGCATCTCCAGTTTCAGTCTAAGCTGGAATACCGTGACGCGAATATTGCTTCCTTCGGTGGATTTGCCACTGGATTTGAAAAGCAATACCAGGTCTTTGATGGGAATTACCGTGCCCAGCTGGTTCAGGAAGAGTTCGGCCAGCGAGTATTCGGACGGTGTCAGGTGGATACCTTTGCCCTGGTAGGATAAAACCCGCAAGTCTGGAACCAGCGTCAGGGACCCGAAATGCAACGTGGTTTTCAGGATGTTCTTGCGCCGCAGGGATGCTATTACCCTTCGTGCAAGATCCGAAATGAGGAACGGCGTGCAGATCCAGTCCGCCACGAAGTCCGGGAAGTCTGGCGCATCTGCCAGCACACTGTGAGACCGGAATATCAGTACGATCGGTGACATGACAATGGGAAGGAACGGCGGATCCTTGATAAAGGTAAGCTCTTTTTTCTCGAGCAATTGGATCTTCTCGATGTAGGCAGGCTCCTGGGCGTCGATGAGAAGGGCAGAAGGCGCATCGGGATAACTCAGCAGATGCTCGGGGCGGACTGCGGTAAGCTCGACGATATCCCACTCGAAGTGCTCCAGCTGCGTGCTGAACCGGGGAAATGCGGAATTAAGTTTCTCTAACTGTCCGTTAAGCATCGTGAACAGTTCCTTCCCGATCACCTTTAGCGTAATTTTCATGTCTCTATCCTGGTAAGTCTGCCGCGTGAATGAAATGTGTACGTGTAATCCTGGCTTATTTCGTGCCCGGTTTTTCAAACAACTTTAAACATTCGGTGGACTGATTCTGCGCCGAAATCTTCTCAAGTAGCCGACCAACCCTGACAAATCCTGACTTTCAGGCAACTAAAGTAACCAATTATTGGTTGCGGTTCTCGAAAGTTTGCTGTTAGTATCTTCCGTAACATTCGATGTGCCCCTCATTAACGATGGTTTTTCGACGGCCGCGATCGAGACAATGTGCGTTGGCTCATCATTCTTTTTTTCATCGTCCTGCCTTCTGCTGTAATTGAAGCGAAGGCAGATCCACTTGTTCTGACCGCACATCTCAATAAATCCGACCTCAGCGGGCAGTTAAGCTACTTGAGAGATCCAGGTGGCCGCCTGAGTTTTGATGACGTCGCGGGTCAGGCCGTTCAAGATGATTTCTTGAAAAGCGACGGCGCCCTGAATTTCGGAATCACTTCCGACGTGATATGGCTGCGTTTGATAGTTCAACGCGAACCTTTGGCCGCCGTAGAGTGGTGGCTGGAACTGGCGCCAGCCTATATTGGAGAAGCAACGCTTTATCCGTTTCCGGACGATGGCGAAGTGGTGCGAACGGAAGGGAGTGTAGCCGGAATCATGTCGCCGCTTTCCGTGCGGGCTTTCAAAGTACGCCACAGCACGTTCAAATTATATTTACACGACACCGCGCCAAAAATATTTTTTATTAAAATACGCTCCAATACACAGTTGAATGCGCGTGCCTATTTATGGCAGCCTGCTTTCTATGCAGAAAA
This sequence comes from uncultured Noviherbaspirillum sp., assembly GCA_963522035.1. GTDB lineage: Bacteria > Pseudomonadota > Gammaproteobacteria > Burkholderiales > Burkholderiaceae_D > Noviherbaspirillum_A. The sequence continues at coordinate 8,126 of CAUQYP010000023.1, read as the reverse complement.
TAGTGCTCTGGAACATCTGAACTTGGGAATGTATTATGGCGCGTTTGTCATAATAGTCAGTATATGTGGATTGCGTTTATGGGTAAATCGCGATCGAACGGATTTCTGGTGGCTCATCTATTTGATTGCTGAAGGTTTTGTAATATTCAGAATGAATGGATTGGCATCGCATTACTTTTTCCCGGAATTTCCGTCGTTTAGTGCTGGGGTCGGTACATTGGCGCTCAGTTGCATGGTATTGGCAGGAAGTAATTTTGGAATCCATGCATTTGCACTTAGTAAAAACAAGCATCCTTACTCATGGCAAGCTGCAAGAGGAATCGGGGCCTTGGCGATAATATTCGGGTTAACAAGACTTATCGGCCTCGAACCTGCCTCCACGAAATGCCTGTTTATTCTTTCCTTTTTTCTTTGCCTCCTCAATTGCGCATTTTCCTACCGGTTTCTCAGGTCCGGCGAACCGTCGGCAAAGTTTTATTTCGTTGCTATCTGGTTTATGACAGCGTGTGTCATACTTGTTCTTGCAAGAAATTTTGGCATCATGCCGGCATATCAGTTTATTGATTACGTTTGGCAATCGAACATGATTATTCATGCGGCCCTTATCAGTTTCGGTATGATTCTTGATCGACGCGAAACAGCGAAGGAACGTCGTCGGGCGTCAGACTATCAGGCAAGTTCTGAATCGAGTCAGCATTACATCAACTTGCAGAAACGGATGGTGACGCTGGTTTCCCATGAATTTAGGAATTCGCTTGCCATGCTTAATGTATCAATGCACGTCATTAGCAAGCGGAGTGATCTTCCGTACGACGTTACTGAACGTCACCGTAATATCGTGCGAGTCCATCACCAAATGCGGAGAGTGATCGACAATTTTTTGCTGGAAGAACGAATTCAGAATGCCGATGTAAAAGTACTGTACGAATACACCGAAATGAAAAGCTTGCTTCGCGATACAGTCAATCTCGCTGCAATGTATGGAAAGGATCAGACAATCTCGGTCGAAGCTGATGATTTGCCCGAACACCTATGGCTTGATGGGGGAATTCTTCGACTAGTTCTCACCAATCTGCTTGACAATGCAATTAAATATTCGGGTTCTGGGAGCAAAATAAAACTAACTGGGCAGTATGGCGAGGGGATATTGCGAATGAAGGTGTCAGACAACGGAATCGGAATGACCGAAGCTTCACTTGCCCACCTTTTTGAACCTTATTTCAAGGTGAACCTGAAAACCGAAGGCGTTGGCATTGGTTTGTACATGGTCCGTTTGATGCTGCATGCACATGGCGGGAATCTGTGTGTGGAAAGCAAAATAAATGGCGGCACTTCATTAGAATTCCAGATGAGAGTGAGACCTGGTGCGGAGGATTTAGTGAAAAATATATACGAAAAGCAGGTGGGCCACTAATACGCGATTTTCAATCCATAATTGACCTGTATTTCACGGAATATAATGATGCGTGTTGTGCTAGTTGAAGATAATGTCGCCTTGAGAAATGATATCGTAGTCAGCCTGTGTGCTGAAGGGTTGGACGTGATTGGCGTATCTGGCAGCACTGAACTGTTTTTTGAATTGCTCCAAAAGCCCGTCGACATTATCATCATGGACATTGGATTAACGGGTGAAAGTGGGTTGCTAATACTTCAACAGCTTCGATCGCTGAAAAACCAGAGGTATCTGGGCATAATCATGCTTACCGGGCATTTTGAAATGAGTTGCCGTATTGAATGCCTGGCGAGCGGTGCGGACGCCTACTTGATTAAGCCGGTGGAAATTGAAGAGCTCACTGCCTATATCCAAAACGTGTACCGCCGCGTGAATTGCGCCGTTGAAAACCATGCCCAAATTAATTGGCAATTCAATCATCGTGAGTGGCGCTTATTCTGTCCGACAGGTGCGGCAATTGAGCTTAGTCGACTGGAATCCGAATTCCTGAAACTCCTTGTCGAGCACGCTGGAACCCCTGTAAAACGACGAGATATTATCACTGTCGCCTTTAAACAGGATCCGATTGCTTATGACAGCCGGCGGTTGGAAGCAATTGTAAGTCGCCTGCGCCGCAAGATTTATGCACTTTATCCTCTCACTCAGCCTATCAAGGCAGTGCATTCAATAGGCTATGTATTCACCGACACGGTCAAAGCGGTTTAGGTCCGACATCCGTTTTCCAGCCTGGTACGCTGTACCCAAGCCTGCCTCTTGAAATTGAGGCGTCAGACGTGCCCAGGATTTTTCCGTTTAATAGTTTTCTTTCCTCGATTCGACGTTTCCGGGAACTTTACCTGCTCGTCATGAAACACAGACTCCCTCTTGATCCATGCAAGTAAGCCACGGAGCATGGTCGAGTAGCGACAGGAAGTTTTGCTTTTCATGGAGAATCCGGCAATGCAGTTTGAACTGGAAGTGATCGGCGAACAGCTTTATAAAGTGCTCATAGACAAGGCGACCGAACTTAACACAGCGATGCAACATCTCTGTCGTTATACGGACGCAGTTTTTCCCAGCGTGGTAAGGCTGGTTAAAAGACCGCATGTCAATGACTTGCTGCTGCAGCCTGGCGTAGTCCGGGTGCTGCTGGTTGAAGCCTACGATCTGAATATGATCGAGGCGATCCAGGTACTGGAAAGGAAAGAATTGGCATTTCTGAATTTCACGAACAACACACTCCCTCGTCTGGCACCGATGATTGCGGTCTTTGAGTCCCCCGCAGTGCTTTCTGAAATAAGAGACCTGCCCGAACTTATTTCAGACTGGACATTTCTTCCGCTCGATCCAAACGAACTTGCGCGGCGCATTCATTCGACCCTGAAACGCAAGAACACTAAAGACCAAGCTGCGCTACGGTGCGCTTTCTGTCATCGGGGAGACCCGGACACTGGTCTTCTTTGGAAACACAATGCAGTTGACGCGCTCGGAGTTTGCCTTGGCCGACCTGTTCCTAAGCCAGATGGGTATTGTGATTCCACTTGCGGACCTGGGCCTCCTGTTTCGTTCGACTGGCAAGTCGACCACAGGGAGCAATATCCGCGTCACCGTATTCCAGCTTCGACTGAAGCTCGAGATGCTTACAAGAGGCCAGTACACCGTGATGAGCGTGTATAAGCAGGGATACTGCCTGAAGCAGAAGACGCGATCTACCATCAAGGAAATTTCAGATAATCTTGACGCCAGGTACCGGGGCAACATGAGATTCGTCAGCTAGCCTGGCGTAGTGCATGCTAATTTAGTTTTTCAACCCCGTTCCGGTTTGTGCAGTATAATGCGGACCATCGTTGAGATTCGAGCTAGTAGTGGTGCAGTATCAGTCTGTCATTCCTTACTTGGTTGAAACGATCTAACGGGGAAACCCAACTTAACTGAAATGGAAATTGTAATGGCAACTGGTATCGTAAAGTGGTTCAATGATTCGAAGGGTTTTGGCTTTATTACCCCTGATGAAGGTGGCGAAGATCTGTTTGCACACTTCTCCGCAATCCAGTCGAGCGGATTCAAGTCGCTCCAGGAAAATCAGCGTGTCGCCTTCGAAGTGACCACTGGCCCTAAGGGCAAGCAAGCATCGAACATTCGTCCAGAATAATCGTATAAAGCTTTCAAAAACCCCGGCATTGCCGGGGTTTTTTTGTTTTCGGGTAACGCGCAGGGAGTATCTGCCACTTAACTGCGAGGTGCGCTGGACAGGTAGTTGCCTATCGTCGTTCCCCCTCCCGCCTGGACCGCATCTGGTATAGCCGGTAAGGGAAAAGTGCTTGAATGCCTGTCCGAGCAAAGTTAGATGTATTGTCCTGGAAAAAACATTTAGAATTCGGGTCAGGTTGCTATCTGGTTAACTGCCTTGATGGTTTGGTCATTGGCAACCTGTGGCTGCTTCTGGAAGCCGCACGAATTCAGCAGAAGTATGCAGTAATGCAGAGCGATGTTGCAGCATCAGGAAGTAACCTTTATTAATTACAATGGAGACAAGCATCATGAAGAAAAATGAGAAGGCAGTCGCTGGCGCAACGTCAGCACGTCGAAAGTTCCTCGGCACGGCGGTCGCTGCCGGCACCGCAACAGCCGCCAGTTTTCCGATGATTGCGTCTGCCCAGGGTGCGACGCAAATGCGTTTCCAGAGCACATGGCCGAGCAAGGATATCTTCCACGAGTATGCGTTGGACTTTGCCAAGAAGGTCAACGACATGACTGGCGGCGACCTGAAAATCGAGGTTTTGCCTGCCGGCGCGGTGGTTCCGGCTTTCGGCCTGCTGGATGCCGTATCGAAGGGAACGCTGGATGGTGGCCACGGCGTGATGGGCTATAACTACGGCAAGCAAAGCGCGATCGCTCTCTGGACCTCGGGCCCGGTGTTCGGAATGGATGCGAACATGGTTCTCGCCTGGCACAAGTACGGCGGCGGCAAGGAGTTGCTGGACAAGCTCTATGGCTCTATCGGCGCAAACGTGGTGTCTTTCCTGACCGGACCGATGCCTACCCAGCCGCTCGGCTGGTTCAAGAAGCCGATTACCAAACCGGACGATTTCAAAGGCTTGAAATTCCGCACCAATGGCCTCGCCATTGACCTGTTTACCGCGATGGGCGCCGCAGTGAACGCGCTTCCCGGCGGCGAAATCGTTCCCGCAATGGATCGTGGCCTGCTTGACGGCGCGGAATTCAACAACGCCAGTTCCGACCGGGTGTTGGGCTTCCCCGACGTCTCGAAGGTCTGCATGCTCCAGAGCTTCCACCAGAGTTCGGAGCAGTTCGAAATCACGTTCAACAAGACCAAATACAACGCGCTGCCGGAAAAGATGAAGGCGATCATCGCCAATGCAGTGGAAGCCGCTTCTGCCGACATGTCCTGGAAGGCGATTGACCGCTACTCGAAGGATTACATCGAGCTGCAAACCAAGAACAATGTGAAGTTCTACAAGACGCCCGATGCGCTGTTGCAGACGCAGTTGAAGATCTGGGACGAGGTCGTTGCCAAGAAGGGCGCGGACAATCCCTTGTTCAAGGAAGTCGAGGCCTCCCAGCGTGCGTTTGCCGAGCGCGCGATGAAATGGGACATGGATACCAACAACAACCGGCGCATGGCCTACAACCATTATTTTGCTAAAGCAGCGGCGCCGAAGAAAACCTGATCAAGGGTCATTCGAAGCCATTCTTTAAACACCATTCGTTCAATTCGGATGGTGTTTTTTTGTGCCGGCAGAAAAAGCCGGCACTATTCTGAAATTGATAGTTCTGCTTGTTTGCGGAGGCGGCGTCATGCAACGGTTTTTGTTCTTTGTCGACGGGATCAGTACCTGGGTCGGCCAGATTTTCGCCTGGCTGGCCTTGGCCCTGACCCTGCAAATTTCCTGGGAAGTGTTTTCCAGGTATGTGCTTAACAGTCCGAACGCCTGGTCGTTCGACCTGATGATCATGATGTACGGCACCATCATCATGATGGCTGGTGCCTACACCCTCGCGAAAAATGGCCACGTCCGAGGCGATGTCCTCTACGGGTTTTTTCCGCCCAGGCTGCAAGCGGGCCTTGATCTTGTCCTCTATTTCGTTTTCTTCATACCCGGTATCGTCGCGCTTGTCTGGGCCGGCTACACCTATGCGGCAGAATCGTGGGCCATCATGGAACACTCGACCCTGACCGCAAATGGCCCGCCGCTTTACCATTTCAAGACCACCATACCGATTGCCGGCGCACTGCTGTTGATGCAGGGCGTCGTGGAAATTATCCGCTGCGTGATCTGCCTGCGGGACGGGGTCTGGCCTCCGCGGCAGAAAGACGTCGAGGAAGTGGACGTCGATAAGCTCAAGGAAATGGTCCATGTAAAAGACGAGGACATCGCCAGCCTTGATCAATATGTCGGTGCGAAGGCAGGGGATAAAAAATGAGAAAAGAAGTCTGGTTCGGGGTATCGATCCTCGTCGCTATCGTCATCAGCCTGTTCGTGCTGATGCCGCCGCCGTCCGAAATGACCAACGGCCACCTTGGCCTGTTGATGCTCGCGCTGATCGTGGTTGCAATCATGCTCGGTTTTCCGACCGCATTCACCCTGATGGGCATGGGGGTGATTTTCACCTGGATTGCCTACCGCAGCCAAAGTCCCGAGCTGGCGCTGCAACAGACGCTGGACCTGATGGTGCAGCGTACCTACTCGGTGATGGCAAATGACGTCCTCATTTCCATCCCCTTGTTCATTTTCATGGGTTACCTGGTCGAGCGGGCGAACCTGATCGAGAAGCTGTTCAAGAGCCTGCACCTTGCGATGGCGCGGGTGCCTGGCTCGCTTGCTGTTGCAACCATCGTTACCTGTGCGGTGTTCGCAACGGCAACCGGTATTGTCGGCGCGGTCGTTACCCTGATGGGATTGCTGGCGCTGCCAGCCATGCTGAAGGCCGGCTACAGCACGCAGCTGTCGGCAGGGGCGATTACGGCAGGCGGGGCGCTTGGCATCATCATTCCACCTTCGGTCCTGCTGATCGTGTATGGCGCTACTGCGGGCGTTTCAGTTGTGAAGCTGTATGCAGGCGCTTTTTTCCCTGGGCTGATGCTGGCTGCGCTTTATATCCTGTATGTGATCATCGTGGCGAAATTAAAGCCCAGCATGGCGCCACCACTCTCGGCAGAAGCGCGCATCGTCGCACTGCCGCCGCTTGCCCAGTCGCTGCAAGGCAAGGTTAGCAACAAGGCATTGCCAGGCCTGCTGACCGCGCTCAAGGGCAAGCGCAATGCCGATGTCCCTGCGGGCAAGATCGTTTCCCAGCTGTTCATCACCCTGCTGCCAGCGCTGGCGTTTGTCGGGCTGATGGCGGTGATCTATCCCATGGTTACGGCGCAGGACGCACCCCAGACCGAACTTGCAGAGATGGGCCTGAGTGCATCCAGCCTTGACATGGCAACACCAGCCGAAGGCGGCCTGGCGGAGCCGGAGCTTGCAGGCGGCCTGGCCGAGCCGGCGGTGGATGGTGGGTTGGCCGAGCCGCCGGCTACCGAAGGACAGGCAGAGGCGCCGCCAGCAGGTAGTTTGGCGGAACCGTCTGCCGCTGCGACCCCGGCCGAGCCACCTGCGGCGGCCGTTACGCCCGCCAACACGCCGCCGCAACAGGCTGCAACCGAGCCGGCGTCGAGCACGGCCACCTCCAAGCCTGCGCCGCAAGGTTACTGGATTGCAGTAGCGATCGGCGCGGCAGCGCTGGCATTCTTCTATGCCATATTCACCTTTGCCCGCCTCGAAGTATTCAAGATGCTGATGGGCTCGCTGTTTCCGCTGATGTTCCTGATCCTCGCTGTGCTTGGCAGTATCGTGTTCGGCCTGGCGACGCCGACGGAAGCGGCGGCCATGGGGGCATTGGGCGCGCTCTTCCTTGCAGGTGCGTATCGCCGTCTGAATGTGGGCATGGTCCGGGAGTCGGTCTACCTGACTGCCAAGACCAGCGCAATGGTGTGCTGGCTGTTCGTTGGCTCGAGTATCTTTTCCGCGGCCTTCGCCTTGCTGGGCGGCCAGGAGATCATCAATACCTGGGTCTTGTCGATGGACTTGACGCCGCTCCAGTTCATGATCCTGGCGCAGGTCGTTATTTTCCTGCTGGGCTGGCCGCTTGAGTGGACTGAGATCATCGTCATCTTCATGCCGATCTTCGTACCGCTCCTGGCACATTACAACATCGACCCGCTGTTCTTCGGGCTGCTGGTGGCAATGAACCTGCAGACGGCCTTCCTTTCGCCGCCAGTGGCCATGTCTGCGTTCTATCTGAAAGGCGTGTCGCCGCCGCACGTTACGCTGAACCAGATCTTCCTTGGCATGCTGCCATTCATGGGCATACAGATCGTGGCGCTAATCCTGTTGTACACGTTCCCGGCAATCGCCTTGTGGCTGCCGGAGACGCTGTACAAATAGGGGAAGGATTATCCGGCGGCGGCAATGCAGCCGCCGGGTCGAAACAGATGTGTGGACCCGGCGACATGCCGGGTTTTTTTTCGAGCGCTTGTGCAGTTTCAAGCTGACTTGCCCAGCCGGCCTGTAAGCGATATTGCTTGCGCCGCGCAGCGACAGTTGCCGTTGCCCGCGCAGCGACAGCTGCTTTTGTTTTTGACGCTGCCTTTGACGTGGATCCCCGTTAGACGGCGACGCGTCGCCAG
>CAUQYP010000022.1:0-33918 GCA_963522035.1 uncultured Noviherbaspirillum sp. | reverse complement strand
GACGTGTCGCCATCGACGGGGACCCACGTCAAAAGCAACTGCAACTGCAACTGCAACTGCAACTGCAACTGCAACTGCAACTGCAACTGTCGCTGCGCGTGGCTTAATGCAACGGCAACGGTCGCTGCCGGAAGTGGTGCTTCCGGTGCAAGCCAGCATGAAAATGCTCTAGACTGAGCGCCTGGACGCAATACGAAGGACACCCCGATGCCACTGGCACCCCACTCTCCCAGCCCAACGAAGACCGCCAGTCTCCCCATAGCGGCGGAGCCAACGGTTCACGCGGGCATGCCGCCCGTGCCGGCATCGGAACAGGCCGTGGCGCACCTGCTGTGCCGCTCACACAGCAAGACATCGATGCGCATCGTGCGCATGGCCCCTGGAAGCCACTGCAAATAGCGGTAACAGCTTGTTGACCGTAGCCAATCTGCTAAAAACGATGGCTCACATTTACAAACAACCTATAAGGGAATCTCCATGAAAACCAGGATCACCGAACTGTTCGGCATCGAACGCCCCATCATCCAGGGCGGCATGCATTATGTCGGCTTCGCCGAACTCGCCGCCGCGGTGTCCAACGCCGGCGGCCTCGGCATCATCACCGCGCTGACGCAGCCGAACCCGGCGCGGCTGGCTGAAGAGATCGCCAAGGCCCGCACCATGACCGACAAGCCCATCGGCGTGAACCTGACCTTCCTGCCGGCGGTGAACTCGCCGGACTACCCGGGCTATATCGACGCCATCATCAAGGGCGGCGTCAAGATCGTCGAGACCGCCGGCAACAATCCGCAGAAGTGGATGCCGATGCTGAAGGAAAACGGCATCAAGGTGATCCACAAGTGCACCGCCGTGCGCCATGCGCTGAAGGCGCAGTCGATCGGCTGCGACGCGGTCAGCGTCGACGGCTTCGAATGCGGCGGGCATCCGGGCGAGGACGACGTGCCCAACATGATCCTGCTGCCGCGCGCTGCCGAGGAACTGTCGATCCCCTTTGTCGCCTCCGGCGGCATGGCTGACGGCCGCTCGCTGGTCGCGGCGCTCGCGCTGGGCGCCGAAGGCATGAACATGGGTACCCGCTTCATCGCCACCAAGGAAGCGCCGGTGCACCAGAACGTGAAGGACGCCATCGTCCGGGCCAGCGAACTCGACACCCGGCTCATCATGCGTTCGCTGCGCAATACCGAGCGGGTGCTGGCCAACGCGGGCGTGGAGCGGGTGCTGGAAAAGGAACGCACGCTGGGCGCGGCGCTGAAGTTCGAGGACATCCGCGCCGAAGTCGCCGGGGTCTACCCGCGCGTGATGCAGCAGGGCGAAGCCGAGCTGGGCGCGTGGAGCTGCGGCATGGTGGCCGGCCTGATCAACGACGTGCCGACGGTGCAGGAGCTGATGGACCGGATCATGGCGGAAGCCGAAGCGCTGATCAGGCAACGGCTCATGGGCCTGCTGGGCTGAACCGGAGCGCCTGCTGCGCGCTGCCCGCTACCTCATAACGGGCCCTTCGCAAACGGCCCGGTAATGGCCACGGTGATGCCGGGGCTGTAGATATTGACGAACAGCGTCTGCCCGGCCGGGTCGAAGCAGGCGCCGGCCAGTTCGGCGGTACGGTGGTCGCCGGCGGCGCTGGCCGGCTTGCCGGCGGCAATCAGCTGCCCGGCGTCCAGGTTGACATGGTTCTTGGCGAAGATGTACGAGTCGCCGGCTGCGGTCAGGCCCATCAGGCGCTGCCCGACGCCGTAAGGGTCGTGTGTCTTTTCCTTGCCGCTGTCCTCGCACATCAGCAGGCCGCCGCGCGGGCTGACGGTCAGGTTGTCGCCCATGCTGCCGACCAGCGGGCTCGGGCTGCAGAACACGCACTTGAGGCGCTGCCGCGCAAGGTCGAGTTCAAAAATGGTGCCATTGGCTTCCGCGCCGCCGCTGGTGTCGACCGCGTAGATTTTGCCCGCGTGATACCAGAGGCCCTCGCCGCGGTTCAGGCGCAGCGCACCCTGCCTCCAGCCCTGGACGAAGGGCCCGGAGGCGGCTTTCACGACGATGCCGGTCGGGCCGGTGACGTCGCCGCGGTCCTGGTCGGGGTCGGCGATGTCGACCCATTCGAGCGGGTATTCGGCATGGAGCACCGCGCTCGCCAGGTTCGCGTTGGACATGCCGCGCACCCTGGCCATCTGCAGTTGTCCGCCCTGGGCCAGGGAGCCCGGCGCGCCGGCCTTGACCTTCGGCACGTAGCGGTAGAAGCCCGACCTTGCAGCCGCGTCCTCGCTCAGGTAGACGATGCCGCTTGCCGGGTCGACTGCCACGGCTTCGTGGCTGAAACGGCCCATGCCGACGATGGGGCGGCCGCTGGTCTTCGAGGCGTCGGGCAGCACTTCGAACACGTAGCCGTGGCGCTTGCCCTCGGTGCTGGCGGCGTCCGAGCCGACTTCCTCGCAACTGAGCCAGGTTCCCCAAGGGGTGACGCCGCCGGCGCAATTGCCATTGGTGCCGCCCAGGCTGGGCGTCATGCCGACCCATTCGCCATCACGGTAGACCAGGTTGGTGGTGCCGCCGCAGGAAACGCTGGCGGAGGCCGGACCCTTGGCGCCGCGGTCGTAGACGGCGGGCGCATGGAGGAAGAACGCTGCCTCGCCGAACACGCATTCGTGATTGCGCACCAGCACCAGCTCGCTGACGCCGCCTGCCCGGCGTGAAAGCACGACGCCCATGCCGTCGTGGTTGCCCGGGCAGGGCCGGCCGTCGCTCATCGGGTCGCCGCGCCAGCCGAAGCTCCTGTAGCTGAAACCGGCCGGCAACTGCAGCAGCGGCAAACCGGTGGCAAGGTCGCGTACCGGGCTGATCGGGCCGTAGGGGCTGGGGACGAGTGCGCTGGCCGCACCGGCACGGGCCACGCTGGACTGGAGCGCTGCCAGCATGCCCAGCAGCGGAACGGCCCTGGCGCCAGCGATCCCCTTGAGCAGGCCACGGCGAGTGCGGGAAAAGGCTGCGTTATCCATTAAAGTCTCCTTAATCCAGGAAAATTGGTCGACGGCATTATCGCCACTTTCTTGAATTAAGGAAACATTATTTCCGGACCGCGGGTCAGTGAAAATAAACAGGTATGTTGTTTTTTCGACAGCAAGGTGCGCAGCGCCGGTGTCCCATGACGCCGCGCAAACATCTTGTTGTCACACAGGATGATATTTAAACCGCTATCCAGGACTTTCGAGCAAGGAGACTGCGGTGACCCAGGCAGAACGGCCAGTCAAGGAGCGAGTACGCGAGTGGCTGCAGCGCGAGATTTCCGAGCGCCGCCCTCCGCCCGACATCAGCGAGATCCGGCGCAAACTGGGCTGGGAACAGACGCCGGCGCCGGAGGCCGACAAGCGCGGGAACCAGAAGCCCTGGCCCTGATTCGGCACCCGGCGCCCGGCGCGGTCGCAGCATCGATGCCGGCGGATTAAAGTCTGGCAGGGAAAGGCCGTTATCGCAGGGTGAGCGGCCATCGCGCCGCGCCTTTTTCCTGTAGACGATGATCAAAGCCCCCATCCCGCCCGACGACGAAGCACGCCTCGCCGCCCTGCACGCACTGCTGATCCTGGACACGCCGCCCGAGGAGCGGTTCGACCGCATCGTCAGCTTCATGGCTGCCGAATTCGATGTGCCGGTTGCGCTGATCACCCTGGTCGACCGCAACCGGGTCTGGTTCAAGTCGGCGTTCGGTGTGGCCGCCTGCGAGGCCGCGCGGGACACCTCGTTCTGCGGCCACGGCATCGTCGCGCCCGAACTGTTCGTGGTGCCGGACATGCTGCAGGACAGCCGCTTCGCCGACCACCCGATGGTCGTCGGCGAACCCGGCCTGCGCATGTATGCGGGCGCGCCGCTGCGGCTGCGTTCCGGGCACGTGGCAGGCATGCTGTGCATGAACGACGTCCGGGTGCGCGACTTCGATACGCTGGATTACGCGATCCTGTTCTCCCTGAGGGACCTGGTGGTGGCCGAACTGGAAGGCGTCCCCGCGGACGAGGGGATGGAGCAGCGTCGTGACCCCATCTGAACTGAAGGGCAGGCCCAGGGGCGGCCGCTTCCTGCTGATCGAACAGTCGCTGGTGATGCGCCAGACCATCGCCCTGACCGCCGGCTCGCTACGCATCGGCGAAGTGCATCAGTCGGGCTCGGTGGCGCTGGCTTTGCCGATGCTGGAGAGCACGCCGTTCGACGGCGTCGTGATGGCGGTCGACCAGGACGGCGCGGAAACGGCGCGCGCGTTCGACTATGCGCTACTGGCACGCATACGCGACGGACGCACCGCCAGCAAGGCCGACTTGCCCATCGTCGTGCTGACAGCAGCCTGCGATGCGTCCTTCGTCAGCACCATGCGCGCGCTGCGGGTCGAACGGATCCTGGTCAAGCCGTTTCGCGCACGGACCCTGCTCGAAGCACTGGCTCTCATGGCGGAAGGGTAAGCAGGACGCGGCGGCTGCGTCGCCTTCGCCGGCGGTACGACGCCCGGTGTCCCGCACCTTGCGGCTATGCCGCACCTGCCGCTCTTTGCCTTACGGTGCGGCCAGGAAATCCAGCAGCGACTTGTGGAAGCGCTCGCCGGCCTCGAGGTGCAGCATGTGCCCGTTGTTCTCGAAGACCTCGACCTTCGCATCGGGCATCTTCGCGGCCACCTCGCGGGCGCGCTCCGGGAAGCGGCCCATCTTTTCGCGCAACTCCGGCGGGGCGAAAGCGCGCCCGGTCGCCGTGCGGTCGCGGCCGCCGACCATGATCAGCGTGGGCTGCGCGACCAGCGGAAACTCGTGGACGACAGGCTGTCCCCACATCGCGTAATAGCTTGAAACATAGCTACGGACCCAGCGCGGGTATTCGGCCGACGCCATCATTCGCGCCCGGACCTCGATGAACGGGTAGAACTGCTCGCGGCTCAACTGCGGGTTATAGGTATTCATCAGCTGCGTGTAGTACTGCTCGGCGCTCAGCGCCATTTCCTGCTCGACCAGCTTTTCACGCGGCACCAGCGGCACGTACTGCCGGTAGTCCTCCAGCCCGACCGGCGCCTCCAGCACCAGCTTGCGTACCCTGGCCGGGTAAGTGCGGGTAAAGCGCGTGCCGGCCATGCCGCCCATCGAATGCGCGAGTATGTCGACCTGCGCGATCTGCAGGTGGTCCAGCAGCGCGGCGGTATGCGCGGCCATCACGTCGAAATTGACCTGCAGGTTGTCGGGCTTGGACGATTTGCCGAAATGGATCTGGTCAGGGACGACCACACGGTAGCCGGCGCCGGCCAGCACGGCGATGGTCGGCGCCCAGTAGCTGCCGGGGAAGTTGCGCCCGTGCAGCAGCAGCACGCTGCGCCCGTTCGCCGCCGCGGTCGGCGCCACATCCATATAGGCCATCCGCAGCGACTGTCCTTCCCAGACCACCGGCAGCAGCTTTACCGGATACGGATACGGATAGCCTTCGAGCGCGATGCCGTAGGGCTCGGCGGCGGCTGCCTGCGATGGCGGCTGGGGCTGGGACTGGGCATGGGCCAGGCCACTGGACAGAGAGGCGAGGAACAGCAGGGCGCCGACTATTTTGATCATGGTGCAGGTCTCCGGTTTTATTGTCGTTTTGACTGGCGGGAATTATAAGGGCCGGCTGAGGCATGGCGGTTGAAAGATGCGCGCATGGGTACCATATGAGCTATCATTCAGCATCAAATGATGCCGGGAGCAAGCAATGACGTTGGTCACGCCGCAAAAAATTTCCGCCGTGATGGCACTTTCTCCGCTGCCGCGCTCGTTTGCAGAGCTCGATCAGCGCGTTCACCAGGGTCTGCCCAAGAGCGCATTGCGCGCCGGCGTCGACCACGTCGGCCGCACAGCCGAAGAACGCCGCCGGCTGTTGTTCCGCATCATTCCCGAAGCCACCTTCAAGCGCAGGCAGGACAGGCTCACGCCGGACGAGTCGGAAAAGACTGAGCGCCTGGCGCGCGTGTTTGCCACCGCGCTGCATGTCTGGGATGACGAGGCGGACGCGCGGGAGTTCCTGAACACGCCGCACCCGCTGCTGGACGAGCGCTCGCCGCTGGACGTCGCGATGACCGAGCTTGGCGCACGTCGGGTCGAGGAACTGCTCTGGCAACTGTTCTACGGGCTGCCGGCCTGATGCAGATCGTCCGCATCGCGGACAGTCGCCACCCGGTCTGGGACGGCACCGGCGCACTGCTGGTCGGCGGCCGCTTCAACAGTCCGGGCCGCGCCGTCATCTACGGCGCGCTGACGTTCGCCGGCGCCATGCTGGAAGTGCTGGTCCATGCCCGCATCGGCAAGATGCCGCGGCACCACGTCGTCGTCACCGCGCAGGTGCCGGAAGACGTGCCGGTGGAACGGGCGGCGTCCGGCCTGCTGCCGGCCGGCTGGGACGGCGCCGACCTCGGCATTGCCCGCGCCTTCGGCGACCGCTGGCTAAGCGAGGCGCGCTCGGCGGTGCTGCTGGTGCCGTCCGTGGTTGCGCGCGGCGAATGGAATGCCGTCGTGAACCCGGCGCACCCGGATGCGGCGCGCATCACGGTCGCGGCGGCGGAGCCGGTGGTATGGGATGCGCGGCTGTTTGCCGGCGGGCGTGGTTCTTGAAGCCGTCCGACGCGCTGCATGGTGCGGACACGGAACATAGCAATCTCGACATACTCATCGACCCGACGCCGGAAACAACGCTGTTCGACAAAGGCGCGATTCACCATGAGCTGAGCAAGTTGCATGGCGTGCCGGTCGATGGATTGCCGAGGCCCGCCCTGTATGAGCCGTGACCTGCAACGCCTCGTCGACTATCTGGCGCATATCGTAAAAGCCATCGGGTGAATCGTAGGGTGTAATAAGCGACAGCGCATTACACAATGGCCGCCGAGGAAGCCGGTCGTCCTCCGTTATCGACGAATGGTGTAATGCCCTTCGGTTATTACACCCTACGAATTTTCGACGTTGTTGAGCCAACGCCATGTCGACGTTGTCAAGCCGCCTTCGCTCACCCCGCCACCTTCCCCAAGGCCCTCAATATCTTCTCCGGCGTAAACGGCTGCGAGAACACCGCCGCGTCCAGCGAATCGTAGGGTGTAATAAGCGAAAGCGCATTACACCATCGGGCGGCTGGGCATCAAGGAAGCCGGTCGCCCTCCGTTATCGACGAATGGTGTAATGCCCTTCGGTTATTACACCCTACGAATTTTCGACGTTGTTGAGCCAACGCCATGTCGATGTTGTCAAGCCGCCTTCGCTCACCCAGCCACCTTTCCCAACGCCCTCAATATCTTCTCCGGCGTAAACGGCTGCGAGTATACCGCCGCGTCCAGCGGCGCCAGTGCGTCGTTGATCGCGTTCATCAGCGCCGCCGGCGCGCCCGCGGTGCCGGCTTCGCCTGCGCCCTTCGCGCCCAGGGTGGAGCTGGCGGTGGGCGTCTCGACGTGGGCGACGACGATGTCCGGCATCTCGCCCGACATCGGCACGATGTAGTCGGCCATGCTGCCGTTCTGCATCAGGCCGGCAGCGTCGTACAGGCATTCCTCGTACAGCGCGCCGCCGATGCCCTGGACGATGGCGCCGCGCATCTGCTCGTCGACCAGCATCGGGTTCAGGATGCGGCCGCAGTCCTCCACCACCCAGTGCTTCAGCAGCCTGACGAAGCCGGTGTCCGTGTCCACCTCGACATACGAGGCCTGCACGCCGTTCGTGAAAATGAAGGGGAAATCGCGCTGCGCATAATGCCGGGTCACCATCAGCTCGGCCGCGAAGCCGGGCGGCAGGGTGTCGGGACGGAAGTAGGCGATGCGGCCGAGCTCATGCATCGGCATCAGGCTTTCCATTGTGTGGCTGTCGATGATCTCGTCGCGCCGCACCGCCAGGTCGGCCGGTTCGCGCTGCAGGATCTGCCCGGCGGCGACCAGGATATTGTCCCGCAGCGCCATCGACGCCTGCAGGATGGCCTCGCCGCCGATGCCGGCGCCGCGCGAGGCCCAAGTGCCGCCGCCGTACGGTGTCACGTCGGTGTCGCCGGTGATGATGCGCACCCGGTCCAGGCTGACGCCGACCGCGTCCGCCGCGATTTGCGTAAACACCCCTTCCGTGCCCTGCCCCTGCTCGCCCACGCCTACCATCACGGTCACGGTGCCGGTCGGCTCCAGCCTGACCGTGGCGCCGTCCTGCGCGGAGATGCGCGCGCCGCCGACGCCGTAGAACGCCGAACCGGGATTGGTCAGCTCGATCACGGTGGCAAAGCCGATGCCGCGGTAGATGCCGCGCTCGCGCAGCGCCGCCTGCTCGGCCCGCAGCGCCGGGTAGTCGATCAGCTGTTCGATCTTGCGCAGGCATTCCTCGTGCGACAGCACTTCGAGGCGGATGCCGGAAGCGCCGTTGCACGGGTAGGCGTCGTCGGGAATCACGTTGCGCTTGCGCAGTTCGAGCGGGTCCATGCCGAGCTTGCGCGCGGCCAGGTCCACCAGCCCCTCGGTGACCGCGCAGGCGATCGGATGGCCGACGCCGCGGTACTGGCAGGTCGGCGTCTTGTTCTGGAACACCACGTCGAGATGGGCGCGGTAATTCTGGTGGCGGTACGGACCGCCGACCAGGTTGACCACCTGGTTGCCCTCGATGGCGCTGGTGCGCGGGAACATCGAATACGGGCCGATGCCAGTCAGGTCGTCGATCTCGAACGCGGTGATCATGCCGCCGCGGTTCGCCGCGATGCGCGCCTTCACGCGATGCTGGCGGGCGTGGATGTCGCTGGTAAACGACTCGAGCCGGTCGGCCACGAACTTGACCGGGCGCTTCAGCAAAATAGCCATGGCCACCGTCGCGAAGTCGTCCGGATACGCATGCACCTTGATGCCGAACGAGCCGCCGACGTCCTTGCAGATCACGCGCACCGACGATTCCGGCAGGTCGAACTGGCGCGCATACAGGTCCTGCATCATGTGCGGCGCCTGCTGCGAGTGGTAGACCGTGAGGCGGCGGTCACCCGGGTTCCAGTCCGCCACCTGCGAGCGCGGCTCCAGCGGCACGCCGGTGTGGCGGCCGAAGTGGAATACGGCTTCGGCGACCACGTCGGCCTCGGCAAATGCCTGGTCGACATCGCCGACGTCGAGGCTGCGGGTGAAGCACAGGTTGTCGCCGAGCTCAGGGTGGATGACTGGCGTGGCCGGGTCCAGCGCGGTTTCGGTGTCCACTACCGCGGGCAGTTCCTCCCATTCCACCTGCAGGTATTGCAGCGCATCCTCCGCCTGCGCGCGGGTCTCGGCCACCACCGCCACCACCGGCTCGCCCTGCCAGCAGGCGCGCTCCACCGCCAGCGGGTATTGCGGCGCCGACTTCATGTTGGCCAGGTGGCCCAGCGTGGCGACCCAGGGCTTGCACAGCGTCGCCATCTGCTTGCCGTCGACCACCGCCAGCACGCCCGGCATCATCCGCGCATAGCTGCCGTCGACCGCGACGATGCGCGCATGCGCGACCGGCGAGCGCCAGAACACCACGTGGGCCAGCCGCCCGAAGCGCAGGTCATCGACATAGGCGCCGCGGCCCTCGGTCAGGCGGCGCGCGCCGTTGCGCGGCACGCTCTGGCCGATGTAGCGCGGGTCGTCGGTCAGCGGCGACAGGCCGGTCGGGATTTTTTCCGGAGCGTTCATGCGGCGACTCCCCTGTTGTCCGTCGTGGTCCTGCGTTCGGCCAGCACGTCGCAGATGGCGTCGACGATGGCCTGGTAGCCGGTGCAGCGGCAGTAATTGCCCGAGATCCAGAGCCGCACCTCCTCGCGGCTGGCGTCCGGCCTGGTGTCGATGAGTTCAGACGCCGCCATCAGCATGCCGGACGTGCAGTAGCCGCATTGCAGCGCGTTGCGGTTCAGGAAGGCCTGCTGCAGGTCGCGCATGGCGCCGGAATCCGACAGCCCTTCGATGGTCTCGACCGACTTGCCGTCAGCCTGCACCGCCAGTACCAGGCAGCCGCGGACGATGGCGCCGTCGAGCTTCACGGTGCAGGCGCCGCAGACGCCATGCTCGCAGCCCAGGTGCGATCCGGTCAGGTCCAGTTCCTCGCGCAGGAAGTCGACCAGGTGCTGGCGCGGCTGCACTGCATGCCGCCGGTACTGGCCGTTGACGGTAATGTGTATGGTCTTGGTGTCCGGCATGGTTCCCATCCTCTCGGTCTGCCGGACTAGCCGGCGATGAAGGTCGCCAGTGCGCGCCGCAGCAGCACGGTCGCGAGATGGCGCTTGGTGGCGCTGGAATTGATCAGGTCGGCCACCGGCGCCAGTGCGCCGTCCAGTTCCTCGGCCAGCAGGCTGGCCGCCTCGCCGATTACGCCGGCGTCGGGTGCCCGGCCTTCGAGCAGCGCCTCGGTGCGCCGCGCGCGTACCGGCGTGCCGGCGATGCCCAGAAGCGCAATGCGCGCCTGCCGCATCAGGCCCTGGTCGAACTGGCTGGCAAGGGCCAGGCCGGCAATCGCGTAGTCGCCATGCCGGCGCGCCAGTTCGTCGAAGTGAAAGCGCGCGCCGCGTGCCGCCAGCGGAAAGTCGCAGGCCAGCACCAGTTCCCCGGGCTGCAGCGCGGTGGTGTAGAGGTCGAGAAAGAAGTCGGCGGCGGGAATGCGGCGGGTGCCGCCGGCGCCACGGCAAATGATGGTGGCGTCCAGCGCCAGCGCGCAGGTCGGCCACTCGGCAGCCGGGTCGGCATAGGCGATGGAGCCGCCCAGGGTGCCCAGGTTACGTATGGCCCGGTGCGCAATGTGCGGCGCGGCCATGGCCAGCAGCGGCGCATGCTGCGCCACCAGGGCCGAGGCCTCGATCTGCGTATGGGTCGCCAGCGCGCCGATGCGCAGCATGCCGTCCTGCACGGCGATGCCCTGCAGCGCGGCAAGGCCGGTAATGTCGATCAGCAGCGCCGGCTCGGACAGGCGCATGTTGAGCGTCGCCATCAGCGTTTGCCCGCCGGCCAGCAGGCGCGCCTCGTCGCCATACTCGGCCATCAGCGCAAATGCCTCGTCGAGCGAACGCGGCTTGGAATAGTCGAAATCCGGTGCTTTCATTGCAACCTCGTCAGCCAGGGAACTACGTTTCAGCGCATCAGCAGCGATGCGAGCCAGACACCGAAGCCGGTCGACAGCGCGCCGAGGCAGAACCAGAGCGCCCGCACGCCTTCGCCTGTCAGCAGGGTCGATGCCGGTGCAGGCGGCCTGACAGCGGACATTGGCTGATGCTGCGGCGGCAGGGCTTGCGGCGCTGCGGCCGGCGGCACTGCGCCGGGTGGCGCATCGGCTTCTGCCGCCGCCTCGACCGCGGCGGCCGGCGCACCGGCCAGCTGCGCCTGCAGCGCGCTGAAGAACTGCTCGGCCATCTGTTTGGCGGACGCGTCTATCATCCGTCCGCCTATCTGCCCGAGCTTGCCGCCGACCGAGGCGTTGGCGCTGTACTGCAGCCGGGTGTGCTCGCCCTCGCTGGAAAGCGTGACGACCGAGGTGCCGCGCGCGAAGCCGGCCGCGCCGCCCGAGCCCTGGAAGTCGAGCGTGCAGCCTTCGGCCGGACGAATGTCGCTCATGATGATCTTGCCGACGAAGCGCGCCCGCACCGGGCCCATTTTCAGCAGCACGCGGGTGTGGGTCTCGGTAGGCGAAAGCTGCTGGACTTCCTCGCAGCCCGGAATGCAGTGCACCAGCACGTTCGGGTCGTTCAGCGCCTGCCAGACCCTCTCGCGCGGCGCGGCCATCAGCATGGCGCCGGTCAGTTCCATCGTGTCGTCTCCTTACCCGTTTTTTATTTACCAGCCGCTGAATTATATGCCACAATACTTAACGCTTGGTAAATACCGACATGAGAAAAAAAACCGCATCCGCGACGCAGGAGACCGAAGCCGCAGGGGAACAGGCCGTTCCCTCGCGCAAGCGCCTGTCCGTGGAGGAACGCGAGAAACAGATACTCGCCAGCGCCATCCAGTTCTTTTCCGAGCATGGCCTGAACGGCCAGATGCGGGTGCTGGCGCAGCAGATGGGCATCACGCATACGCTGTTCTACCATTACTTCCCGACCAAGCAGGCCCTGATCGACCGCGTCTATTACGAGCTGTTCGAAGGCCGCTGGAAACCCGAGTGGCAGGCGCTGCTGGACGACCCCGGGCTCGAGCCGGAAGAAAAGCTGGTGCGTTTCTACTGCGAGTACGCGCAGACCATCCTGACCCGCGACTTCGTGCGCATCTTCATCTTTTCCGGCTTGTCCGACCATTACATTCCGGACCGATTCTTCGCACTGCTGCGCACCAAGCTGTTTCCGCGGCTGGTGCGCGAGACCCGCAAGTACCGCGGCGTCACGTCGCGCGCCAAACCCACGGTGCGCGAGATGGAACTGCTGATGGGGCTGCACGGCGGCATCTTCTATACCGGCGTGCGGCGCTGGATCTACGGCCAGGAGATTCCGGCGGCCGCGAAAGACCCGGACGGCCTGGCGGTCATCACCGACCGGGTGCGGTCCTACCTGCTGTCGGCGCCGGCCGTGCTGGACGGCGCCGGCAGCAAGCCCGGAAAACGCAAGCCCAAGGAAAAGGAAAGCTGACATGGCACTCGCGCTGAATCACTATTCGATCCGCACCACCAACCTCGACGCCTGCCGGGCGTTCTATGAAAGCGTGCTGGGCCTGACTGTCGGCCCGCGCCCGGAATTTCCGTTCCCCGGACTCTGGATGTACGCCGGCGACCATGCGCAGTATGCCAATGCGGTGGTGCATATCATCGGCATCGACCGCCAGGCCCCGGGCGGCCTCGACGGCTACCTGGGCGGCCGCGACGAGAAGGCGCTGGCCGGCACCGGCGTGATCGACCATGTGGCCTTCTTCGCCGACGGCCTGGCTGCCATGCTGCAGCATCTCGAGCAGCTCGGCATCGGCTGCCGCCAGCGGTTGGTGCCCGGCCTCGGCCTGTACCAGCTCTTCCTGGACGACCCCGACGGCGTGGTGGTCGAACTGAATTACCCGGCCCGTGAAAAAGCGGCGCTCGACGCGTCGCTGCAGGGCAACTGAGATGGCGCGCGTGCTGGTTGCCGGCGGGTCGCTGGGCGGCTTGTTCGCCGCCAATATCCTGCTGCAACAAGGCCACGACGTGCTGGTGCTGGAAAAGGCCGCCGGCACGCTCGACGGCCGCGGCGCCGGCATCGTCACCCATGCGCCGCTGCTGGAGGGCCTGCGCCGGGCCGGCATACCCATCGACGACACGCTGGGCGTGCAGGTGCAGTCGCGGGTCGCGCTCAATGCGGACGGCTCGGTGGCGGCCACCAATGCCTTGCCGCAGCTGCTGACCTCGTGGGGCCGGCTCTACCACCTGCTGCGGCAAGCCCTGCCGGCCGCGCTTTACCGGCACGGCACGACGGTCCAGCGCGTGACGCAGGAGAACGACCGGGTGCAGGTGCATTGCGCGGACGGCAGCACGGTAGACGGCGACATGCTGGTCGCGTCCGACGGCCTGCGCTCGGTCGTGCGGGCACAGTTCGCGCCGCATGCCCAGCCGTTCTATGCCGGCTATATAGCGTGGCGCGGCGTGTGCGACGAAGCGGCGCTGTCGCGCCATACGCTGGCGTCGGTATTTCCCCATTTCGCGTTCGGCCTGCCTGCCGGCGAGCAATTCCTGGGCTATCCGGTGGCCGGCGCCGGCAATACCACCGCGCCCGGCACCCGCCGCTTCAACTTCGTCTGGTACCGCCCGGCCCCGCAGGACGGCACGCTGGAAGCATTGATGACGGACGCGGAAGGCCACTACTACCCGCTCGGCATCCCGCCCAACAAGGTGGCTGCCGGCCCCATTGCCGCCATGCGCGCCGCGGCCGCCAGCCTGCTGGCGCCGCAGTTCGCCGAAATCATCGACAAGACCGCGCAGCCTTTCCTGCAGCCCATCTACGACGTCAGTTCGGAACAGATCGCCTTCGACCGCGTGGTGCTGATGGGCGACGCCTCGTTCGTCGCCCGCCCGCATGTCGGCATGGGCGTGACCAAGGCGGCGCAGGACGCGATGGCGCTGGCCGACTGCATCGCGCAGCACGGCGCCGGCCCGGCGGCAGCAAACGCCTACCAAGCGCTGCGGCTGCAGCCGGGGCAGGCGGTCGTGCAGCGCAGCCGCGAACTGGGCGCCTACATGCAGGCGCAGTCGTGCCCGCAGGCGGCGACGGCCAGCCGCAGCGCGGAAACCGTGCTGCGGCTGACCGCCGTCGACCCGGACAGCGCGACATGAGGAGGCCGACCCAGACCCATTCCTGAAGTGGCACAAGTCAATAAAAAACCATCATCGTTCATCGCAAGCAATGAGGAGACAAGCATGACCCAGCCCGCCCCAGACAAGCGTCGCCGCCAGTTGATCGGCGCCGGCATCGCCGCCGCCAGCACCCCGCTCTGGTTCAACATCGCCAGGGCGCAGAACAGCGCGCCGATCAAGATCGGTTTTCCGACGCCGCTCACCGGCGCCTTTTCCGCAGAAGCGCAGGACCAGAAGCGCGCCGCCGAACTGGCGGTCAAGGAGTTCAACGAGAGCGGCGGTTTCAACGGCCGCATGGCCGAGCTGCTGGTGCGCGACGACAAGCTCAACCCCGGCGAGGCGGCGACCCGCACGCTGGAGCTGATCGAGAAGGACAAGGTCGACTTCGTGGTCGGCTCGCTGTCGGCCGCCACGCAGCTGTCGATCAACGCGGTCTGCAAGGAACGCAAGATCCTGTTCAACTCCATCAGCCAGTCCGACGCCATCAACGAAGCCAAGGACTGGAGCCTCTATACCTTCCACGAGGCGCTGAATCCGCACATCACCGCGGGCGCGGTGGCCCGCTATGCGTTTCCAAAGTTCGGCAAGCGCGTGGTCTACCTGACCGCCGACTATGCATACGGGCACGAGATGGTGCGCGGCTTCCAGCGCGCCGGCACGCCGCTGGGCGTGCAGACCCTGGCCGACATCCGCCACCCGATCGGGGCGTCCGACTATTCGGCCTTCCTGCCGCGCATACAGGCCTTGAAGCCCGACGTGCTGGTGCTGTGCAACTTCGGCCGCGACCTGGTCAACTCGGCCAAGCAGGCCACCGACTTCGGCCTCAAGTCCGGCACCAAGATCATCACGCCGGTGCTGCTCTACACGTCGCGGCTGGCCGGCGGCGCCGACGCGTTCGACGGCATCCTCGGCGGCACATCCTACTACTGGGGCATGGAAGATAGCGTGCCGTCGGCGAAGCAGTTCAACGACAAGTTCCGCAAGGCCTTCGGCGGCGCGGTGCCGTCGGACTACGGCGCGCTCGGCTATGCGGGCGTGCGCAGCGTGCTGCAGGCGGTGCGCAACGCCAAGTCCACCGAGTCGCTGCCGGTCAGCATCGCGCTGCGCCAGTTGAAATACGACTGGTACAAGGGCGACCAGTTCTACCGCAAGTGCGACCACCAGTCGGTGCAGTCGGTCATCATTGTCGAGTCCAAGTCGAAGAACATGAAGGACAAGAACGACGTGTTCAATGTGCTCGCCATCGAGAAGCCGAACGAACAGCTGCTGCGCAGCTGCGACGAGCTGGGCCACAAGGTCACGACCTGAAACCGAAGGGAATCTGACACATGGGTGAAATAACACCCCAGCTGCTCGCCTTGCAGCTGGTGACCGGGATCGCGCTCGGCGCGCTGTATGCGCTGCTGGCGATAGGACTTTCGCTGATCTTCGGCATGCTGACGGTCGTCAACTTCGCCCATGGCGCGTTCTACATGGTGGGCGCCTTCCTGGGCGTCTACTTCCTTAGCCTCACCGGCAACTTCTGGCTCAGCCTGGTGCTGACGCCGCTCGCGGTGGGCGCGCTGGGCCTGCTGACCGAGCGCTTCCTGGTACGGCCGCTGTACGGGCGCGGCATCGACTACCCGCTGCTGCTGACCTTTGGGCTGTCCTATGTGCTGATCGAGGCGATGCGGGTGGCCTTCGGTATCGAGGGCCTGCCGTCCACCACGCCGGAGGCGCTGCGCGGCGCGGTCAACCTCGGCTTCGGCTACTTTCCCAAGTACCGGCTGTTCCTGATCGCCGCCACCGCGGTCATCGTGCTGGGCCTCTGGCTGTTCATCGAGAAGACCCGCTACGGCCTGATCATCCGTGCCGGCTCGCGCGACCCGGAAATCGTCCGCGTGCTGGGCGTGGACGTCTCGAAGATCTGGCTGATGGTGTTCGGCATCGGCACCGCGATTGCCGGGCTGTCCGGCATCCTGGCTTCGCCGACGCGTGCGGTCAACCCGGAAATGGGCATACCGATCCTGGCCGAGTCCTTCGTCGTGACCGTGGTCGGCGGCATGGGTTCGCTGCCCGGCGCGGTGGTGGCCGGGCTGCTGGTCGGCGTGGTGTTCAGCATCACCGCGCTGCTCGCGCCCGACTACGCCGAGCTGTCGATCTTCGTGCTGATGGCGGTGGTGCTGCTGATCCGCCCGCAAGGCTTCTTCGGCAAAGCCGGACTGATGGACTGATGGACTGACCATGACGATGACGCTTCCACAAAAACTCTATCTGCTGGTCGTGCGCCACCGCGTCGCCGCGGTGCTGCTGTTCCTGCTGGTGTTCCCGCTGCTGATGCCGTACGAGGCGCTGGCGGTGAACATCCTGATCTTCGGCCTGTATGCAGTCGGGTACAACCTGCTGTTCGGCTATACCGGCATGCTGTCCTTCGGCCATGCGGCCTTCTTCGGGGTCGGCAGCTACATCACCGGCATCGCCATCGTGCATTTCGGCCTTAACTGGCTGGTCGCCATCTTCGCCGGCGTGGCGGCCTCCGCCTTGGTCGGACTCATCATCGGCTACCTGGCGATCCGCACGCGCGGCATCTACTTCGCCATGGTAACGCTGGCGCTCGGACAGATCGTCTACTACGTGTTCTACAAGGCCGAGCGCTGGACCGGCGGCGAGAACGGCCTGCGCGGCATCACCGTCGCGCCGTTCGAGGTCTTCGGCGTCACCATCGACTTCCTCAATCCGATGACCAAGTACTACCTGATCTTCCTGTTCGTCGCCGCGGCGCTGTGGTTCATCTCGCGGGTGCTGAACTCGCCGTTTGGCGCTGTCATCGAAGCGGTGCGCGAGAACGAGAAGCGTACTGCCGCCTGCGGTTTCGACGTGGCCCGCACGCGGTTGCTGGTGTTCGTGCTGTCGGCCACGATCTGCGGGCTGGCCGGCACCCTGCGCGCACTGCACCTGTCCATCGTGCCGATCGACTCGCTGCACTACCTGCAGTCAGGCCACGGCGTGATGATGTGCCTGCTGGGCGGCATGGGCACCTTCTTCGGACCCTTCGTCGGCGCCGCGCTGTTCCTCTACCTGGAAGACGTGGTGACCACGATGACCAAACACTGGATGGCGGTGGTCGGCGTCATCTTCATCATCTTCGTGCTGTTCTTCCCGCGTGGCGTATGGGGTTCGCTGATGCGCTGGCTGCAGCGCAGCCTGTTCATGGAGGCAAGCGCAAAATGAGCACACCGATACTGGAGGTTCAAGGTATCACGCAACGCTTCGGCAAGTTCCAGGCGCTTACCAATGTCAGCGTCGCCTTCCAGCCCGGCAAGCTGACCGCCATCATCGGGCCCAACGGCGCCGGCAAGAGCACTTTCTTCAATGTCGTCAGCGGCGCCTTCCCGCCGACCGAGGGTCGCATCCGCTTCCTTGGCCGGGACATCACCGGCCTGCCGCAGCACGAGTTCGCGCGCATCGGCATTGCCAAGAGCTTCCAGATCACGACGGTGTTCAAGCAGCTGTCGGCGCATGAGAACGTGCGGGTCGCCGCGCAGATGCGGCGCGCCCGCTTTTCACTGCTGCGCTCGCGCTCGTCGATGCGCGAGCTGATCGACCTGGCCGACCATCTGCTGGAACGGGTCGGGCTGCAGGCAGTGCGCAACAAGACCGCCGCCGACCTTGCGCACGGCCAGCAGCGGGCGCTGGAAATTGCGATGGCGCTGGCCTGCGAGCCCAGGCTGCTGCTGATGGACGAGCCCACCGCCGGCATGTCGCCGGAAGAGACCACGACCATGATGAAGCTGATCGCCTCGCTGGCAAGCGAGCGCACGGTGGTGCTGGTCGAGCACAAGATGAAGCTGGTGATGGGCTTGTGCGAGCGGCTCATCGTGCTGCACCACGGCGAATTCCTGGCCGAGGGCACCCCCGACGAGATCCGCGCCAATGACGAAGTCAAGCGCGTCTACCTGGGCCAACACTGAGGAAGACCGATGCTGAAAGTCACCGCACTGAATGCCTACTACGACCGCAGCCACGTGGTGCAGGACATCGCGTTCGAGGTTCTGCAGGGCGAGATCGTCACGCTGATGGGCCGCAACGGCGCCGGCAAGACTACGACGCTGCGCACATTGATGGGACTGCTGGGAAAGCGCAGCGGCAGCATGGTGTTCGACGGCCAGGAATGCCTGATGCAGCCGCCGCACACCCGCTTCCACATGGGACTGGCCTATGTGCCGGAAGACCGCCGCATCGTCGCCGGCCTGACGGTCAGGGAAAACCTTGAGCTTGGGCTCATCGCCAGCAATGAGCGCGGCCGCATGGCGGAAATGATCGACGAGATCGCCGAGACCTTCCCCCGGCTCAAGGAACGCCTGCACCAGGAAGGTACGTCGATGTCCGGCGGCGAGCAGCAGATGCTGGCCATCGCGCGCGCGATGATGTCCCGGCCCAAGATGATTTTGCTGGATGAGCCGTCCGAGGGCATCATGCCGATACTCGTCGACGAGATGTTCGAGCTGTTCCTGCGGCTTAAGCAGCGCGGCACCACCATCCTGCTGGTCGAGCAGAACGTCGAGCGCGCGCTGTCGATATCCGACCGGGCCTACATCCTCGACCAGGGTGAAATCGTGCATACCGGCACCGCGGAAGCGCTGTTGGCCGACACGGATATACAGGAGCGGTACTGTGCGGTGTAGTCCGGGTTTTTCCTGAGGCAAGCATCGAGCGCACAGTGGCCCCTGTCCCGTTGATTTTTGGCGGGCCCGGGACTGCGCCGGTCTATCAGTGCATCGGCATGTGTACAGTCAGGCACGAACTTTGGCGGTTAGATCAAGGCCAAGCGCCTTCATCACGGCAAGCGTCGTTTTCAGGGTTGGGTTGCCGTTCTCGCTGAAAGAACGATAAAGTTGTTCGCGGGAAAGACCGGTTTGTCCGGCGATCTGCGCCATTCCCTTCGCACGAGCGACGACGCCAAGCGCGTGCGCAATATAACCCGCGTCGCTTGTCTCGAATGCTTCGGCCATGAAGGTCACCATTGCTTCGTCAGAAGCCAAATCCTCAGCGGGATCGTAGGTGGTCAGTTTTTCAGCCATTTCATTCACTCCATTCAGCAGCTAGTCGCTTTGCCGCCTTGATGTCTTTTGCTTGCGTGCTCTTATCGCCGCCGCACAGCAAAACGATGATCGTGTTGTCTCGTTTGTGGAAATAGATGCGGTATCCGGGGTCTAATGGATACGCAACTCGCTAATCCCTTGCCCCACTGGCTCCGCATCCCCGGCATGACCGAAGCCAAGACGGTCCAGGCGCGATGCTATCAGGCCGCGTACACGCTGATCCTTGAGCTGCATTCGCCATTTACGAAAAGTCTCGGTTTGTTTTATCTCGGTCATTCCTTATTGTAGTTTATAAACCACTTATTGCCGAAAATTCTTACGGATCGCGCTATTGTTTTGCAGGATTGAATCGGCGGTCGCGGCCCACTGGAAAAGCGAGGCATGCGCCCACGCCGGCGGCAGCGGAACTCCCGCGCCTGCCGGTGTCCAAGCAAATACCTTTACCTTCCTTTCCGTTGCCGTGGAAACAGATGCCCATGAACAAGCAAGCACGCGAGCTGCCCGCGGCAACCGGTTCCCCCCGCCATCATGTCCGCCGTCATAAGCTGCGCCAGCATGCGGCCAGCTTCACGACCGGCGTGGTGGTGTTCCTGGTCTCCATCGGCGCGATGCAGGCGTTCAAGCCGCCGCCCCCCGGCCCATCCGGCGGCGCCATTGCGCCCGGGCGCAGTATTCCTGCCGGACCGGGGCCGTCGCTGAGCGGCAGTTCTGCCGCCGGCGACACCGGTGCCGGCGCCGGTGAAAACGAGCCTGCTGCTCTCCCGGCGCCACCGGCAAAAACCGTGCCGCTGGCCCGCTCCGGTTCCACCGCCGCGCAGATCATGGGCATGCCGTCCGTCTTCATCCACGTGCTCGATGACGGCACGCGCCAACAGGCGCTGAAGCTCGCGCCTGCGCTGGAAAAACAAGGGATTGCCCTGGCCGGCATCAAGGTGGTCGGCGCCGGCCCGCGCGCCTCCGACCTGCGCTATTTCCGCCCTTCCGAGAAGGCCGAGGCGCTGCGGGTGCAGGCAGCCCTGCTGTCGCTGGGCTTGCCGGCACAGAGGCTGAAGAGCATCGGCGGCTTCGAGACCAGCGCCGTCCCGCGCCAGTACGAACTCTGGCTGGCATCGGACTACCGGGGCTGAACCGGCGCGCGGTGCTGGCAGGCCGCCGCCTGCCGACCGCTCAGGACCCCGCGCCGCCGCCTGGGCCGGCAACCGCCGCCCCTTCGATGCGGTGCCGTGCGAGCGCCTGCGCGACGAAGCCGGACGCCTTCATTTCCTCGACAAACGCGCCCAGGTAGCGCTCGCCTGCCGGCCGTCCCTTGGGCATTGCCATGGCTTGGTTTATCACCATGAAACGGCCGTCGAGCATGCGCAGCCCGGGAATGCGTTTGGCATCGCTTTCGAGCTGCTGCCGGACCCCGGCCGCAACCTCGTAGCCTTGCTTCTGCATCGTGTCCACGACCAGCGGCGACGTGGGCGCGCGCACCAGCTGGGCCGCCTTGATTTCACGTGTCAGGTAAAGGTCGTACGCGCTGCCGGTGCCGACCACGACGCGGTTGCCCTGGCGGTCGACATCGGCATTGGTCCGGATCGGCGAGGCTTGCGGCACCAGGTAAGCGCCTTCGATCACCACGTAGGGCATGGTCTGCGCCATCTCCGCGCCGCGCTTAGGGTCGATCGCGACAAAGGCGATATCCCATTCGTTTGCCTTGGCGCCGTCGACCACCTTGCCTGCCGCCGTGTAGGTCACCAGGTCCACCGGCACGCCGAGGCGCCGGCCAAGCTCGCGCGCCAGGTCGACCGAGACGCCGCGCGCCTCGCCGCTGGTCGCATCCTTGCTGGCAAGGATGGGGTTGCCCAGGTTAATCGCCGCGCGCAGCTTGCCGGACGGCGCCAGCTCGCTGCGCACCGTCGCGTCCGGCGCCGGCATCGACGGCTTCGACGCGCAGGCCGCCAGGGTTCCAGCGAGGGCGAGCACGCCTAGTGCAAGGGCAAGCTGCCGGACCGGGCTGCGCCGGCCGGCGCTGCGGGAATGGGGTAATCGGGAAGGGATACGGTGCATGCTTTGTCTCCTTGTTGTTATTAAAGGCGCCACCGGCGGCGGCCGGCCACGTAAAGTTTCATTCTAACCATGGCCGCAGCCCGCTGCCTTGCTGCATTCGCAGTACTGCAAGTTTTGCCGCCCGCCAGAGCGGATTACAGTTGAATTTGGAGGAAGAATCGGTTATCGCGCCAACTATTTTGTTGATTCTTGGTTTTTTACCATCGTTTAACATTTTTTCTGTCCGTAATAGACGGGTCACCACGGCAAACGGCCACCGCCGCCCCGACCCCACCAGCCTGACGGAAAAGACCGATGAACACAGTAGACAACGAGATCAACGAGCGAGCAGCCCTGACCTCATCCAACAAATTCGAACTGATGCTGTTCCGGCTTGGCAAATGCGGCGGCGCCGGCCGCAGCGAACTGTATGGCATCAACGTGTTCAAGCTGCGCGAGCTGATGGCCATGCCCGACATTACGACCATCGCCAATGCGTCGCCGTTCCTGCTGGGCGTGGTAAATATCCGTGGCCAGATCGTCCCCGTGATCGACCTTCCCGCGGTCCTCGGCTGCCAGCCTGAAAATGGGTTGAAGATCCTGATGATCACTGAATTCGCCCGTACCACGCAGGCCTTCGCCGTCGAGGACGTGGACGAAATCGTCCGGCTGAACTGGTCGCAGGTGCGTCCGGCCGATGGCGCCGCCGCCGGCAACGGCACGGTGACCAGCATCGCCCAGCTCGACAGCGCAGTGCATGGCACGCAGCTGGCGCAAATCCTCGACGTCGAGCAGATCCTGTCCGACATCTTCCCGCCCAGGGCCGAGGACGTCGTCTCTGCCGATGTCGCCTTCGACGCCACGGTGTCGCGGGAAACCAGGTTGCTGGTGGCGGACGACTCTTCCTCGGCCCGCATGATCATCGGCCAGGGCCTGGACGCCATGGGACTGAAATACACGATGACCAGGACCGGCAAGGAAGCATGGGAGGCGCTGGAGGCAATGTCGGCCGACGCGATCGCCGCCGGCGGCACGCTGGCCGACAAGGTCACGATGGTGCTGACCGACCTGGAGATGCCCGAGATGGACGGCTTTACCCTGACCCGCCGCATACGAGCCGACGCCCGCTTCAAATCGCTGCCGGTCGTCATTCATTCGTCGCTGACGGGCCAGACCAATGAACAGCACGTCAGGAGCGCCGGCGCTGACGGCTATGTCGCGAAGTTCAAGGTCGAGGACCTTGCGAAAACCATACGCGCCGTCCTGCAAAGCAGGCCGGCCTGACGCTGCGCCAGGCCAGGCAGGCGACAAAATTTTTCTTACACCCTCATTATTTCGAATCAACCATGAATATCACGAATGTAAAGATCGGCGCACGCCTGGGTATGGCTTTCGCCGCTGTGCTGACGCTCACCTGCGGCATGACCGGGGTTGGCATCTGGGAGCTTTCCCGCGTGGCCGAGGCCAAGAACGAAATGAAACAGGCGGCTCTCAAGCAGGCGCTGGCCGACAAATGGCTGGAAGGCATTGCCACCAATTCGGTGCGCACGCTTGCGAAGGCGAAGAGCAACGACGCGGCGGACCAGCAGTACTTCGAAAGTGAAATGAAAGCGGTCAGCAAGCGCGTCACCGAGATCAGCAAGCAACTGGAGCCGATGATTGCAAGCGAAAAAGGAAAGCAGCTGTTCGCCGGCGTGACTGCCAGCCGCAAGAACTATACGGAGATCCGGGACGCGATTTTCGTGCTGAAGAGCGGCGGAGACGCAAACGAAGCCGAGCTCAAAAACGGCATCGAGAGCAAGATGATGCCGGCAATGAACGCCTACGTGGCGTCGGTACAGAAAGTGGCCGACTACCAGGAGTCGCTGTTCATCGACGCAAACGCCCGGATAGACGACGTGTACGCGGAAGCGAGGACGCTGCTGGTCGCGCTGGGGCTGGCGGCGCTTGCCATGGGCGCGGCACTGGCCTGGGCTCTGTCGCGCAGCATTACGCGCCCGCTCAACAGCGCCGTGCGCCTGGCGCAGACCGTGGCCGCCGGCGACCTGACTACCCGGATCGACGTTAGCGCAAAAGACGAAGTCGGCCAGTTGCTCGAAGCGCTGAAGGCGATGAATGCCAGCCTGCTGAAGACCGTGACGGAAGTGCGCAGCGGCACCGATACCATTGCCACCGCGTCGAAGCAGATCGCGGCCGGCAACCTCGACCTGTCGTCCCGCACCGAGGAACAGGCCAGCTCGCTGGAAGAAACGGCTTCCTCGATGGAAGAGCTCAATGCCACGGTCAGGCAGAATGCCGACAATGCACGCCAGGCCAACGTGCTGGCCGAAGCAGCCTCCGGCGTCGCAGCCAGGGGCGGTGTCGTGATCGGCCAGGTGGTCGGCACCATGGGCGAGATCAATGCATCGGCCAGGCAGATTGCCGACATCATCAGCGTGATCGATGGCATCGCATTCCAGACCAATATCCTCGCGTTGAACGCAGCTGTCGAGGCGGCGCGCGCAGGCGAGCAGGGCCGCGGCTTCGCCGTGGTCGCCACCGAGGTGCGCAGCCTCGCGCAGAGGTCGGCAGCGGCGGCGAAAGACATCAAGACGCTGATCGACAACTCGGTCGCGCGGGTCGAGACCGGCAGCCGCCTGGTCAATGAAGCCGGCGCCACCATGCAGGATATCGTCGACAGCGTCAGCCGCGTGACGGACATCATGAGCGAGATCAGCGCCGCCACCCAGGAGCAGACGGCAGGCATCGACCAGATCAACCAAGCCATCAGCCAGATGGACCAGGTCACCCAGCAGAATGCAGCGCTGGTCGAGGAAGCAGCCGCCGCGTCGGAGGCGATGCAGGACCAGGCGGCCCGGCTGGCCAATGTCGTCAGCGTTTTCAGGATCGCCGGGAGCGAAGCGCAGCCGGCGACGACAGCGCTGCCGCAGCCGGATCGCAAGCCGGCAGCGCCGGTGCCGGTACGCAGGACGTCGGGGTCACAGCCGGCCGTTACGCACGCCAAGGCGCCGCAAGCTGTCGCCGCGACACAGGCAGGCGGTGACTGGGAAGAGTTTTAAAGGCATGCGCTGCAAACGGGATGGACCAGCGGTGGGGTGACGGCAACAGAACTTCAGGTTTTATCCTGCGTTCAATTAGCCGTTCGTCCTGAACAAGCTAAAACCATTCCCAAGTCATGGCGTACCGACCGAAATCGATGGCGCCTATTCATCACCTCGACGCGTCGGGTGTAATGAGCGAAGCGCATTACACCATGGCCGATGAACAGGCCCGCCTGCAAGCGAGGAATGGTGTAATGCGCTGGCGCTTATTACACCCTACGAATTTTGATGGCGTGTCATGACCTGGGGTTGGTATAAAACCCTGCCTCGTGAATCGAGGCCCCAGGACAGTGCGCCTCTGCTTTCCTGCCGCCGGTATTAATGGAATTCCAGCGACTGCTCACAGAACTGCGAAAGCCAGTTGCACTGGGTCTGGAACAGCACATGCATGGCTTCCTCCTGCTTCGGCTGCAGCATCACCTGGAAGGAACTCAGCAATGCATGTTCCTTCAGCCTTTCTTTCAGCGCGCGTGCCAACATGGTCTGGGCTTCGCCGATGACATGCTTGTGGATGTACTCCATGATCCCGACGAAGGAAAGGCCCGCTGGAACAATGATCTGCTTTTGCTGCATCCCTGCAAGTACGGCCTGCCATCCCGATGCAACCGCCATGGCGAGCGGTTCGATGAATCCTGCCTGAACCAGGCATTCCTGGAGCAGCAGGACGCGAACCTCGTACTTTGGACTGGTCTGCTGGAGGCAGTGGTCGATCAGCAGGTTGATCAGGTCTCCCCCTAGCAATGCCGCAGCCGTGCTGGCCGAACTGGCTACCGCGCCCAGCTGTTGCCTGGCAAGCTTGTCGAGTTTCCCTACCCCTTCCGGACTCGTCCCAGCCTGTTGATAACTGTTCCGCACCCGCTCGGCGGCGCCCGTGTACGCCAGTTGTCCCACCGCGCTGATGCAATAGATCAGGCGCTGCTGCCTGCGGTCCCCTCGCCTCCCACGGTCGGCTCCCGGCGACCAGGCGCCAGCTGGCGCCAGCAAGGCAACCAGCTCCTGGGCACAAGCCATCAGAACACCCTGTTTCCGCAGCCATTGCAATAGAGGCCGGGTGTCGCCGTCCACCGGAATCATGTCGCTTAGCGTCCTGAAGAACACCAGCGGTTCGGCGATTTCGAAAGGCGACGCCCTGTTCCTGGCGATCAACAGGTCGGTAACGGCGACACTGAAGGCGTCCTGCAACCCGGAGGAGGCATTGAAGGTGTCGCCAGTGTCAGGATCATGGGCGAGCAGCAGTTCGACGAGCGGGACGTGCCTTTCTTCCATGGCGACATTGAACGCGGTAAGGCCCTGGCTCCCGACCGGCGTTGTCGCCGCGCCTGCAGCCAGCAGGCATTTCACCGCATCCGCATGCCTTTCCGAGCATGCCAGGATCAGCGCCGTATCGCCGCGCGGGTTGGCCCGATTCAATTCAATCCGGGGCGCTATCGCAAGTTTCTGCAAAGCCCCGACACAACCGTACGCCGATGCCAGCATTAACGCCGTGTAGCCATGCCTGCGGTTCACCAGGTTGACGTCCGCGCCACGCTTGAGCAGCAGTTCGACGACTTCCGGACAATTGCCGGACGAGGCGAGCATCAGCGCCGTGTCGCCGTTCTGGTTGGCGTGGTCCAGTGCAAGGCCGGGCACGTCCAGCAATTGCTCGACGACCCCGGCATGGCCCAGGCTTGCCGCGAGTATCAACGCCGTATCGCCCGAGGCCGCGTTGACCGAATGCGCGGGCACGCCTGCCGCCAGCAGGTTTTCGACGAGGTCGTATCGGTCTTCCCAGGCTGCAATCATGAGCGCCGTCAGGCCGCCGGACTCGTTCGTGTTCACCTCGATGCCAGCTTCCTCCAGGCAGGCGCGTGCGCGGTCAGCCTGGCTCTGGACTTGAGCGTTATGCTCATCCAGCAAGCTAGCCGATTCTTCCTCGAAGCTGCTGTCGGTGGAACTATCGGTTTCCATCTGGTTGTTCTGTGAAGACGCGTCGTTCGTGCGGTCTACAAAGACAGGTGGCTTCAGGCTTGCAGTATCGGGACAGCCACTGCCGGCGCCTTCACCCGTCCTGTTAAAGAAAAAAGTGGATATTCGATTCGGACCCGATGACAAGGTTATGCCCGGCCTCGGTTCGCCCGGCGGATTTTGCTCCTGCGCGCCAGAAACGCTTGTGGTAACAGGTTGCCAGTCGTGGCCCCGCTGCAGGGGCGCGGATTGTAATGATTGCATGGGATAGCCCGATTAGAAATTCGAACATGAAGACAGAATGTTGCTGCTCTTCAGTGCGTTGTAAAAACGCAGGGCAGTGGGTCTCAGCGAAAAGCTTTTGGTTCCCTGCGCGGCAGGGGGAAGTGTGCCTGTTGCCGCAAATCGGCGTGGCGCGGGAGCGGAGAACCAGCATGGCGCCAAGTGAAAAAATAAGGTAGCGGATCGATGTTCAGGCAACACCCAGCCAGCAAAGCCTGCCTGTGACAAGCCGGCTCCGCCGGTCGCGCAGCACCGGTTTAACGATCGGCGGCTCAGGCGCCAGCCAATAATTCAACCGGTGCCTGCCATCCTCAAGAACGCTGGCTGCCGGCCTGGAGAACGGATCCAGCCTGATCGACGGCGTCGTCTCCGGCATTGCCATAACCTCCCCCGCCCGGCGTCTCGATCACGAACACGTCGCCCGCATTCATCTGCGTCTTGTCGACATGCAGAAGCATGTCCGAACTTCCGTCGGCGCGCTCGACCCGGTTCACGCCCCTGGCGCCCGGTTCGCCGCCGGCCATGCCGAACGGCGCATGGATGCGGTTGTTCGACAGGATGGACGCCGTCATCGGCTCCAGGAAACGGACCTTGCGTATGCCGCCGTTTCCGCCATGCCAGCGGCCCTTGCCGCCGGTGCCGGGACGAATCTCGTAGCTGTCCAGCCGCACCGGAAAACGGAATTCGAGGATTTCCGGGTCCGTCAGCCGCGAGTTGGTCATATTGGTCTGGACCACGTCGGTGCCGTCGAAGCCCTCGCCGGCGCCGGAACCGCCCGAGATGGTCTCGTAGTACTGGTAGCGCTCGTTGCCGAACGTAAAATTGTTCATCGTGCCCTGCGCCGCCGCCATGATGCCCAGCGCGCCGTACAGTGCATTGGTGATGCAGGTGGACGTCTCGACATTGCCCGACACCACCGACGCCGGGTAGCGCGGCTTGAGCATCGAGCCTTCCGGGATGATGACGTTCAGCGGTTTCAGGCAGCCGGCATTGAGCGGAATCTCGTCGTCGACCAGGGTGCGGAACACGTACAGCACCGCCGCCATGCAGACCGCGGACGGCGCATTGAAGTTGTTGACCAGTTGCGGCGAGGTGCCGGTGAAGTCGATGTCGGCGCTGCGCTGGGCCTTGTTGAGACGGATCGCCACATTGATGACCGCACCATTGTCCAGGTGGTATGCATAACTGCCGTCCTTCAGTGCGGTGATCACGCGGCGCACCGCTTCCTCGGCATTGTCCTGCACATGGCCCATATACGCCTGGACCACGTCGAGGCCGAAGTGCGCGACCATCTTGCCCAGTTCTTCCACGCCCTTCTGGTTGGCCGCCACCTGTGCCCGCAGGTCGCCCAGGTTCTGGTCCGGGTTGCGCGCCGGGTAGCGCGCACCGGCCAGCAATGCACGCGTTTCCGCCTCGCGCAGCCGGCCTTCTTCCACCAGCTTGAAGTTATTGATCAGCACGCCTTCTTCCTCCACCACCGTGGAGTCGGGCGGCATCGAGCCGGGCGTGGTGCCGCCGATGTCGGCATGGTGGCCGCGCGAGCCGACGTAGAACAAAATGTTCGCGCGGGCCTCGTCGAACACCGGGGTGATGACGGTGACGTCGGGCAGGTGGGTGCCGCCGTTGTACGGGTCGTTGAGCATGAAGACGTCGCCCGGGCGCATCTTGCCGGCGTTGGCGGCGATCACGGTCTTGATGCTCTCGCCCATCGAGCCGAGATGCACCGGCATGTGCGGCGCGTTGGCGATCAGCTGGCCCTGCGCGTCGAAGATCGCGCAGCTGAAGTCGAGCCGTTCCTTGATGTTGACCGAGTAGGCGGTGTTCTGCAGGCGCAGGCCCATCTGTTCGGCAATCGACATGAACAGGTTGTTGAATATCTCCAGCATGACCGGGTCGGCGCTGGTGCCCATGGCGCGGCGCTCGGGGCGCGCTTCCACGCGGGTGAGCACCAGGTGGTCGAGCGCCGTGACCTCCGCCTGCCAGCCGGGTTCGACCACGGTGGTCGCGTTGGCTTCAGCCACGATGGCAGGGCCGCGGATGATGTCGCCGGGCCGCGTGTCCTCGCGCCTGTACAGGCCGGCTTCATGCCATGCGCGGTGCGAGTAGAAGCGCACGCTCTCGGCCGGCTGTAGCGGGCCGCCACGCTCCGGCCGCAACGGCGCGGTCTCCTGCGGCGCGTCCGACGGACCGATGGCCTCGACCGACACCGCTTCGACGATCAGCGGCTTGCCCTCCATCAGGAAGGAATAGCGCTTGCGGTAGGCCGCCTCGAACGCCGCCTGCATCGCCTGCATCTCGCCGGCCGGCACGACCAGGGCCGAGTCGGTGCCTTCATAACGCAGGTGGACGCGCCGGATGTCGACGATGCGTTCCGCCGGCACCCGCTGCCGGATCAGTTCCTCTCGCGCCGCATCGGCCAGCTGCGCCAGCCTGTCCTCCACGACCGTCATCGCCTGCGCGTCCAGCCGCAGTTCGACCGCCGCTTCGCGCATCGTGGTCTGGTCGGCCAGCCCCATGCCATAGGCGGAAAGCACGCCGCCCAGCGGATGGCAGAACACGCGGGTCATGCCCAGCGCGTCCGCCACCAGGCAGGCATGCTGGCCGCCGGCGCCGCCGAAGGTAGCCAACACGTAGTCCATCACGTCATGGCCGCGCTGCACCGAGATCTGCTTGATCGCATTGGCCATATTGCCCACCGCGATGTCGATGAAGCCTTCCGCGACTTCCTCCGGCAGCGGCGTCCTGCCGGTCGCCCGGCCAATGTCGGCGGCCATCCGGCGCAGGCCGTCCAGCGCCGGCTGGCGGTCGAGGTGCTGGTCCGCATGCGGGCCGAACACCTTGGGAAAATAGGACGGCTGTATCTTCCCGAGCAGCACGTTGCAGTCGGTAATCGCCAGCGGCCCGCCGCGCCGGTAGCTGGCCGGGCCCGGGTTGGCGCCGGCGCTGTCGGGACCAACCCGGTACCGTGCGCCGTCGAAGTGCAGCACCGAGCCGCCGCCGGCAGCCACCGTGTGGATGCTCATCATCGGGGCGCGCATGCGCACGCCGGCGACCTGGGTCTCGAACACCCGCTCGAACTCGCCCGAGTAATGGGACACGTCGGTCGACGTGCCGCCCATGTCGAAGCCGATCACCTTGTCGAAGCCGGCAAGTTCACTGGTGCGCGCCATGCCGACGATGCCGCCGGCAGGACCCGACAGGATGGAGTCCTTGCCGTGGAAGGCGTGGGCGTCGGTCAGGCCGCCGTTGGACTGCATGAACTGCAGGTTCACGCCCGGCATCTCGTCGGCCACCTGGTCGACGTAGCGGCGCAGGATGGGCGAAAGGTAGGCGTCGACCACGGTGGTGTCGCCGCGCGAGACCAGCTTCAGCATCGGGCTGGTCGCATGCGATGTCGACACCTGGGTAAAGCCGATGCGGCGGGCGATGCGCTCGACCGCGGCTTCATGGTCGGTGTAGCGGTAGCCGTGCATGAAGACGATGGCCAGCGCCCGGTAGCCGCTGTCCCAGGCCTCGCGCAGCGCGCGTTCGGCGGCGTCCTCGTCCAGCGCCTGCACCAGGTCGCCGTGGGCGCCGACGC
The DNA here is from genome assembly GCA_963522035.1 of uncultured Noviherbaspirillum sp. Taxonomy (GTDB): domain Bacteria; phylum Pseudomonadota; class Gammaproteobacteria; order Burkholderiales; family Burkholderiaceae_D; genus Noviherbaspirillum_A. The sequence continues at coordinate 3,674 of CAUQYP010000022.1, read as the reverse complement.
GCTCGTCGATCTCGATCACGCGTTCGTAGAGCAGCTCGGGCAGCACGATATGCCGGTCGAACAGCCGCGGCCGGTTCTGGTAGGCGATGCGCAGCGCGTCGCGAAAGCCCCTGGTGGTAGCCAGCACGGTCGGCTCGCCCTTGCGTTCCAGCAGCGCATTGGTGGCGACCGTGGTGCCCATCTTCACCGCTTCGACCAGCTCCAGCGGTATGCGTTCGTCGGGCTTCAGGCCCAGCAGGTGCCGGATGCCTGCGACCGCCGCGTCGCGGTACTGGTCCGGGCTGTCGGAGAGCAGCTTGTGGGTGACGAGCGTGCCGTCCGGCCGCTTCGCCACGATGTCGGTGAAGGTGCCGCCGCGGTCTACCCAGAATTGCCAGCGCTGCATGGAAACCTGCCTTTCGTTGTTTTCGTAGGGTGCAAGGCGTGTCGCCTTTTGCACCCAAAAAGTGCTGTGATCGGAAAAAGTGTCCTCCATCATAGCCGCGCAAACCCAATCCGGCACCTTTGCCGATCTTCGACAGCCCGATGTCGCCTTTCTCTTGAGAAAACCAGCGCCACACGCTACTCTTCCCTCCTTGCTCTTCCATTCCACTTCGACTTCCTTCGAAAGGCACGTCATGCGCTTGACCAAGTTCGCCTTCACCCTTCCCCTGATCGTCTTCGCCGCTGCTGCCCAGGCGCAAGTGAAATGGGACATGCCGACCGCCTACCCGGCCAACAACTTCCACACCGAGAACGCGCAGCAGTTCGCGACCGATGTCGACACGGCCACCGGCGGCAAGCTCAAGATCACCGTCCATTCCAATGCGTCGCTGTTCAAGGCGCCCGAGATCAAGCGCGCGGTCCAGGGCGGGCAGGCGCAGATCGGCGAGATCCTGCTGGCGAACTTCGAGAACGAGAACCCGCTGTACGGGACCGACGGCATCCCGTTCCTGGCCACTTCCTACGAAGAGTCGATGCGGCTCTACAAGGCGTCGAAGAAAGCCCAGAACGACCTGCTTGCCAAGCAGGGCATGATGATGCTGTACGCGGTGGCATGGCCGCCGCAGGGCATTTACTCCAAGAAGCCGATCGAGAGCGCAGCCGACATGAAGGGCCTGAAATGGCGCGCCTACAGCCCGTCCACCAGCCGCATCGCCGAACTGGTCGGCGCGCAGCCGGTCACGGTGCAGGCCTCCGAACTGTCGCAGGCGCTGGCCACCGGCGTCGTCGAGTCCTTCATGACCTCCGGCTCCACCGGCTACGACTCCAAGGTGTACGAGCAGGTCAAGAATTTCTATGACACCCAGGCCTGGCTGCCCAAGAACGCCATCATCGTCAACAAGAAAGCCTTCGACGCACTGGACCAGCCTAGCCAGGCCGCCGTACTGAAGGCGGCTGAAGCGGCCGAGACGCGCGGCTGGAAAACCTCGGAAGAAAAGAACCTGTGGTACCTGAATGCGCTGAAGGAAAAGGGCATGACGATCCACAAGCCGTCGGCCAAACTGCAGGCCGACCTGAAGCAGGTAGGCCAGACCATGCAGGCCGACTGGGTGAAGAAGGCGGGCGCGGACGGGCAGGCCGTCATCGACGCGTACAACAAGAAATAACCGCGGTCACATTCGGCTTCCACTCTTACCAGGCGACGGGTTTCCATGCGCGGTTTTCTAGACAGGCTGTATAGCGTAGCCGGCTATGCAGCGGCTTTCTTCATGGTGGTGACCCTGCTGATGGTGGTCGCCGGCATCGTCGACCGGGCGCTCGCGTTCGGTTGGCGCGGCACCGACATGTACGCCGGCTATGCGATGGCTGCCTGCGGCTTCCTGGCGCTGGCGCACACGTTCAAGCGCGGCGAGCATATCCGCGTCTCGCTGCTGCTGCAGGCGGCATCGCCGCGCGTCAGGCGTGCGCTGGAAATCTGGTCGCTGTTCGCAGCCGGCCTGCTGGCCGGTGCGCTGGCCTTCTATGCAGTCAAGCTGACCTACCAGTCCTGGGACTTCCAGGACATTTCAACCGGCAACGATGCCACGCCCTTGTGGATACCGCAGATCGCGATGGCGGTCGGCGCCATCGTGCTCTTCATCGCCCTGCTCGACGATTTCATCCTTGAAATCCGCGGCAAACGAATTACGCACAGTTCAGGCGAGATGCTTCGCAATGAGTGACGCACTTGCAGTCAACAGGAACGGCTCGCCATGGATGTACTGATTACCCTGCTGCTCGTCGCAACGCTGTTCGCCATACTGGGTTCCGGCGTCTGGATCGGGCTTGCGCTGTCCGGCGTCGCCTGGATTTCCATGGTGATGTTTTCCGCGCGGCCGGCGGGCGACGCGATGGCGGTGACCATCTGGGGCGCATCGTCCTCCTGGACCCTGACCGCGCTGCCCCTCTTTGTCTGGATGGGCGAGATCCTGTTTCGCACCCGGCTCTCGGAAGACATGTTCAAGGGCCTTGCGCCCTGGCTTGAAAACGTGCCCGGCCGCCTGCTGCATACCAACGTCATCGGCTGCGCGATCTTCGCCGCCGTGTCGGGCTCGTCCGCCGCCACCTGCGCCACCATCGGCAAGATGACGATCCCGGAGCTGGCGCGGCGCGGCTACCCGGAAGACAAGGTCATCGGCACGCTGGCCGGCGCCGGCACACTGGGCCTGCTGATCCCGCCGTCCATCATCATGATCGTCTACGGCGTGTCGGCCAACGTGTCGATTGCCCAGCTGTTCATCGCCGGCATCATTCCCGGCATCCTGCTCGCGATGCTGTTTTCCGGCTATATCGTGGTGTGGGCGCTGGCCAACCCGGGCGCAATCCCGCCAGCCACCGAAAAGCTGAGCCTGAAGGAAAAGCTATACCGCTCGCGCCACCTGCTGCAGGTCGGCATGCTGATCGTGCTGGTGCTGGGCGCGGTCTATTCGCCATGGGTAACCCCGACCGAGGCGGCGGCAGTCGGCGTGCTGGGCGCGCTGATCCTGTCGGCCGCACAGGGCTCGCTGAACCGCAAGACTTTCACCGACAGCCTGATGGGTGCAACCCGCCTGTTCTGCATGATCGCGCTCATCCTCAGCGGCGCGCAGTTCCTGACGCTGGCCATGGGCTACCTCGGGCTGCCGCGCCACCTGGCCGAGTGGATCGGTTCGCTCGGCTTGTCCAACGTGATGCTGATCATCGTGCTGATGTTCTTCTTCATCGTGCTTGGTTGCTTCCTCGACGGCATTTCGATGGTGGTGCTGACCATGGGCGTTATTTTGCCCACGGTGGAAAAGGCCGGCATCGACCTGATCTGGTTCGGCATCTTCATCGTGCTGGTGGTGGAAATGGCGCAGATTACGCCGCCGGTGGGCTTCAACCTGTTCGTGCTGCAGGGCATGACGAACAAGCAGATCCCGTGGATTGCCAAGGTGACCCTGCCAATGTTTTTCCTGATCGTCGCGGCGCTCGCCTTGATCTATGCGTTCCCGGAGCTGGTGCTGTGGCTGCCGCAATCGATGAAGGGTGCCGGGTAGAGCAGTTTCGTGCTGACTTGTTCAAGCCGGCCTGTAAGCGATATTGCATGTTGCGCGCAGCGACAGTTGCCCTTGCCGTTGCCCGCGCAGCGACAGTTGCTTTTGCTTTTGACGTGGCTTTTGACGTGGCTTTTGACGTGGCTTTTGACGTGGCTTTTGACGTGGATCCCCGTTAGACGGCGACGCGTCGCCAGG